>NZ_CDRVFO010000004.1:0-372215 GCF_977070485.1 Lelliottia jeotgali
GCTGCGAACAGTCAGAAGCCGGCTTTAGGTCCCACCCACCCCTTCGAGTCCTACCATACAAGCCGGCTTGCCGGCGATGAGGCAGGTGCAGGCAGTCTCAGTTCTGCTGCAGAACACCCCGAGCCCAAGGCCGATAGCGCAGGGCAAACACTGCCTCGGCATGGCATCCGCCGGTCAGCTTCGGTTGCGCAGCCTGCGCCTTGAACGCCTGCCCCGGCGCACTCACCTGGCGAAACGCTTCACGCACCACGCCCACGCGGCAAGGCAAAGCCTGTTCATAGCTTTGGCGCACCAGCGCCGGTAGCCGCCCGGTGCCGGTGCCGTCCTGCCACCAGACGCTCACACCCAGGCCTGCGAGCTGGTCCAGCCACGCGCCATTGACCCGCGGCGCCAGTTTGCCGGCAGTGAAGGCACTGATGTGCAGCGGTTTGTCCAACTGTTGGTTGAATGCTTGCAACTGGCTGTACAGCGCCTGGCGACGGGCTGTGTCGCGAAAGTGCAGGTCGTCCAGCTCCATCGGCAGGTACCAGCCAGCCACCTCTATTTGCCAGTGCTGACGCACCTGCCGGTACTGGCTCAGGGATCTGCCCAGTTGGGCTTTCCAGTAGCTGCTCAGCCCATCACCATCGAGTGCTTCGATGCGCTGATAATAGGCCGGGTCCATGTACAGCCCGAGCACCAGTTGCAGGCCCTGGGTATGCGCCTCGCGCAAGCTGTTGGCCAGCCAGCCTTGGGCACCACCGAAGTCGCTGTCGCCATAGGCGCTCCACTGTACGATCACGGTCTTGCCGCCCTGAGCCACGGTGGCACGCCACAGTTGCTGCCATTGGGCGGGGCTGACGCTGGCGTCACTGTTCAGCGGTTGATAGAACAGGCGCTGGTCGGCCAGGACCGGCAGGCTCAGTGCAAACAGGCAGATGGCCAGAAAGGTACGCATCAGAAGCTCATCTCCGCGCCGACCAGCACACCATTGGCGCGCTGGTAAAGGTTGCCACCCAACGACTGCTGATACTCGGCGCGTACTTTCAGCGAGCCGCGGTAAGCGTTGTAGCGGTCATCGTCGAACCACCATTGCCAGCGCACCCCCACGCCGGCGCGGGCATCTTGGCGCCAGTCGTTGCTGGGATCCTGGCTGGAAAACTCGAGGAAGCCATAGGGCATGAGGGTTTGCGGCGAAGTGCCGGGCAATTTCCAGGCATGGCCCTGCTGGTAACGGGACAGCCAGGCATGGTCACCGGCACGGGTCCACCAGGCAGCGTCGAGGTAGAGGAAGCGCTCGTTCCAGTCGTCCTCGTCTACCCGCCAATCGTTGCGCCAGTCACCTTGGTCAAGAAACGAGGCAGTGGCGCGCAGCAGCAGGTCGTTGCTCGACTCTGCGTTGTGGCGCAGATCACCCCAGTTGCCACCGATCTTGGCCGGGCTGAGCAGCTCACCGAGGCTCAGGCCGCTGTAATGCTCGGCATCGATCTGCCGTTGATGGTAGAGCTCGGCGTACAGGTTGAGGTTGGCCTGGCCGAACGGTTTGTAACGCAGGCCGACACCGGTGCCCATGCTCTGGGCGTAGTCGGTACGGCTTTGGCCGCCGAACAGAACGCGGCCGTACACCGACAATGTGCTGCCATTGCGGCTGGGCTCTTCGCCCAGGGCATGGTCCCACATGGCCAGTTGAACGTTTTGCGACTGTGCACGGCGCGAACTGCCGCTGCGCACACCGTTTTCGAGGAACCGGTCGTTGGTCGAGGTGCCAGCTGGCGACCAGGTGCTGGCCAGCGTCACGGTGTCACGCCGCGACAGGGTTTCGTGGGCGCGCCGCTGGCGGTATTTACGGGCATCGAGGCTGCCGTATTCATCGTCGCCGTCGACCAGGTCCTGCTCCACATCGATCACCCGGCGCAGCTCGCGGCGGGCAGATGCACTGTTTTCGGCTTCGTCATAGCGCACGGCCAGGGTCTCGCCGAGGCGGTAATCCTCGGGGAAATCGACGGTGGCGCGCTCCAGATACGGGATCGCCTGGCGGCGCTCGGCCTTGTCTGGCGAGCTGGCCAGGCGCATGCCGTAGTCGGCGCGATAGCGTGGTTGGTTGGGGGCCAGGCGCACCGCTTCGGCTAGCCAGGCAGTGCTCTGGGCGCTGTCGCCGGCCTGTTGTGCGGTGCCGGCGGCCGCGTAGTAGTGGTCGGCGCGAGGGGTGTGTGCCAGCGCCTGGCGCTGAAAGCCAAGGGCGGCCTGCAGGTCCCCCTGGCGCTGGGCGATGGCGGCGCCCAGTGCCCAGTCGTCGGCGCGGGTATGCGCGGCGGCGTCCCAGTAGCGGCGGGCAGCTTGCGGGTCGCCCGCGTTCAGCGCACCTGCGGCGGCGGTCAGGCGGGCGTTGTCGTTCCAGGCGCTGTCCGGCAGGCTGCGCCAGATTGGCAGGGCTGCGGTGGAGTCACCTGCAGCCTCTAGGGCATAGGCCAGTGGCAAGCGGTTGCCACTGTCGCCCAGGCGCTCGGCGGCCTGGTAGTAGACCACCGCTTCACCCGGCTGTTCGGGCATGGCGCAGCGCCCCAGTGCACGGTATTGCCCGGCTTCGCTGGGGGTTGCCGGCATGGCCCGGCGTACGGTGTCGCATTGCCCGGCCTCGGCCAGGCGGCCCAGCAGCTGGCCACGGGTATTGGCATCCACCTGGGGGATCAGGCTGAGCATTCTGCGGCTGTCCAGCTGGCCGTCCTGGCGAGCATAAAGGTTGCCCAGGCGCTGCAGCAGTGAGGGTGTCAGACGTCCCTGGCGCCGGTCGTAGGCCTGCTCCAACAAGGTTCGGGCGCGCTCGTCGTGGCCTTGCCGCACCAGCAGGAAGGTTGCTTGTTCAAGCGCGGCCAGCTCGCCCGTGCGCCGGTAACGTTGCTCCCACTCGGCGGCGGTGCGCGGTTGGGGCGGCGCTGCCGGGTTGCCGTATAGGCGCTGCTTGAGTATTGCGTAGGCTCGTGGTTCGGCGCCTGCAGAGCAGTCTTTGAACTGTTCGCGGGCAATGTTCGGGTCGTGCCGTGAAAGCCAGTCGACCGTCTCCAGGCAGGGCCGCTGCAGCTCGTTGCTCAGGCGCCTGAGCAGCGGCGCATCGTTGCCTTCGCGGGCCAGCTCCCAGAGCTGCTGGCGCTGCTCGGGCTGTTGCAACTGCTCGGTGGGCAGTGTTTGCAGCCAGCGCTGTGCCTGTTTGTTGTAGCCCATTGCGATTGCGCGGTTGGCCATGGCCAGCCGGGTCTGGCTGGCCATCTCGGGGGAAGGCGCGCTTTGCAGCAAGCGGGTCAGGCCCTTTTCATCGACCTGCTGGACGTAGGCGTTGGCCAGGCGCTGCCAGGCATCGGCCGGCAATTGCCCCCTGTCGGCCAGAGGCTGCAGTTGATCGATGGTGGCATTCCAGTTGCGCAGTTGCTCGGCGAAATTGGCCCTGGCCAGGCGCAGCACCTGGCCATCGCCGCGTGGTGGCAACTGGCTCAGCCAGTCCAGGGCCCTGCCGGCACCGCCGAATTTGGCCAGGCTCAGGCTGTAGGCCTGCCACAGGCGTACCCGGTGTGCGCCGTCAGCTGTGGCCAACCAGCCCTCCACCTGGCTGGCCGCGGGTGGGTCCTGCTCGATCCAGGTCAGGCGCAGCTCGAGCAGGGCGTCGGCATTCTCCGTGCCGCTGCCGAGCTGCTCGGCCAGTGCTTCTGCTTCCTTGTAGCGGCGCTGGTGGGCCAGGGCCTCGACCAGCAGCGCGCGCGCTTCATCGTTGTTCGGCACCCGCCCCAGTACATGGCGTGTCAGGCGCTCGACTTCGGCCCAGTTGTCTCTCTTCGCTTCGCGGTAACTGCGTTCCATGAACGGATAGCTGGTGAACCGCTGGAAATCGGTCATGGGCGCGGCCAAGGCAGGCAGGGCGGTGGTGCACAGCAATAGCCCGGTGAATGTGAGGGTAACGCGCGGCTTCATGCCACCTCCCTGATCAGGTCAAAGGCGGCCTGCTGTTCGCTGGCCTGTTCTTCGAGCGCCTGCTGCAACACGAGCTCGGTGATGATGCCGCGCGCGATCAGGTGTTCGCCAAGGCTCTGTTGCTCGGGATCGAAGTCGATCAGGGCCTGGTTGAACAGGGTCACCGGGACCATGCCGCGCACCTGCAGCAACGCACCGAGCATGACCTGGTGGATACTCACCTGCTCGATCAGTTCGGCGTTGTCCTGGTGCCGTTCGAGCACTTCGAGCATCTGCCGGGTCTGGTCTGTCTGCCAGGGGCTGGGATAGTGGTAGCGCAGGCCCAGGGTCACCCGGCCTTGGGGTGCCAGGCGGCAGCTGACCGGGCGTTTGAGCTGGCGGCTGATCACCCCCAGCGAGACCTGGCTGACCGGGCTCTCGCTGGCCAGCACCAGCGTATTGCCGTCTTCGGCCACCGGCAGCACGCCGTAGTGCGTGGCCAGCCGGCGCGGCAGCAGGGCGATCAGTTGCGGGTCGAGTTTGAACGGGTTGAGCGGTGCCCATGGCAGGTCGAGCTGCTCGGCCAGGGTCTGCACCAGCTGTTCGCTGGTCAGCCAGCCACGCAGCAGCAGCTCGCGGCCCAGGCGCCGCCGCACCGGGCTGGTGATGGCCTGCTCGAGCTGCGCTTCGCTGATGTAGCCCTTGGCGACAAGGCGGTGGCCCAGCGGGGTGCGGGCCGGTGAGGCGATGGCGGGGAACTCGTGCGTGGTCTTGTCCCAGGCCACTCGGCGTGAATCGCCCATCTCCATCACTTGGCGCAGGGCGCGCAGGTTGGCAAAGAAGTTGACGAAGTTGCTCCACATCATCCGGGGTGCCGACAGCAGCCCCTCGCCGATGCCGTAATAGCGGGTGACGAACCAGCCGCGCTGGAACAGGCGGTTGATCAGCATCAGGCCGTTGAGCCAGAGCAGTGTGGTCAGGAGCTGGCTGTCGCTGAGGATTGACATGAAGCGCCAGGACTGCGGCGCAATCACCGTAACCAGCCACATGGCCAGCAGCACCAGCAGCAACAGGTTGACCAAAAAGCCCAGCAGGTAGGCGAACAAGCCCCGGCGGTCCCGCCAAAGGAAGTAGTTGAGCGCGCCTGTTCGGCTCCAGCCCAGGTTGCTGGTGCCCTGGAACACGATGCCGACGATCCAACGAGACTTTTGCCGAATGGCATGCTGCCAGTCACGCGGGAAGTGCTCGCGCACGCAGATCACTTGGGCGAACTCGCGGCTCATGCCGGGGCGCCATTCGTGCTTGAGGGCCAGCGCAGGGTCGGTGACCGAGTAGCGGGCAAAGATGCACTTCATGCCTTTTTGCTTCAGGCGAAAGCCGATGTCGTAATCCTCGGTCAGGCTCTGCACGTCGAAGGCGATACCGTCACCGTCTTCGAGCAGGGCGCTGATGGCGCGGCGGCTGAAACAGGTGCCGACACCGGCACTGGGCACCTGGCCGGTAAGCGCCTCGCGGACAATGACGTCCTTGCCGTGGTTCTCGGCGAACTCGTCTACGTAGTGTCCGGCGGTAAAGCCCTTCCATTGCGGCGCGTATGGGTACACCGGGATCTGGATCATGTCCTTGGCGGGCAGCAGGTAGTTGAACAGCCGCAGCTCCATGGGCGAGATCACGTCCTCGGCGTCATGCAGGATGAAGCCTGCGAACTCGATGCGTGCGTCGTCCTGGAAGCGCAGAATGGCATCGATGATGTTGTTCAGACAGTCAGCCTTGCTGGTGGGGCCGGGGCGGGCGCAGACCACCTTGTGCACGTTGGGGTAGTGCAGGCACACGGCATCGACGTCGGCCTGGGTTTGTGGGTCGTTGGGGTAGGTGCCGACAAAGATCTGGTAGTTCTCGTAGTCGATGGTCGAGGCCGCCAGGCGCGCCATTTCTCCCACCACGCCCACTTCGTTCCAGGCCGGGACCATGATCGCCAGGGGTTTTTCCGGCACCTCGAACAGCCGCTTCTCGTCGGCCCTGGCGTACTTGTCATAGATACGCAAATGACGGAAAAGCTTGCGGCACCAGTAGCACAGGTCGATGAACAGGTCGTCCAGGCCGAGCAGGAACATCAGTGCGGCGAGGATGATCGCCAGGATCTTGAGGCCAAACAGTACGTAGGTAAGAAAATCGATGAAAGCCAGGCTCATGCGTCATCCCGTTTGATTACGCTTTCCTCGAACCAGCGGCTCAGGCGCTCGGCGATGATTTCGCTGGCGTGGCCGTCACCGAATGGGGTGAATACGCGGGCCATGCGCGCGTAGGCCTGGTCATCGTCCAGCAATTGGCTGGTTTCCTTGACGATGCGCTCGGTCTGCGTGCCGACTAGCTTCACCGTCCCGCCTTCGAGCACTGACGGCCGTTCGGTGACCTTGCGCAGCACCAGTACCGGCTTGCCCAGAGCCGGGGCCTCTTCCTGGATGCCACCGGAGTCGGTGAGGATGATGTGGGCGCGGTTCATCAGCCATACGAAGTGCTGATAGTCCTGCGGTGCTATCAGGTGGATATTGTCACGTCCCGAGAGCAGGCCGTAGACCGCTTTCTGCACTTGCGGGTTGAGGTGTACGGGGTAGACGAACTGCACATCGGGGTAGCGCAGGGCCAGTTCAGCCAGGGCCAGGCAGATACGTTCGAAACCGGCGCCGAAGTTTTCCCGACGATGGCCGGTGATCAGCACCATGCGCTGATCGTCGTGCAGGTTGTGCAAGGGCGATTCGGCGGCGGGGTGCCACGCAGTTTCCTTCAGGTATTCGCGCATCCACAGCAAGGCGTCGATGACGGTGTTGCCGGTCACCTCGATATGTTCCAGCGGCACGCCTTCGCGCAGCAGGTTGTCGCGGGCCTTGGTGGTGGGCGCAAAGTGCAGGTCGGTGATCACGCCAGTCAGGCGCCGGTTGGCTTCCTCGGGCCAAGGTTGCTGCAGGTTGCCGGTACGCAGCCCGGCCTCGACGTGGCCGATGGGGATGTGCCGGTGGAATGCGGCAAGGCCGGCGATGAAGCTGGTGGTGGTATCGCCGTGGACCAGAACGATCTTTGGCCTGACCTGTTCATAGGCCTTGTCGATCGAGTCCAGCAGGTCACGGGCAAGGCCGTTCAGTGTCTGATTCTGGGTCATCACCTTGAGGTCCTGATCGACGCTGAGGCCAAAGGCGGTCAGCACTTGTTCGAGCATCTCGCGGTGTTGGCCGGTGGAACAGATGTGCAGGTCGATGTCGGGCCACTCACGCAGGACCCTGGCCAGTGGGGCCATCTTGATCGCTTCTGGGCGGGTACCGAATACCATCATGACGGTGTTGGCCATCGTGTTGTTCCTCGTACGATTCCCTGGACGAAGGTGCGCGACCTCGCGCCGCTTGCAATGGATAGATACAAGCAGTCAGGTGCCGGGTTGTCCAATGCACGCTCGTGCGGGGACAGGCCAGGTATTCAGGCTTTTGCTTGCCTGCGGCTTCTAGTAACGTGGTAAGCCTTTTCGATAGGGAGCCGAACATGCAAGGCAAGGCACGCAAGATCGTCCAGGCCATTCTCTACGAGGCCATCGCCGTGGCCTGTGTGGCGCCGGCGCTGGAACTGGCGTTCGGTGCCGGCATGGCCCAGTCGACCGTGCTGTCAGTGTTGATGTCAGGCATTGCGATGAGCTGGAACATGGGCTTCAACTGGGCTTTCGAGCGCTGGGAGGCGCGCCAGCGCCAGCGTGAACGTACCTTCATGCGCCGGCTGCTGCATGCCTTGGGCTTCGAAGGCGGGCTGGTGGTGATCCTGCTGCCGCTGGTGGCGTACTGGCTGGATGTCAGCCTGTGGGCAGCGTTGCTCACCAACATGGCGTTGTTCGTGTTCTTCTTCGTCTATGCGTTCGTGTTCCAGTGGGGGTTCGACAAGGTGTTCGATGTGCCGCTCTCGGCACAGCAAGCCAAGTGTTGACACGCCGAGGTTCAGCGGGATAAGTTCCCACCCCATGAACACTCTCCCGCATGTGAACGCCATTATTATTACCGCCATTATCAGTTTGGCGGGCTAGCGCGTACGTGCACCGAACCCGCCCTGGAGGCGGGTTTCTACTCTTCGACTCCTGGGCAACGTGAAAACAGCCAAGGAGTTGCACCCGATGACCAGCCTCAACGTCAGCCCCCGTACCCCGCTTACCCCTCAGCAGCTGCTGTCGGAGCAGGTGCGGCGCATTCTGTCTGCGCCGGTGTACGACCTGGCCATCGAGACCCCCCTGCAAGCGGCACCAGCGTTGTCTGCCAGCCTGGGCAACCAGGTATTGCTCAAGCGCGAAGACCTGCAGCCCACGTTCTCGTTCAAGATCCGCGGTGCCTACACCCGGCTGGCGCGCCTGACCCCCGCTCAGCGCGAGCGTGGGGTGATCACCGCATCGGCAGGCAACCACGCCCAGGGTGTGGCGCTGGCGGCCTCCCATCTGGGCATCAAGGCGACCATCGTCATGCCGACCACCACACCTTCGCTGAAAATCGAAGGTGTACGTTCACGGGGTGGGCATGTGGTGCTGCACGGTGAAAGCTTCCCCCATGCGCTGGCCCATGCACTGACCCTGGCCGACAGCGAAGGCGCGACCTTCGTGCCGCCTTACGATGACCCTGACGTGATCGCCGGGCAGGGCACGGTGGGCATGGAGATCCTCCGCCAGCAGCCGGGTGCGCTGGATGCCATCTTCGTGCCGGTCGGGGGCGGTGGCCTGGTTGCAGGGATCGCCGCGTACGTGAAGTACCTGCGCCCCGAGGTCAAGGTGATCGGCGTCGAGCCGGAAGACTCCAATTGCCTGCAGGCCGCCATGGCTGCGGGCGAGCGGGTGATCTTGCCGCAGGTGGGCACCTTCGCTGATGGCGTGGCGGTCGCCCAGGTCGGTGCGCATTGTTTTGAACTGTGTCGGCATTTCGTCGATGAGGTGGTGACCGTCAGCAGCGATGAGCTGTGTGCAGCAATCAAGGACATCTATGACGATACCCGTTCGATCACCGAGCCGTCTGGCGCGCTGGCTGTTGCGGGCATCAAGAAGTACGTGGCCCGCGAAGGCGCACAGGGACAGACGCTGGTGGCGATCGACTCCGGTGCCAACGTCAACTTCGACCGCCTGCGTCATGTGGCCGAACGCGCCGAACTGGGTGAGCAGCGCGAGGCGATCATTGCCGTTACCATCCCCGAGCAGCCAGGCAGCTTCCGGGCCTTCTGTCAGGCGCTGGGCAAGCGCCAGATCACCGAGTTCAACTATCGCTACTACCCCGGTAAGGAAGCACGCCTGTTTGTCGGGGTGCAGACGCACCCGCTGCACGACCCCAGGGAGAAACTGCTGGCAAACCTCGCCGAGCAGGGTTACAGCGTGCTCGACCTGACCGACAACGAGCTGGCCAAGCTGCATGTGCGCCATACCGTGGGTGGCCATGCGGCGTCGGGGGCCGATGAGCGGGTGCTGCGCTTCGAGTTCCCGGAACGGCCGGGCGCATTGTTGGGCTTCCTGGAGCGGCTGGGCAAGCGCTGGAACATCAGCCTGTTCCATTACCGCAACCATGGCGCGGCCGAGGCGCGGGTGTTTGCCGCGCTGGAAGTGCCCGAGGATGAGCAGGCAGGGCTGCCGCTGGCGCTGGACGAGATGGGCTATCGGTACTGGGATGAGACCGAGAATCCCGCTTACAAGCTGTTTCTTGGGTGATCGGACGCTGTTGAGATCGAAGGCTGCTCGGGTGGCGCCCGATCTCAACAGCCCCGCAACATCCAATCCATACGCCAGCCGCCTCAACTGCTATCTCAGCGCTCGCGCATGAAGAACCCGGCCACAAACTTGCGGAATGTCTCCAAACTCTTGAAGTCGGCGTACCGCTTGAAATTCTCGGCATCCGGTTCCGGCCCGACTGGCTGCTCCAGCAGCGACACCGACAGCACGCGGTCCTGGTCGGAGGTCAGCACCAGTTCATCCATCACCTGGCCACCGATCACCGGCCTGCGCATCTGCACCTTGACCCCCTTGCTGGCCATCCAGTCGATCAACGACACCAAGGCCTTGAGCGGTTCACGTTCCTCGTCGCGGTAAACCGGGAACAGGTGAGCGCGCGACAACACTGGCACGCTGGCCACGTGGATCAGCTCGTAGAAGTGACTGCCTGCGGTGGTGGGCGAGTACAGGATCAGCGCCAGCAGCGGCCCAGACACCCGGCTGCCACCCCAGTACAGGTGATGCCCCTGGAAGTCGAAGCCATCCTCACTGCGGTTGTTGAACAGCTTGCGCCCCTTGATCTGCTCGACGCAGTCGAGCAAAAGGCCATGGCGGCGATGGTTGCCGAATACGGTAGCTTCGCGCAGGCGGGCCTTGAGCATCATCATGTGCTTCATGTCCAGCCGGGTTTCAAGGTAGTTGCTGGCGGGCACGCGTTCGAGCAGGGGGTAACGGCTGGCGACACTGCGCAACTCGGCAAACTGCGCGGTGAGGTCCTTTTTCAGGTGCGTGGCATACAGGTTCAGGCCGCTGGTTTCAATCCAGGTCAGCAACAGCGAGAGCAGGCGCTGTTGCTCTCGGCGTTCGCTGCCGTCCTGGGCAGCTCCACTGTTTTCGCTAGCTTTGCGAAAGTCACCGAGCAGGCGCAGTGGCGTGTCAGGGGGCAGCCAGGCGGCGGGCGGGGCCGGGTCTTGCTCGCGTTCGGCGGCCTCACGCTCGTCCTTGCTGAACGGGCAGCCGGGCGCATGCTCGGCGGTGCCGGGGTTGTTCTTGAGAAACAGTGTGCCGGTGCTGCCATTGAGGGTGACATTGAGCACCGGCAGGGCGTCCTTGCGGCAATCGCAGGCCAGCCACTGGTTGGCGCTGCGCACCTTCATCAGCAGCTGGTTGGCCTGTAACAGGCCGGGGCCAATGAGGGTGCCGGTGGCGAATGCCTGCAGCAGTTCCTCTTCGGCCGGGGTCAGGCTACGTACCTGCGCGGCGGTTTTGTCGATGATTCGCATGAAGCAGCTCCAAGCTACGAGCCACAAGCTTCAGGCAAAGTCGCGCCGCTTTCAACCAATCGCTCAGTTGCCTGCGAACAGTTTGGCGGCGCGGGCGCGGATTTCTTCGGGGCTGAGGTCTTCTTTGTGGGTAGAGACGAACCACATGTTGCCGAACGGGTCTTGCAACGTGCCGCTGCGGTCGCCGTAGAACTGGTCCTTTACCTCATGCAGCTGGGTGGCCCCTGCTGCGATGGCCTGGGCGTAGACCTTGTCGCAGTCCTCCACGTACAGGTGCAGACCAACGGCGACACCACTGAGTGACTGGCTGGACGTCAGCCCTCCAGCCATGTCGCACGGGTCGGCGAGCATCAGCGAAGAATCACCGATCTTCAGCTCGGCGTGCCCTACGCGGCCGTCCGGGCTTTCGAGACGGAACATTTCGACCGCGCCGAAGGCTTGCTTGTAGAAGTCGATGGCCTTGGCGGCATCCTTGATGCCCAAGTAGGGGGTAATGCTGTGCTGGCCTTCTGGAATCGGGCGGGCTGCCATGTTCGACACTCCTCTGAAATGGATGCGAAAGGGGCAGGTTGCGCCCCTGTTGCATGGAGTCGGTCAGGCAGCTCGAAAATCGACAGCTCAGGTAGATCGTTTGGCTATAGGCAGGGCCCGTTCAGAAGATGTAATCGGTGGTGAGGAAGGTCGACTGCCGATTACGGATGATCTCGCTGATCAATTCCTTGTTGGACTCCTGGAAGCGGGTGGCGACCAAGGTGCGTATAGAGAACACGCGCAGGGCGTCATGCACCGACAAGGTACCCTCGGCGCTGTTCTTGCGACCATTGAAGGGATAGGTGTCCGGGCCGCGCTGGCACTGGGCATTGAGGTTGATACGGCCGACCTGGTTGGCAAAGATGTCGACCAGACTGCCGATGGTCTTCGGGTCGTTGCCGAACAGGCTCAACTGCTGGCCGAAGTCGGAATCGAGCACGTAGTCGATCACCGTCTGCAGGTCGCGGTAGGGCACCACCGGTACCACGGGGCCGAATTGCTCTTCGTGGTACACCCGCATGTCACCGGTTACCGGGTAGAGCAGGGCAGGGTAGAAGAACGAACCGCGACTGTTCCCGCCCCCCTCGTTGACCACCCGCGCGCCTTTGGCCGTGGCATCGGCCACCAGGGCGTCGAGGTAATCGACTTTGCCCGGCTCCGGCAGCGGCGTCAGGGCCACCCCCGGCTCCCAGGGCATGCCAGGCTTGAGTGCGGCGAGCTTGCGCTGGAACTTGTCGAGAAACGGTTCGACCACGTCTTCATGGACGAACAGGATTTTCAGTGCGGTGCAACGCTGGCCGTTGAACGACAGCGCGCCGGTGACCGCTTCTTCGACCGCATTGTCCAGGTCTACCTGGGGCAGCACGATGCCGGGGTTTTTGGCATCGAGCCCCAGAGCGGCGCGCAGGCGGTGCGGGCGCGGGTGGAGCTTTTTCAGGTCGCTGGCGGCCTTGTGCGTGCCGATGAAGGCGAACACGTCGACCTTGCCGCTGGCCATCAAGGCACTGACCGTTTCGCGGCCGCGGCCATAGATGACGTTGATCACCCCCGGCGGGAAGCTGTCACGGAACGCTTCGAGCAGCGGGCGAATCAACAGCACGCCGAATTTGGCCGGTTTGAACACCACGGTGTTGCCCATGATCAGCGCGGGGATCAACGTGGTGAAGGTTTCATTGAGCGGGTAGTTGTAAGGCCCCATGCACAAGGCCACGCCAAGCGGCGCGCGGCGGATCTGGCCGAGCGTGCCCTGTTCGAGTTCGAAGCGGCTGGAACGGCGGTCGAGGTCTTTCAGGGCGTTGATGGTGTCGACGATATAGTCGCAGGTGCGATCGAACTCCTTTTCGGAGTCCTTGAGGTTCTTGCCGATCTCCCACATCAGCAGCTTGACCACGGCCTGACGCTGTTCGCGCATGCGCGCAAGGAAGGTTTCGACATGCTGGATGCGTTCGGCAACACGCATGTTCGGCCAGGCACCGCGGCCTTTGTCATAGGCCTGCACGGCGGCGTCCAGTGCCGTCAGTGCCGTATCAGCATCGAGCAACGGGGCGCTGCCGAGGATGACCTGTCGCTCGCCGTCACCTTCCTTTAGCCAAACCGGGCTGCGCACGGTGGCCAGCGGGCCGTCCCAGCGCCTCAGCTCGCCATTGACCAGGTAATCGCGTTGCTCCAAGGGTTCACCCAGCTGCCAGGGGGTGGGTACATCCCCGGCAGCAGGAAATAGCGAATCGAGCAGGTGGTCCATGTGTACTGCACCTCACAAGTCTGGGTAGGTGAATCGCTTCAGCTTCGAGGATGCACCCGCCGAAAGAAAAATACCAGTCTGGCTCAATATTGCCCGCAGTGCGCCGATACAGAAGCAATCGAGCGCATACGAAGGCCTATGATCCCGTCCAATTCCCCACTACCTGATGAGCCGCCGCCCACCGGCCTGCTGCGCCGCTCCCTTGGCAGCCTGATGCCGGTGGGTTTTGCCCTGGCCGGTATCGCCCTGTCGGTGCTGCTGGGCCAACTGGATGTGCAACGCCAGCCTGACGGCCTGATGGCCAGCCCGCTGGTCTCGCCGCTGCTCTGGTTCGCCCTGGCCTGTACGGGCTTGACCAGCCTGTTCCTGGCCCTGATCAACCGCAAGCAACGCCAGCTGCAGCAACGCAACCGAGAACTGCGCAGCTCCCAGGCGCAACTTGAGCGGCTGGCCCATTACGACACGATCACCGGCTTGCCCAACCGCGTGCTGTTCCAGCAGCAACTGGCGGATGCAATTCTCCAAGGCGATGGTCTGGCTGTGCTGATGCTGGACATCGATGGTTTCAAGCAGGTGAATGACAGCCTCGGCCATGCCATGGGCGACCTGTTGCTGCAGCAAGCCACCGCGCGGTTCCTGCAGGAGCTGGACTCGGCTGACCGGGTGTGCCGCCTTGGCGGCGACGAGTTCGTTTTCATGTTGCGCGGCACCCAGGGCCAAGTCAGCCACCAGGTGGCCCACCTACTGCGCTGCCTGCAACGCCCGTTCGACCTCAATGGCAGTACCGCACTGGTCACCGGCAGTATCGGCCTGGCCAGGTGTCCGCAGCACGGTGAGGATGTTGGCAGCCTGCTGCGTCACGCCGATACGGCGATGTATGCAGCCAAGGAAAGCGGGCGCAACGCATGGCGCCCTTACCACACAGATATGACTGCCCGCCTGCAGCAGCGCCTGGAGCTTGAGCGCAATCTGCGCCGTGCCTTGCAGGCGAACGAGTTCGAGCTCTGGTATCAACCCAAGGTTGACCTGTTCAGCGGCTGCCTGCAGGGTGTCGAGGCATTGTTGCGCTGGCGCGACCCTGTACATGGCCTGGTGTCACCTGCCGAGTTCATCCCGTTGGCAGAGCGCACGGGCTTGATCATTCCGCTGGGCGAGCGGGTATTGGCGCTTGCCTGCGCGCAGATGGCTGCCTGGCGCGACGAGGACCGTATACCCGGGCCAATGGCGATCAACGTGGCGGCGCTGCAGATCGAACGCAGCGACTATGTCTCCAGCCTGGCCCAGGCGCTAGAGTGTCACGGCCTGGCGCCAAGCCTGCTGGAAGTGGAAATCACCGAAAGTCTGCTGATGGAAAGCCAGCAACAGGCCTGTGAGGTACTGGCCCAATTGCAGGCCATGGGCGTGACCACGGCAGTGGACGACTTCGGCACGGGTTATTCGTCACTGGCTTATTTGCGAGCGCTGCCGATCGATCACCTGAAGATCGATCGTGCGTTCATCAAGGACCTGCCGGACGATGACGATGCAGTGGCCGTCGCCCGGGCGATCATCGACCTGGGCCATGCGCTGGGCTTCCGGATCACTGCCGAGGGCATTGAAACCCAGGAACAGTATGACTTCTTGCGCAATGCCGGATGCGACCAGGGGCAGGGCTATCTGCTGGCCCGGCCGATGCCGGCGGCGGATCTTGCTCGCTGGCTGGCGACCCGTGCCGAGCGGGGTCGCCAGGGCAGTGTCTGAAGCGGTTCAGAGATCCAGCAGCATGGCAGCCGGCGAATCCAGCGCCAGCTCGCGGAATGCGGGGTCTGCATCCATGCGTTCGAGGCAGCGCCACAGTGCCTCCAGGCCTGCATCGAAGTCATCGAAATCAGCAATGTCCTCGATCAGCTGGCGCAACTCTCGACGGTAGTGCAATGGCACCCGCGACCAGAGCTGCAGTCGCCGGGCACTGGCTTCGGCCAGCAGTGGCTGGTAGTCGATATCGGACACCAGCAGGTCGGCACCATGTAGCTGGTAATAATCTTCAATCTGCTCGCGAATGGGCAGGCCTAGCCCCGGGCTTTCCAGGGCCAAGGCATTGGCGCTGGCCACAGGCAGGGTAAACCCCCGTGGAAGGCGCTGGAACTGGTTCTCGGACAGGTCGATGATCAACACCGACTCCAGTCGTTGAAGGCCTTGGGGGAGTTCGGTCAGGTCGCAGTTGACCATGAACACCGAACCGAGCCTTGGAAGGTTCTGCAGGTTCGGCGCGTGGAGCAACGGGTTCTGGGACAGATCCAGCACCCTCAACCCACTCAGTCGCTCCAGTGCTGCCTGCGCGCGTGCGTCCCAGCTGATGCGGTTATATTCAAGGTCAAGCCATTGCAGGTTACCGGGTACCGGAACCTCTGGAACCGCGGCGAAGCGACAACGGCTCAAGGTCAGGCGCTGCAGTTCGGGCATGCAATGCAGCCATTGTGCGGGCAACTCGCTCAGTGCGCTGTTACCGCTGAGGTCAAGGTCCGCGATGTGGCTGAAACCCGCTGGCAGCGCGAGGGCCGCCAAGTCGCTGTTTTCAAGTTCGAAGTTTTTCAGGTCGAGGGAGTGGATGCGCTGGCCGGTGGACAACACACGTATCGAATTTTGCTGCCAGGCGTTGAGCATCCTGCGCACGGCGGGCTGGCGCCGGGGAACGGCCGTTGCCCATCGATCGAGGTCGGAGCGTAACTGTCTCAAGGCGTCTTCACGAATGCGCAATTCTGTCTCCGCAGAGCGCATCGTGTTACTCCAGTCTGCCTGTAAGCGCTCGACCTGCTCCTGGGTGATGCTGGGGTAGAGCCTGCGCAAGCGCGCCGGCACGCTTTGGTTGAAGAACGGTGAGCTGGGTGCCAGTGGAGCGACAGGTGCGCCACCGCGCAACCTGTGACGCAGGGTAGGGCGCTTGGCCTGCGGCCCCCAGAGGCGCATTGGCCATTTCTCCCGCTCGGCAGCGGCCAGGCGTTGCGTGCGCTCACCCAACGCTTCAGCGCTGCCCCACACCTCTTTGAGTTGCGATGGCGCTGCGGTGTACAGCGCCTGGTATGCGTCGGTATGCACGGGCCCGGCTTCCGGGCGCTCGCCCTTGAAGACTTCGTACCCCATGCCAGACCTGAGCAACACGCAACGCTCGCTGGCCTGTTCCTCACCGATGGCCGCCAGTACGCGACCCTCGGGATTGGCTTCGCGAATTTCCAGGCGCAAGTGTTCTGGCCAGCTGGAGTGCCGCTCAATGCAGGCGAGTAGCAGGCGCTCGCTGTTGCTGTCGGCCAGGCGTGGCTGGTATAGACCTTCCAAGGCACGGGCCAGGGGTAAATCGCGGGTAATCTGCTCGGCTTGCTGGTGTAGCCAGGCGGGTAGTGCACCCTGCGAGTGCCAATCGGCCAACGCCTCTGGCGAGAGTCGTGTCAGCAGGCGCCTGGCCAGGGGTGGGGTCAACTGCGCATAGGTCTCGCACAACCGCTGTTCGGCGGTGCTCGCCGTACGCCGGTAAATGCTCGTCAGTGCCGCACCGTCCAGCTTGGGCATTTGCCGGGCCAGCGTAAGACGCTCCAACGTATCGGCAAGCAGTGCAGGCGTGGCCTCGCCGGCCAGATGTACTGCCTGCAAACGTGCCCGGTCCACGCCACTAATCACCATCGCCTGCTGCAGTTGCACGTCGTCCAGCGTATCCACGGGCAGGCCTAGGCGACGTATGCACTGGCTGTCGGACCAGTCCTGAGGTGTCTCGTGCTCCCCCCGCCACGCGCCCTCGCCATTGTGTTCCAGCAACGGTCGGTAGGCCTCGGGATCACTTGGGTGGACAACCCTCCAGCGTTGGTCGGTACCATCCTGGGCAATTTCGTACTGTTGGCCATCCATCCGGATGAACTGCCTGCCTTGATGGGCTTGTAACCCTTGCGGGTTAGCTTCGAGTTCTGCAGGTAACTGTACTGTACTCGCATAGCCTGTCAGGTCCGCACGCCAGAGTCGCTTGCTGCCGTCCTGCAGCTTCACCGGTTCAAGGCTTTCCATCAGCGCGCTGTTGAACAGCTTCGGCAGCACCTTGCCTGCTGCATGCAACCCGCCGATGGCAGCAAGGTTCAAACCGACCGTCTCGATGTGCTGCAAAGCCAGATGGCGGTCGCCGATGCTCCACGCCTGGTAACCCTCGATCACCTCCCCAAGCAACTGACAGGTGATTACCCCTGTCAACAGGGTGCCAACTCCGGGTATGAAGAAACCTGCAACCATCAGCGCGTCCATGCCCATGCTTTGCCACTGGGCAATGCGCCGTTGGTGCGCTTGCTTGTCGACCTCTGCGGTAGGCACTGCCACGGCTGCGGCCTCGGCCTTCAGGCGTGCCACATGGTCGTCATAGAGGAAAGCCAGCAGTGGCGCCTCGATGGGGGCAAGGGTCAGGTGCAGGTCGGCTCCCTCGCGCATCGACCACAGTTGATCCGTGGGGCTGGTACCTGCGGCGTCGAGGTTCTGGTGCAGCAGGTCGAGGAAGCGATAGCACTGCAATGATGATACGTATCGCTGGAAACCGCGTCGGTAATCTGCTTGCAGCAAATGGGTGGCGAGATGCGCATGCACGCCTGCAAGGCCGGGGAACTGCAGCAGGCGCTGCTCATCACCCGGCAGGTACAACAACAGCCCCGCCTGCCCAGCGTCAATGATCAGTACTTCGTGGAGCGTGATGCCGAACAGCGATGGCTGCCAGCAGCGCACGGGAGCCTCGGCCAAAAGCTCTTCGATGACATCACGGCCGGTGCCGGTGATGGTGTGGCGCAGGAAAGCCATGTCGGCGGCCAGGTGCAGGCGATCGCGCAGGGTCGTCATCGAGTCTGCACGTACCGGGCTTGAAGGGGTTTCGAAGATCGTCTGCAGGTGTTCCTGATAACGCTGCCCAATATCCAGGTCACGGCAACTGCGGGCGAAGTCGTTGGGTGTGAGCGGCAGCGGCTTGAGACGGTATGACTCGGACGGTAGGTCGATATCAACCAGCGTGTCGCTGTCGCCCAATGTGGTCTGGCCGACGACCGTGGTGGCTTCGCACTGTGCATCACCGGCTAGTGCCAGGGCACTGTCATGGCTGAACGTGGCCTGTTCTTCAAAGTTGTGCAGGGCGGCTTCGAGCAGGCTGGTCGCTTTGTGGTCGCTGACGTAGGTGCCGAAACTGAACCTGTGCTGAATATGGATGAGCTGGGTGGTGCGCAGCGGGACTGACAATTGGTGCGCGGCCTTCAGTCGTTGATCGAGCAAGGCTTCGGCAAATTCGGCAACGTTCTGCAGCCCCGCAAGGGCACGCGCCAGTTGGTATTGCGAGTTGTCCAGGCGGCGCTGGCTGGCAAGCACTGCTTCGCGCAGGTCAGGTGCAGCATTGGCGAACCATGGCGCTTGACCATCCAGGCCTTGCTCGGGCAACACGCTCTCGCGCAAGCGCTGCCAGTGCTCAGGTTGCACAGTTCCGGCCCAGGCCGGTAGCTGATCCTGGATCAGTTGCTGATGAGGGTTGTGGAGGGCGAGATCAGTCATCGTCGGTACCTGCATAAGAGAAAGAGCCGATAGCAGGCACCGTTTGCACCGCAGCGGTGAGGTAGTTAATTACCCATTGCAGCAATCAATGGCTCAACGCGTGCAGGAAAGAAAATTGACGTCATGAAATGAAGGCAGGCGATTGCAAAACGCCGCTTGCTAATACGCGAGCTTGCATCTTAAATTGTTACTGAATGTTAGGCCGGCAAGGGGCAATGTTGTCGTCTAATCAGTCGCTTACGTCACTGTCTTGAGCAATAACCCGCTTCTCTTCCGATAAGGCCGTTTGAATTCAAAGGACGTCGAAGAAGACATGAAAGCGCACATGATGGCCGTAGCTCGAAAACTTATCTCGCCTTCGCTGCGTTACGAGATCAGAACAGTATCAAACGTGTTACGCGACATGCTTGGGCGGGCGTGCTTCTGGCACTGGGAGGTCGCCCGGTTCAGGCTGCAGCAGGAAAGCCCCTACGAAATTCTCTACATCGGCAGGAAGCAACAGCGCGAAATGGCCAAGCTGTTGATAGGCGGCAAGGTGCAACAGCAGGCACCAGAGCCCGAGGGCCCGGCGGGCAGCTTGCCCAGCCGCGTAGTAGTCAGTGAGTTACCCACTCTCGGGGCACTGTCCGTCCCGCACTACCTGAGTGCCGTTGTGCCTCTTGGGCGCTCGCTGGACGATATCACCGCGCGCTATGACAGTGAGTTGCGCCGCAGTATCCGCAAGAACCGACCGCTGTACCAGATGAGGCAAACGCTATCTGATGACGAAATAGCCATGGCCGACCGTGATCTGCTTCGGCCTTATGCGAGCGCACGGCAGGGCATTCATGCAGCACAGTTCCCCACCGAAGAGGTTTTTCGCTTGGCCAAGGGCGTAGGCCGCCTGGACTTGATCACCTTGAACGGCGAGGTGGTGGCCTGTCACCTTGGCTGTGAGATAACCCGGGCTGGCAAGCGCTACTGGAGCACCTTGCGTTTCGGCTACTGCGAAGCCGTGTTTTCCGATGCCAAGAAACTGCGTGAGGTCAATTCCATCACCACCTACATGGCGTTGGAGTGGGCCTTGGCCAATGGCTTCGACTATTACGACATCGGTCTTTGTCTGGCGCGCCCGGATGACGGGTTACTGAAGTGGAAGCGGCGGCGCGGGGGGGATATCGACTCGCTGGGCAACCACGCTTACATGTTCATCCGTCTACCGAAGACGGGAGTGGCCCGTTTTCTTTGGGACACGCCGCTGTTTGCGGTTGAGGGCAACAAGTTGACGCTGCACCTGGGTTTGCCGGAAGGGTCCAGTGATGAAGCGCTTGCAAGCCGTTATCACGAAATGGTGTTTGGCGGCTTGCACAAGATATACCTGTATGGGGCTCAAAGTTCGGGTGAGTTGTTCTTCGAGAACTTGCGTGAACGGTATGCCAACTTGAAATCACCGCCCACGATGGAAAGGGTGTTGTCCAACTAACCTAGCGTCAGAGCCGGCCTGGATAAGGACGTCGCTTGCGAGCTTTATGGCGTTCTTATTATAAGGGGGCTTTCCATGGGTAGTGATATCTCTAAGTTCAGTTCGACGCTGATCACCAGCGAAACTGTCTGGACGCTGGCCGCCTACAAACACATGGCGAGAAAGCGGATTGCCCGTAAAACCGATATCGACATAAAAAGTCGGGCGGTTAAAACCTGGGACATCGCACCTGGTGAAACCACCGTCTCTCCACCGGCGTATTTCCTGCCCAACCAGTTGGAACGCGTGACCGGTTGGGAAGCCAAGCGTTTTTTCCCCCATGTTCACCCCGCGAGCACCATGGAAGGGGGTATCCGTGCGCATCAAGGCCCGACGCGCGGCTACCTGCTAAAGGATGTCTGGCTGATTGATGGGGCGTTGTACAAAGACGACGCCAGCCATTGGCTGTCGTTGAAGCCCAGCACCTTCCCGCGGGTAACGGTGGACTACGAAATTGAGCGGGGAGCGGTGTATTGCACGCAAAACGGCAACACTTGGTTTGGTACCTGGTTGATGGAAGATTGCCCGACCTACGCACTGGCCTGCAATGAGGGCATTCCTATTACGACGGCGCCGTCGGCCAGGTTTCCATTGTTTACCCAAGCCCCCGGCTACGAGGCGTGGCTGGACATGCAGCCCTTGCGCTTGCGCAGCGCATTTTTCAAGGAGCTGGTGCTGTTCGACGACGTGAGCAACAACCGCAGCCGGCATCACCGCTACCGCGCCATGGGCGACAAGTTGCTGTCGCATGTGGACCATGTAACGCACCCTGGCGTGTTCATTCTGCGTGGCTGTGAAGGCCAATTGCGGTTGATGCGCAACGAACTTGAGGTCGCCGAACACTTGCGCAGGCACCGTGGCTTTCGTGTCATCGACCCACTCAGATGCGATGTGCCCACCATCGTTGCGGCTTGCGCGGGGGCCAGGACGGTGATTGGGGTAGAAGGCAGCCAGCTGGTTCACGGTGTCAATGTACTGCGCTCAGGCGGTTCGTTGCTGGCGCTGCAGCCACCGAACCGCTTCGTCAGTTACTACAAGTACCTGACTGACCGTGACCACCAGCATTTTGGCTTCGTTGTCGGCACGCCGCAGGGTGATGGCTTCACGATCGATATTGATGAGGTCGAACGTACCCTTGATCTTTTTCCGTCATAAGCGTGACGCTAAGCGCAATGATTCTCAATGTTTCTCGCCTATGAAACACATCGTGCAAGTCGCGCCCCGGTGCGACTACCCGCACGCTCGCCGTGGTGGGACACTGATGAATGTTTATTTTTATGTGATATCAATGAGTTGCTTCAAGCGCCAGAGGTTGAAAGATACCAGCATCTTCTGCATGTCGATTATTTGACGAGTCGAGGGGCAGTCGATTGAGATTTATTATGGTGTCGGAACGTTGACGTAATGGCATCGTGCCCATAAGCTCCAATCAACAGCGATTCATTCCTCCGCCAAAAACCCATAATAAATTTTCCTCTTCGTAGGAGGGGACCATGCGCTCAACACTGTTCATCAAATCCATCTTTCTGTTGGTGTTATTGAGTGGCGCGGCACGGGCGGCTGATTCTTATATGAGCCAAACAAATATCGTTCCTTTGGCGACGGCAGGCTGGGTGTTTGCGTTTGCGGTGATCGGTTTTGTCGCAGTTGCCAACAGAAAGAAAATTTGAGGCCGTTGTTGTTGCATTTACGATCAACTTAACCGTGCTGCCAGTGAATTGACGCTAAATAAAGGGTGTTTACGTCGAAGACGGAGTCAGCCGCTTGTCAATTTTACAGCTGTTGCTATATTCCAGTAGCTGACGCCCCAGGCGCACATTGGCAGTGGCAGGCGACGCGGCATTGCGGTAAAGGGCCTCCTGGATGCTTGAGGCCGTCGCAGCGCTGTAACGGCTGCGAAGTGGAGCGAGAGGTTTAGTGTCGTTCTCATTCAGTGCTCTTGAACCTGGGCCGCAAGGCCGGAGGGATCCCTCATGGCGCGTTTGCTGATTTCCATATTCTGCGTTTTCGTTGCTTGGTCCGGCAGCAGTGTTGCTGATCAGGGCAACTCGGCTTATCTGCTCAGCCCCGGTGACAGGGTGCTGATTTCGGTCTGGCAGGAGGATACCCTTCGCCAGGAAACCGTCGTACTTCCCGATGGCAGCATCACCTTCCCTCTGGCAGGCCGAATCGACGTGGCCGGCCTGGACGTCACAGCGGTTGCCGATAAGGTCACTGCCGGCCTCAAGCCCTACTTGGCCGATCCTAATGTAAGCGTCGTTGTTACGGGCACGGCGGGCAACCTTGTGTATGTGCAAGGCAAAGTCATCAAGCCAGGCCCGGTACCCATGGCAGGCCCTACGGCGGTGCTTCAGGCGCTGAGCATGTCGGGTGGAATGGACAAATTCGCCGACGAAAGCGCCATCAAGGTCATCCGCGGCAGCGGCCCATCACAAAAGGTATTGCCGGTGCGCTACAAGGATCTGGTTTCTGGGCGCGACATGTCCACCAACTTCCAACTCCAGGCTGGCGATACGCTGGTCGTACCTTGACCCTTCCAATATATAAGAATCTCTAGTGCCTATTTTTCGACCAACGAATATTGCAACGGCAATCATGATGTTGCCGTTGTCTGGGGTGGTTCACGCCGCCATTTGGCAATCTTCAGTCGTGGTGCCCACGTCTGTCGAGTACGACAGCAACCCATTGCTCCTGACGTCCGAGGAGAAAGGTGTGACGCGTACCATCATTGCGCCCGACTACAGCCTGATCGGTCAGTTCGACCGCGACCAGTTGCGTCTGGGCCTGGGTGTCAACGTGCTGCGCTCATCCGACCGGTCGATCGTCGATGACCGAGAAGACCCCAAGGTGAGCCTGGGCTGGCAGCGCGAGACCGAGACTGGTGGCTTTGGCTTGCTGGCGCGCTACGAGGAGAGTTCCACGCTGTCCGGTGCTGTGCAGGACACCGGTGTGGTCACCACCGACGGCACGCAGGAGATGTCCACGCTCGAGGGCAACTGGAGCAGTGCGGTGACCGAGCGCAGCACGCTGGCCAACGTCCTTACCTATTCGCATGCCCGTTATGACATCAGTTCGCTGACCGGTTACGACGAGCTGTACAACACATCGACATGGACCTACGCCTGGAGCGAGCGCACCGACATCATCACCGGTTTCGACGCCAGGCGTTATGAACCGCAGGACGATACCACCGCGGTGTCCTCCAACAGCTACAGCCCTAATATCGGTGTCAGGCACCGTTTTTCCGAACGGTTTGAAGGCGAGATGCATATCGGCGTCAACAAGACCACCGGTCCTGGCGGCGGGCGCCGCGGTGAAGGTGGCATGTCGCTGTTCTACCGGGGCGATCGTGCCGACGCAAGCTTCAGCGCAGAGCGCAGCACTGTTGCCAACGCCGAGGGCGGCTTTGCTGAACTCGACATGGTACGCGGCAGCTGGAGCTACCTGGTCACCGAGGTCGACCGCGTCGGTGTAGACGCCTCCTGGCAGGACAGCAAAGGGGTCTCGCCAAACACGTTACAAACGTATGGCATCTGGGCGAGCCGCGCATTCTCACCGGCCTGGGACCTGCGTTTCTCGTTGATGTACAAGCAGCGCCAGCAAGACGGCTTGCCCGATGCTGACGCGACCATTGCCGGATTGACGTTGACGTACAGATATCCCGACATCTGACTCTCGCACGGGTGGCCACCATGAAATCGGACTACGAGCTTTCCCTTAAAGATTACATCGCCATCATCAAGGACCGCGCCTTGTTGCTGGGGGTGAGCATCGTGGTCGTGATTGCGGCAACCATCGGGGTCGCCGTCACGGTGCCGCCCCTTTACCAGTCGACCGGCACCATCCTGGTGGAGTCGCAGCAGATTTCACCGGACCTGGTCTCGGCCAACAACAACAGTTTTGCCGATGAGCGCATCGAGGTCATTCGTCAGCGCGTCATGACCCGCGAGAACCTGCTGAAGATCATCGACAAGTACAACCTGTTCGCCGACAAGGGCAGGCGGTTCAGTGAAACCGACAAGATCGAGCAGATGCGCAGTGCAATCGTCGTGGCCACGCTCAGTACCTACGTCAAAGGGCGCGGCGAGGCGACGGTCGCGTTCACGGTTTCCTACGAGGACAAGCGCGCTGAAGTTGCCAAGGAAGTGGCCGACGAACTGGTGACGTTGTTCCTCAACGAAAACATGAAGCAGCGCACCGAACGGGCGACCGAAACCACCGAATTCCTTACCCAAGAGGCGAACAAGCTGGGCGCCGAGTTGGCTGAGCTCGAGAACAAGCTGGCGGATTTCAAGCAGGCGCATGCCAATGCCTTGCCTGAGAACCAGCAGTTGCGCATGAGCATGTTGTCGCGCTCGGAGCTGGAATTCCGCGAGGTCGATCGCGACTACAAGGCAGCCCAGGAAGAGCTGCGATACCTCGAACTGGAGCTGGCGGCCGCCAATGCGGGGGTGCCCGCGCAGACGCCTGGCGGCAGGCCTGCCTCGGCGGACCAACCGCAGGATCTGGCCAGCCTCAAGGCCGAGTATGCACGGCTGTTGACCAAGTACACCTCGGCGCACCCCGATGTGGTGGCCGTCAAACGCAAGATCGACGCGCTCAAGGCGTCGGGCGAGAAGGGCATCGCCGCTGCGGCGGCCATGAATCTGGATGCTGCCAGGGTACGCACCAAAATGGCGGCTACTCAATCGCGCATCGCATCGCTTGCCGAACAGAAACGTCAGCTGACGGCCAAGATGGAAGGCTATGAGGCCGATATTCTCGAAGCACCGCAGGTGGAGCGCGGCCTGGTAACCCTGATGCGTGACCATGACAACGCACGCAAGAAGTATGAGGAAATCCGCAACAAGGAAATGGGCGCGAAGATCACAGAAAGCCTGGAGCAGGAAAACAAGGCTGAGCGCTTCGTGTTGCTGGAGCCACCCTTGATGCCGGAAAAACCGGTCAAGCCCAACCGCAAGAAAATCGTCGCACTGGGCCTGGTGTTGGCGCCGGCAGTGGGTGGCGCGCTGGTGATGCTACTGGAAATGCTGAACCAGCGTGTACGGGGTGTCGGCGCGCTGGAAAGCGTGCTGGGCAAGCGCGTGCTGGTGGCCGTACCGTACATTACCACGCAGGCCGATGTGGCCAGGCGCCGCAAGTGGCGGGTGCTGCTGGTCATCGCCGGGTTGTTACTGGTTGCTATGCTGATGGTGGTCGTCCACGTGTTCTATATGCCACTGGACCTCTTGCTGTTTAAAGCTATGGCTCGGTTTGAATAGGGAAGCGCAGCGATGGACAGAATTACGCCGGCTATCGGAAAGAACATTCATCAGGTTTCTCCCACTCCCGCTGAAACGCCAAAGGCGCCGCTCGTGTCGGAGCAGCCCGAAGCCTTGGGGCAATTCGATTACGTGCAGACCAAGGTGGTGCCGCTGCGTGCGGAGCATCTGGAACGCAACCGGATCGTCTCCTACAACAAGAACTCGAACATGAGCGGGGCCATCGACCTGCTGCGTACGCAAGTGCTGCAGGCCATGGAAGAAAACGGCTGGCGGACTTTGGCGATTACATCTCCGACACCTGAGGCGGGCAAGACGGTGCTGGCTGTCAACCTGGCCATGAGCATCGCCCATCACACTACCAAGACCGCACTGCTGGTGGACTTCGACCTGCGTCGGCCAAGGGTAGGCAGCAGCCTGGGCCTGCCCATGGACAAAGCGCTGAACGAGCTCCTCAAAGGCGAGGCCTGGCTGGAAGAGGTACTGGTCAACCCGACCTTGCCCCGGTTTGTGGTGCTGCCGACGCGTGAACCGATACCGATGTCTACCGAGATGTTGTCATCGCCCAAGGTCAACAGCCTGATCAGCGACCTGCGCGACCGCTACGACTCGCGTATCTGCATTTTCGATCTGCCACCGCTGTTGAGTTCCGACGATGCATTGACTGTCTTGCCGAAATTCGACTGTGTGCTGCTGGTAGTGGCCAACGGGGTGAACAGCAAGAAGGATATCGAAGATTGCCTGCATCATCTGGCGACGGCGAATTTGATCGGGGCGGTATTGAACAAGGCGGATGAGCAACCGCGGCCTTACTACTGAGCCTTTGATTGCTGATGCACGGAGCTGGCTAGCTATGCTTGCTCCTTGCTTGCTATTGCGCTCACGTTATTGCCAGGGGTACTGAAGCTCCCATTCCCAGGCGTGCCGCACAATCTGCTCCAGTGAATCGAACCGTGGCTGCCATCCCAGCACCCCCCTGGCCCTGGCAGCATCCGCCACCAGCCTGGCCGGGTCGCCATCGCGGCGTGCTGCCTCGATCACGTTGATCGGCTGCCCGGTCACGACCCGGGCGGTATCGATAACTTCCTGCACCGAAAACCCAAGGCCATTGCCCAGGTTGAACGCGGTACTTGCGCCTCCCGCCATCAGGTAGTCCACCGCCAGCGCGTGTGCCGACGCCAGGTCGGCCACATGCACGTAATCACGAATACAGCTGCCGTCGGGTGTGTCGTAATCATGGCCGAACACGGTGATCGCCTCGCGCCGGCCAGAGGCCGCCTGCAGGATCAACGGGATCAGGTGGGTTTCCGGTTCGTGGCATTCACCCAGCGAACCTTCCGGGTCGGCGCCCGCTGCGTTGAAGTAACGCAGGCACACCGACCGCAATCCGTAGGCACGGTCGAAGTCCTGAAGGATCTGCTCCACCATCCACTTGCTGCGCCCATAGGGATTGATCGGCGCCTTGGGGTGCTGCTCATTGATGGGGATGTACTGTGGGTCGCCGTAAACGGCTGCTGTAGAAGAGAAGACCAGGTGCCTGATCCCGGCTCGCACCATGGCATCGAGAAGGTTTAGCGTGGCTGCGACGTTGTTCTGGTAATACTTGCACGGGTCGGTGACCGATTCTGCCACCTGGATGAACGAGGCGAAATGGAAAACGGCATCGAATTGACAGTCGTCGAACAGCGCATCAAGCGCGTGCGCATCAGCGATATCCAGCTCGACCCATTCGATATCAGGGCCGGTGGCCACGGTATCCGCTACCACTACATCATGCCCGGCGGCCAACAGG
This sequence comes from Lelliottia jeotgali, assembly GCF_977070485.1. Lineage (NCBI taxonomy): Bacteria > Pseudomonadati > Pseudomonadota > Gammaproteobacteria > Enterobacterales > Enterobacteriaceae > Lelliottia > Lelliottia jeotgali. The sequence goes on from NZ_CDRVFO010000004.1 coordinate 27,273, forward strand.
TGCTTGACCATGTGTGAGCCGATATAGCCTGAACCCCCGACAACCAAGTACTTCATCCAATCCTCCTGGAACAGAAGCAGCGTCGAATGCCTGGAATACAGGTCTGAATTGACTCTAGATGGCGATATGCCCTATTTCAAGAAAAGCCAGTTGGCCATGCTGCGCCCATTGAAACGGATGATGTACCGCCCCTTTTCGTAGGTCGACGCCAACACCTGCTCCTGCCCCTCGGACGTACGGCCGTAGAGTTTCAAGCCTGCTGGCGCCTTGACACTCAGGGTGCCTTCGAGCGGCTCGACGTGAAACGGAGTCATGTCGTCTGGCCGGGGCACGGCACGGGTACCTAGTGAAATCAGCAGGCTGCGCGACTGGTTGAGCGGTTTGGTATCGAGGCTTTGTACCACCACGCTGGCATACGCGGTTTTCAGCTGCAGCTTGATGTCGCCAAGGTCCATGGCCTGGCCACCGAGCCAGCCGGTCGCGGCCTGGGTCGAGGGCGTGTCGATGGTGTAGACGCCCCGTTGCCAGTTGCGCCGCAGTTGCCCGGTATCGGTGACCGACTCGCTGGCGTTGGCATCGAGCAGTGAGTGGTCTGGGTCGTGCAGCACCTGCGCATCGGCCGGTATGGTACTGGCCTGAAGCCACGGCAGTTGCGCCGTCTGGGGCATGGCGATCTGCAGTTGGCCCTTTTCCATGGCGGTGCGCAGCAGCACCGAGCTATTGGGTGTGATCGGCCTGTTGAACAAGGTGTCTGGAGTGGGTGCGAAGACGTAACGGGTTTTCGCCAGCTGCACGTCCTCGCGGCGGTAGAGCAGGGCGGCGGCGGGCAGGGTGGCCATGAGCGCCGGGTCGTTGTAGGCATTCCAGTTGTCTGCGCGGCGCCACTGGCTGAAGAAGGCCTGCTGGCTGTAAGCGTATTGCATGATTGCGTCCCAGCCCTGGTGGCTGGCCGTCGCTGCCACGTACAGCGGCAATGAGTGGCGGTCAGGCAGTGGGAAGGGCTCGGCGTTCCACTCAGTGACCGTCATCGGTAGCCCCACCACCTGAGCGGCGCCGAGCCAGTTGATCATGCCATCGCTGGTCAACGGGTTTTTCTCCAGTTGCCCGATGCCGCCATAGCTGTGGGCATCGATGACGTCACCCGTGGTCAGCGACGGCAGTGAGGACAAGCCGTTGCCGCCCCAGGTGCTGGTGGTGGAGATGGGCACCTTGACCCCGATGTTGCGCAGATCCTTGATCATGTCAGCGAAAACGCGGTGCTCCAGGTCGTTGAGGAACAGCTTGGAGGGGCCGTGCTCCCAGGCACGCCAGGTCTTGTCCGCCGGCAGGTCCTGGCGGGCGGCGAAGGCCTTGGCTTCGTCCATGTATAGCCGGCTGTGGCGGGGCACACCCTTGTCCGGCAATAGCGCGTTGCCAAAGTGCTGGGTGATGTCGTTTTCGTTGGTGAGCAAAATGGCCGCGATTGCCGGATCGTCCTTGTAGGCAAGCCCCGTATAGCGATTGACGTGGGTCATGTAGCGTTCGGCGAAGCGCTTCATTGCCTGGGCAATCGTGACGTTGACGTAGGCATAGCCCTTCACGCCGGCAACGCCTTGCTCTTTGGGCAGTTCATCGAAGGCGTAGATGTTGTCGTTGGCGGTCAGGATGCGTGACACGTTCATGTCGAGCCAGACATACACGCCTTCGTCCTTGAGGCATTTGATCCACCAGTCGATCTTCCTTAGCGCTTCGGCGTCGAGCTGCTCGGTGTTCTTGAGCTGTGTGAGATCGCCGAAGATGTTCGGGCTCACCCACGGGGAGTCGTGGTGGTGCAGCCGTACCAGGTTGAAGCCCAGTGCCGATAGCCGCTTGGCCTGCGCCTTGATTTCATCGTCAGGGGTTTTGAACAGCGCATAAGCCGACAGGTTGGTGCCCCAGAAGCGCGCCGTGGTGTTGTCGGCAAACACCAGTTGTTCACCGGATGCTTTGACGAAACCACGTTTGCCGGCTGGTTTTTCCCCTGCGTTGAGGAACGACAGGTCCACAGGTGAGGTGCGCCAGTCCAGCTGGTCGTCCGGCCATTGCGTGGGGTCGGCCAGGCCGAAGCGTTCGCTGGGAGTGGGGCCTATGGCGATATCCCCGGCAACGGTCAGCACCGCCTTTATTTGTTGGCGGCCAGGCAGAATCGGGTCGGTGTAGAAGAAGGTACGTACCTGGCTGGTATCGCCCCGCTCGAAATAGACCTTGGCCAACGCGGGATCGAAGCGCATTTGCACTCGCGGCCCGCCGCTGTTCTTGCCCCAGGCCCAGCCACGGTTGCCGGGCAAAAGCACCGGGTCGCCCATTTCCCCGGCGATCAGCGCCGGGTCGAAGCGCCAGACGATGCCGCCGCCCATCACATCGGCCTGCTTGCTCTGTGCCTGCAGGTCGAAGTGCCAGGTCAAGGTTTGCACCTGCTCCTTCTGGATATCGGCTTTCAGGTCGAAATCAAGGTCCTTGTTCCGCCCCGTCAAGGTGTAGCGGTAAGGCCCCTCAACCTTGAGTGTCGGGTAGAAGCCCGTCCAGCTCCAGTCTTCACCCCAGAAGTCGAAGCTTGAGACAAAGGCCGGGCCGCCGCCGCGCGTCAGGTTGGGCAGGCCGTTCTGTTCGTCGACGCTGACGACCCAGTCCGAGGCCATGCCGGCCAACGGCAGCATCAGCAGACCAACGAGGGCCGTTGCCCGGGTGATGGGGCGCAATGAAGAGTCGGTCATCGAACTACCTCGGTTGCAGGCTGGCGTTGGCAGGGTCTTCGGCATCGGCAAAAGCGTGCCTGCGGACCATCTGGATGTAGGCGATGCCGAGCCCGGCAATCGACCAGTACACCACCGGGATCACCGTGATGCTGCTGACGGTGAAGATGGTCACCAGAATGCCCAGCAATGTCGCCAGCAGTACACGACCGAGCTGACGGTAAGGGTCATCCTTGTCGGGGAAGGTGCGCAGGGACTTGTTGATACCTTGCAGGACGCAGGCGAAGAACCCCACGAACAGCGCCAGCCCTACCAGGCCGATCCTCAGCGCCAGCCCTATGTAGGTGTTGACGATGTCGATGATGCCTTCGCCCTGGATCATCGATTGCATTTCCGGGGTGTTACGGAAATCGAACGACCCGAACAACGGGTAGCGCTGAATGACGATCCACGAATTGTCGAGCAGTCGCTCGCGGTAGGTAATGTTCTCATTGTCCACGCTGCCGATGAACGGCAGCAGGTCGAGGATCTTTTCGCCGCCGGGCACGATGGTCAGTAGCGGAATGCTCAGCACCCCCGCCAGTGCGAGCAGGGACAGGCGCGTGACTGCGCGCTTGCCCATGGCGATGAACACGACAATCATCACCACCGCGCCCACCCAGGGGCCGCGTGACAGTGGCGCAAACAGGCCGGCGGCCAGCAGCAAGGCTCCGAGGTTGCGCTGCAGCCGGCTGCGCACAAAGCCCTGCACGAACAGAAACAGACCAATCGCAACCGTGATCACATAGCCCAGGGCAATTGCCTGGCCGGCGGTGACGCTGGCGCGCAACGAACCGCCCCGGCTCAGATAGCCCTTCATGCTCCATTGCACACCCAGGGCGTCGAGCAAGGCGTTGTACAGCAGCCAGTGGCGCGCGTACTCAGCGACGGCCAGCAGCGACAGGACCAAAGCGGCAATGACGAAGGCCAGCATCGCGTCCTTGAAGTCGCTCAGCTCCCTCAACCCGCGGCTGGCGACGTAGTAGGGCAGGAACACGTCGACATACAGGTACACCGCCTGGCGCAGGGTATCGGTAATCGTGGTCTCGCGCAGATACAACAGCCCCATCAGCAAGAGGCTGGCGGCCAGCAGCTTGTCGGCCCACAGGCGGCCGAAACGCAGCGTGTCGCTCTGCTTGCTCAGCACCAGTGCGGCGGGGAGCAGCACGCACAGGGTCAGGATGCGCTGATGGTTCAGCTCGATCAGGTAGTTGACCACGCCAAAGCCGGGCACCTCTTTCGACGCGGGCGGAATGACGAACAGCAACAGGAAGAACAGCGCCATGGGGTTGCGCTCGCGGCGCCTGGCCGTGAGCAGGATGACCGCGGCAACGGCTGTGTAGATCCAGTAGCTGTGGGCAAAAAAGGCCACCAGTGTCAACGCGAACCACAGGTTGCGGCGCCGCTTGAAGTCGCTCTCGGCAATCAGGTCCGTTGCCGGGCTGCGTGCGAGAAAGAACACCACGCAAGCCAGGAACAAAATAACGATCAGCGCACGTAAATGTTCGGGCATGGGAGAGGTCACCTGTCCCTGGGTGGATGGGCACTAGCATCATGGCTAATTGAAACTATAGTGACTTCTAGCCATTCAGTCAGAGATTCAAGTCATGCCGTCGATTGATGTGCAAGCACCTGCCAGTCTGCGCAAGCGTGCCATGGGCGCAGGCGCATGGAACCTGGTCTCTCTGGTGGCCTCGCAGGTGCTGCGCCTGGGCGGCAACCTGATCATGGCGCGGATACTGCTGCCGGAAATGTTTGGGGTCATGGTCATTGCCACGACCGTTTCTGTGCTGCTTCACCTGCTGTCCGATGTCGGCCTGCGGCAGAACATCATCCAGAGCCACCGCGGCGACGACCCATTGTTCCTCAACACCGCCTGGACGGTGCAGATCGTGCGCGGCTTTGTGCTGTTCACGCTGACGCTGCTGCTGGCCCTCGGCGCCTGGTGGGCGCAACTGGCCGATCTGTGGCCGGCGCATTCCACCTATGCAGCGCCAGAGCTTCCGTTGGTGCTGGCGGTGACCGGCATTTCTGCGATCATCTGGGGTTTCCAATCCACCAAGATAGACGTCGCGGTCCGCGCCTTTCAGCAAAAGCGCGTGGTGCTGATAGAACTCGCATCGCAGGTCGTCGGGTTGATCACGATGCTGGTGATCGGGTATTTCACCCGGTCCATCTGGTCACTGGTGATTGCCGGCCTGGCATCGGCGCTGTTTGGCACGTTGCTGGGCCATTTCGCCTTGCAAGGCCCGCACAACCGCCTGCAATGGGACCGTGCAGCGCTGACCGAACTGATCGTGTTCGGTCGCTGGATACTGCTGTCTTCGATGGTCGGGGTATTGGCCATGTATGGCGACCGCATCTGGTTCGGCGGCACGATGACGGTGGCGCAGCTTGGGGTGTATTCCATTGCCGTGCTGATTCTTGGGTCGATCCAGACCGGCTTGCTCAAACTGGTTGGGTCAGTGGCGCTTCCGGCCTTCAGCGAGGCTGCCAGGGCCGGTGACCAAGCGCGCCTGAAAAAACTCTATTTCCACTTCAGGCTCCTGGTCGATCTGGTCATGCTGTTCCTGTGTGGCGGATTCCTGACTGCCAGCCCACTGCTGATCGGCTGGATGTACGATGAGCGCTATGCCGACGCAGGCCCAATGCTGGCTATCCTTTCGCTGTCGTTCTTCACCTTGCGCTATACCTTGGCACATCAGCTGTGGATCGCGTTGGGCCATACCAAGTACCAGGCGATGGACAACATCATCCGGCTCGTCTCTTTGTGGACACTGATACCGTTGTTGCTTGCCATTGGCGGAGTGAAGTACGCCATCTGGGGTGCCGCTCTGCATACCTTCCCGACGCTGGCACTGATCGTCTATGTCAATTCCAAGCTGAATATCTGGAGTATGAAGCGTGAACTTATGGTGCTACCGATGATAGCGGTCGGTGCATTGTGTGGGTTCCTGATCACGCGCTTTTTCGAATGGCTCTGAAGCCTTCCCGGCAGGCTGCACATAACGATATCGGGCTGGATAAAATCAACGGCATAGGTCTTGTGATCATGGGGAAGCTACAGTTTCTTGATCGACAACTGGGTCGTCGCAGCTTTCTTCGCAATGGGATGTTACTGGGTGCCGGCGTAGCGGTCTTCGGTACCGGCCCCCGCGTTGTGCGCAAAACTGCGCAACAGGGCGGGTTCGTCTTGATCAACGGGTGGGTCTTGCCTAGCGAATACTTCAAGGACAGTGGAGCATGATCAAGGACTTCCAGGCTGAGAAAACCCTGCGCAAGGCCTACGACGTGTGCATCATCGGTGCCGGCCCGGCCGGCATCACCCTGGCCCTGCAGCTGGCGCAGGCGGGGTGGAGCGTGGTGCTGCTCGAGGGGGGAGGGCGTGAGTATGAACCGCGCTCGCAGGAACTCTACGCGTGCACCTCCACCGGCCTTGAGCTGTATGCCGAACAGACCCGCCTGCGTTACCTGGGCGGCACCTCCAATCATTGGGCAGGCCGTTGTCGCCCTTTCACTGCTTCGGATTTTGCCGTAGCACCGCCTGTCGGCATGCCGGGCTGGCCGATCGACTATGCGCAGATCGAGCGCTATCTGCCGGCGGCCATGGCGATCGTTGACCTGCCGCACGGGGCTGACTTTAAAACCGTGAACGCAGGCCTGAACGGTGGCGAATTCGATGCTGACCGTTTTCTGCTGAGCCCGCCAACACGGTTCGCGCAAAAGTACGCATCGGCGCTCACGCAAACGCCTGGGCTGGAAGTGTTCATCCACTGCAACTGTGTCGATCTCGAATTCGATCAGGCCTCAGGACAGTTGAAGGCCGCGGTAGTGTCCGATTACGACCAGCATCGCGAACGTGTCGTGGCCAATCAGTTCGTCCTGGCGATGGGGGCGATCGAGAATGCAAGGCAATTGCTCAACAGCGCTTCACTGGTGGGTGCGGGCGTGGTGAAAAAGGAGGGCCTTACCGGACGTTGCCTGATGGAGCACCTGAACATCGACTTGGGTACCTTCATACTCAAAGATGGCCTGGGCATCGAGCCACGCCAGTATTACACCACCGATGCATTCGTCGCTGAGTACCATGCCGGCAAGGGCAATGTTTCCGCTACGGTGCTCTCCGATGTGCAAACCTACGGCAGAACGGCCGAGGTCAAATATTTTCTGGAAACCCTGGCGTGTCAATTGGGGGTGGCCAGCAAGATTGAGTTCGTCGCCAAGTTCAGCTGCCCCGGCGATGGCGTCATGACCACGATGATCGAGCAATTCCCGGATGCCCAGAGCCGCATTTCGCTGCTCGACGAAACAGATGAGCTGGGCGTCGCCAAGGTTAATGTCAATTGGGTACTCAGTGCCACCGACAGGCATACCATCAAGTGCATCGGCGCTGAACTGGCCAAGCAGTTCGCCCAGGCAGGGCTCGGTTTCGTCAAGCTCAACGATTTTGTCTATGACACCGAGCTGCCCTTGAAACTGTCGCCCCATGCCCATCACATGGGCACCACACGTATGGCGGCATCCCCTGAGTTCGGCGTGGTCGATGCCGACTGCAAGGTGTTCGGCAGTGAAAACCTCTATGTAGCCGGCAGCAGCATTTTTGCCACAGGCGGCGCCTCGAACCCGACGATGCCGCTGTTGCAGTTCGCACTCAGATTGGCCGACCACCTCGATGCGAAGATGAAAGCGGCCAGTGGAGCAATGGTTTGAAGGGATCAGCAATGTGGGGAAAGGGTTGAGCGCGATACGGTCAGCATAAAGAAGAACGAGACCGGTTCGCCTCAGGGACAGTCCAGGACCGCTTGACGTGCGAGGGTAGCAGAATGATTGGATGGATACGCAATGCCATGACGCAGTATGTCCACTCAACAGGAAGGGGAGGTTCGGCTTACAAGAAATTCTGCAACCCTACGCCCTTGGAGTGGGGCACCTACCTGGCACGGTGGGGCAAATTCCACTCGGTGGGCAACAATGTCTATATCAACTGCGGCTGCAATGTTACCGACCCCACTCTGGTGCGCATCGGCAGCAATGTGGGCCTGTCGGACTGTACCTTGATCGGCCACGACGGTGTGGTTGCGCTGATCGAGATCTGTTACGGCAAGCACCTGGATTCGGTTGGCTACATCGACATCAAGGACAACTGTTTTGTCGGGCATGGCGCGATCGTCATGCCGCGCGTGACCATCGGGCCCGACTCGGTGGTTGCTGCCGGGGCTGTCGTCACCAAGGATGTACCGCCCGGTACGGTAGTCGGAGGCAACCCGGCCAAAGTCATCTGTACGACTGAAGAACTGATCAACCGGGTCGAGGCGCGCTGCAATGCCTACCCCTGGATAGAGACGGTCAAGCAACGCAAAGGCGCTTACGACCCGACGGTGGAACCTGCACTGGCACGCCAACGCAGCGAATATTTCTTCGGAGACGGCAGCAATGGATAGTAAACCCGTCGACGTGATGGTCGTTAACTTCAATACCGCATCGTTGCTGCAGCCGATGTTCGATGCGCTGCGCCAGGCCGGGAGTGAACGGCTGGCCAGCTATCTGGTAGTTGACAACGCATCCGTCGACGATTCGGTGCAGCGTCTGGCCGAGGTCTGCCCGGAAGCTGTGCTGCTGAGCAACACGCATAATGTCGGTTTTGGCCGCGCCAACAATCAGTTGCTGGCGCACCTGCAGGGCAGGTACGCGCTGCTGCTCAACACCGACGCCTTCGTCGCTGCCGACAGCCTGCAAAAAACCGTCGATTACATGGACGCGCACCCGGACTGCGGCGTTCTGGGCGTCCGCCTGGTGGGGCGCGACGGTGACCTGCAACCCAGTTGCCGTTACTTCCCCACGCCCCTGAATGTGTTTGTCGCGCGTACCGGGCTTGGGCGCTTTTTCCCAGGGCTGAAGATGGTCGATGAGATGGCCTGGGACCATGCCTCGGTGCGTGAATGTGACTGGCTACCGGGCTGCTTCTACCTGGTGCGTCGTGAAGTGCTCGATCAGGTAGGCCTGTTCGACCCGCGCTACTTTCTTTATTACGAGGAGGTCGACCATTGCAAGCGGGTGAAGGATGCCGGTTGGAAGGTGGTGTTCTACCCACATACTACCGTCGTGCACATCGGCGGGGAGAGCTCCAAGTCGGTCGCCGAACTGGAGGCCGCGAGCCGGCAGATCTCCAGCTACCAGATCGAGAGTGAGCTGCTGTACTTTCGCAAGCATCATGGCGTGTCGGGCTTGATCCTGCACATGCTGCTGGTGAGCCTGGGTGACCTGGTACTGGCGCTCAAGGCATTGCTCAAGGGGCGAGGCTGGGGCGCGATCAAGGCCTGTTGGCTGCACACGCGCGCCACCTGGTCACTGTTGTTCAAGACCCAGTTTGCCAGCCAACCCACACGGTAGGTGAAGCCATGTTCCAGAACATACGCGCGGACTTGCGTGCACACGGTGGAGATTGGGGTGCCCAGGGCTTCTGGGTGCTGGTGGTCTATCGTTTTGGCCGCTGGCGCTACGGCGTGCGGCCGGCACTTTTGCGCAAACTGCTGTCGTTTGTCTACAAGGTGCTGTTCAAGTTCGTGCAAATCATCACCGGTGTCGAGTTACCGTGTGAAGTGGTGATCGGTCGCAACTTCGTCATCGATCATTTCGGCGGCATCGTCATAAGCGGCTATGCGCGTTTCGGCGACGACTGTCGGATTCGCAATGGTGTGGTGGTCGGCCTGAAGAACGTCAATGAACCGATTGCTCCGGTCTTTGGCAACAACGTCGATATCGGCGCCGGGGCCAAGGTGCTGGGCAACATTCGCATCGGCAACAACGTCGCCATCGGCTCCAACGCTGTGGTGTTGATCGACGTGCCGGACAATTCACTGGCTGTGGGCGTGCCTGCGACCATCAAGGCCCGAAAACCCAGCGAAGCGATGGAGTTCACATGAGCCAGGCAATGGCTGACCGTACCCGGGGTGGTTTCATCAAGCGCAGCGAGTGAGGTCCATGGTGACAGGCATTGGCGTGGTGGTTATCGGCCGTAACGAAGGCCTTCGTCTGGAGCGCTGCCTGGCGTCGCTGGTGGGTCGTGCGGACAAGGTGGTGTACGTGGACTCAGGTTCCACGGATGGCTCTGTGCAACGGGCATCGGCCTTGGGCGTCGAGGTGCTGACGCTGGACCTGACCATACCTTTTACGGCCGCGCGGGCACGCAACGAGGGCTTTGCCTGCCTGCAAAAGGCCCTGCCTGCAGTACGCCATGTGCAGTTCGTCGATGGCGATTGCGAAGTGGATGCCGGCTGGATCGACACGGCGCAAGCCTTTCTCGACGCCCACCCGCAGGTGGCGGTGGTGTGTGGGCGGCGCCGCGAGCGCTTTCCCCAGCACTCTATCTACAACTGGCTGTGTGATCTGGAATGGGACACACCGCTGGGCGAAACCAAGGCCTGTGGCGGTGATGCGCTCATGCGTGTCGATGCCTTCGTGGCCGTCGCTGGTTATCGCTCTGCACTGATCGCCGGGGAAGAGCCCGAACTGTGCGTGCGCCTGAGGGCGGCCGGCTGGAAGGTTTGGCGCCTGGCTGCTGAAATGACCTTGCACGATGCAGCCATGACGCGCTTCGGCCAGTGGTGGAGGCGCAGCGTACGCGCAGGTTACGCATATGCCGAGGGCGCCTCCCTGCATGGGGCGCCGCCGGAGCGGCATTGGCTGCGTGAGTCGCGCCGTGCCTGGTTGTGGGGCCTGGGCATTCCACTGCTGGTTGCGCTCGCAAGCTTCTGGGTGGGCCTGTGGGCACTGTTGCTGCTGCTGGCCTACCCGTTGCAGATGCTGCGTCTGGCGCGCCGTGGCGGCAGGTCGGCGCGTGAAAACGCAGCACAGGCGGTATTTCTGGTGCTGGGAAAATTCCCGGAGATGCTGGGTCAGATGAGGTTTGTGCTGAACAGGTACACAGCCGGCAACCCCGCGTTGATCGAGTACAAATGAGATGCCTAAGATGCTCGGATCGTTAGCCAAAAGCGTACTCACCTTGCAACCCGGCTACTCGCTGCGGGCGCTCAACAACAAGTACAAGCTGGCCGCAGCGATGATCAGGCAGTGGCCGGACTTGCGCTCGTTCATGCAGCGCATGTCAGGTGCGCTGGGCAACGAGCGCTTCGCCAGGCTGGGCGTGGACTGCATCGGGGTGGTGCAGTGGCCCTACATCAGTAAATGCTGGGACGCCCGTGAACGGCTCGATGTGGTGGCATCGCACTATGAGGTCGTCGCCAGGCAGTTCCCGGCGTTGTTGCTGTTGGGGCGCGAGGAAAGCAGAGCGGTCTGTGACCTGTCCGCCTACTCCAAAGAGTGCACCCTGGTGCTGGATCGGCCCATCTGGTTCAAGCGTGAAGGGGAGTTGGTGATCAACCTGTTCCAAGGTGACCTGCGTGTGGCGTCACTGGCGTTCACGCTGTGCCGCACTGAGGGCGAACTGTGCCTGTTCATTGGTGCTGTGCAGGGCATCCATAAAGGCATCGACAGCGAAACCTCGCTGGACATCTACCGCGACCTGACCAAGGATTTCGAAGGGTTGCGCCCCAGAAGCTTTCTGCTCGAAGCCCTCAAGTGCCTGGCCAGAACGGCCGGGGTCGCCCGCATCTATGCTGTCGGCGATCAGTGCCGGCACCACCGTCACCCGTATTTCGGGGTTGAGAAGGCTCAAGACCTGGCAGCCAACTATGATGTGATATGGCAGGAGAGCGGTGCCGAAACGTCGGCGCGCGAGGACTTCTTTGCGATCCCCCTGGCGGCTGCCAAGCGTAATCCGGAGGACATCGCGCCGAAGAAACGGGCCATGTACCGACGGCGCAACGCGTTACTGGACGACGTTTTCGCCAAGTTAGAAGCAGCACTGCCCGGCACCGTCGCGCAAAAAGAGCTGCCGTTGCATCCTCAGCTAGCCTGTAGTCAGTGAGCCACAGCATGAGGTAAAGGTCAGGGCGTCGCCGAAGCGGCCCGACCCTATCAGTAAACGGATTTCGATTTGGGGGCGTATGCGCATTGCTTATTTCATCAACCAGTATCCCAAGGTCAGTCACAGCTTCATTCGTCGCGAAATTCTGGCGCTCGAACGTCAAGGCATGGAGGTTCAACGCATCGCCCTGCGGGGCTGGGACGCCGAGTTGCAGGACGATGAAGACATCGCCGAGCGGGCTAAGACCCGCTACGTGCTGCAAGGGGGTGTCAAGAGCCTGCTCAAGCCGATGCTGCAGGTAGCTCGCGGCGAGCCGCGGCGTTTTATGTCAGCGTTGCGCCTGGCGTTGCGCATGGGGGTGCGCGCCGATCGACCCTGGCCCTATCATCTGGTCTACCTGGCTGAAGCTTGCCGTGTCGTGCAGTGGTTGCAAGGTGCTGCTGCTGAGCACGTGCACGCGCATTTCGGCACCAACTCCACCGAAGTGGTCATGCTGGCCAACGCGCTTGGTGGTCCCCGCTACAGCTTCACCGTGCATGGCCCGGAGGAGTTCGACAAGCCGCAATTCCTGCACATGGGGGAGAAGGTCCGCCGCGCAGCATTCGTCGCTGCGGTGAGCTCATACGGGCGCAGCCAGTTGTTTCGCTGGGTGGCGCATGAGCACTGGGTCAAGGTGAAGGTGGTGCATTGCGGCCTGGAGCGCAGTTTCCATGAAGGCTCGGCCGTTGCGCCCCCGGCAACGCCGCGGCTGGTGTGCGTAGGGCGCCTGTGCGAGCAGAAGGGCCAGCTGCTGTTGCTCGAAGCAGCCAGGATTTTGCTGGCCCAAGGCGTGGCGTTCGAAATGGTGCTGGCCGGCGATGGTGAAATGCGTGAGCAGATCGACGCGTTGATCGCCCGCCATGGCTTGCAGGCACAGGTGCGCGTAACCGGCTGGATCAGCAGCGCTCAGGTACGTGAAGAAATCCTTGCTGCCCGCGCGCTGGTGCTACCGAGTTTCGCCGAAGGGTTGCCTGTGGTCATCATGGAGGCCATGGCCCTTCGCCGCCCGGTACTGACCACCTATGTGGCCGGCATACCCGAGTTGGTTCGGCAAGGGGAGAACGGTTGGCTGTTCCCGGCAGGCGAAGTGCAGGAGCTGGCCGCAGCCATGGCCGATTGCCTTTCGCAACCTGCGCAAACCCTGCAGCGGATGGGGCAAGCTGCTTACGAGCGCGTGCTCCAGCGTCATGATATCGATATCGAAGCGGCCAGGCTGGTTCGCTATTTCAAGGCAATTGCATGATTACTTTATTGAGTTGGCTGCTGGGCATCGTGGCACTGCTTGTGCTCCTGCCGGTACTGGTGCTGTTGGTCCAGGTGTTGTTGGCCTGCCTGCCGGCGCGGCCTGTGCCTCAGCTCAAGGGCACACGGCCACGGGTGGCGGTGTTGGTACCGGCGCATAACGAGGCGCTGGTCATCGCGTCTGCACTTGCGACCATCGGCGCGCAATTGCGCGAGGGCGACCAATTGCTGGTGGTGGCGGACAACTGCACCGACGATACCGCCGCATTGGCGCGTGCTGCCGGTGCACAGGTGATCGAGCGTCAGGACGCGCACCTGCGTGGCAAGGGCTATGCGCTGGACTACGGTGTACGGCATCTGGCGCACAACCCGCCGCAGGTGGTGCTGATCATCGACGCCGATTGCCAGGTGAGTGCCGGTGCCGTCGAGCGCTTGGCACACTGTTGCATCGAGTCAGGCCGGCCTGTGCAGTCTCTGTACCTGATGCATGCGCCTGCAGGCGCCGGGCTGAAAGTGCAGGTCGCCGAATTCGCCTGGCGCGTGAAGAATCTCGTGCGCCCGCGTGGCTGGGCTCGGGCAGGCTTGCCGTGCCAGTTGATGGGGGCGGGCATGGCGTTCAGTTGGCAGGATGTGACAGCCGCCAACCTGGCGACCGGCCATCTGGTCGAAGACATCAAACTGGGCCTGGAGCTGTGCCGCGATGGTAAACCTCCGCTGTTCTGCCCGGCTGCCATTGTCACCAGCCAGTTCCCGACCAGCCAGGAAGGCCTCACCAGCCAGCGCACCCGCTGGGAACATGGCCATCTGGGCCTGCTGCTGACGGAGGGCCCCGGTTTGATCCGCCGCTCGCTGGCGCAGGGTAACTGGCCTTTGCTGGCCATGGCCGTGGACCTGCTGGTTCCGCCGCTGGCGTTGCTGGCATTGGCCATGATGGTGGTCTTCAGCGTGGCATGGCTGGCATTTCTGTTCTTCGGCATTTTACTGCCGGCAGTGCTTGCCACCGTCAATCTTGCGCTGTTAGGGACCGCAGTATTGTTGGCCTGGTGGCGCTTCTCGCGTGAGGTGATCCCGTTTTCCGTATTGCTGTATGCCCCGTTCTACGCGGCGAAGAAGATTCCCCTGTACCTCGGTTTTCTGCTCAAGCGCCAGGTTGAATGGGTGCGCTCGAAACGGGATGACAACTGAATGGACGCATGGCCCTGGTTGCAACGCTGGAAAACTATCATCGGCAAGCTGCGCGTGGTCGAGGACGCAGCTGATGAGCAGAATGTGCTGCAGGCACTTAGCGCTCCGCGAACGGCAACGGTGCTCGGTTTCGTCAATGCCCACGCCATGAATCTGGTGGCTGCCAACCCCGACTATTGCACGGCGCTGGCGGCAGCGGACGTGCTGCTGCGCGACGGGTCCGGCATCGCGATACTGTATCGGCGCCTGGGGCTGGCGCCCGGGCTGAACATGAACGGCACTGATTTCATTCCCGAGTTGCTCGCTGCGTTCAATGGCAGGCGGGTAGCGTTCTGGGGCACCCAGGAGCCGTATCTGAGCCAGGCAGCGGAACGGGGCGAAGCGCTTTACGGGGTAAACGTCGTGTCGCTGCATAACGGTTTTGCCAGTATCGACACCTACATTGATCTGGCGCAGCAGCAGCAACCGGAGCTGATCGTGCTGGGCATGGGCATGCCCAAGCAGGAGAACGTTGCGGCCCGCCTGGCTGAATTGGGCAGGCCCTGCCTGATCGTCTGCGGCGGAGCGATCCTGGACTTCATGGGCGGCAAGGTCACCCGGGCGCCGGACTGGTTACGCCGGTTGGGCGGCGAATGGGTGTACAGGCTGATCAGGGAGCCCAAGCGGCTGTTCGTGCGCTATGTGGTCGGCAATCCACTGTTCCTGCTGCGGGCGCTGCTGTGCAGCAAAGCGACCCTGCAAGCACCGTAAGCGAGGAGGATTCATCCCCGCACAGGCTGCCGGGTACTGCTACAGTGATATCAAGCGGCGTGGGGTGGCGTGGCAGCAATCTAATGATTTGGTATTGAACCTAAGGTGGGTTTTATCGCACGGGTGTAATGGCGACGCGTGGGTCACGCACATAAAAAGAGGCCTCATAATGGTATTCGAGCCTAGAAGCAGCCGTTCCTTGCTCCAGCGAAGAAGTAGCGTGAGTAACGCCATTCAAGCCGGCCTCGACGGTGTAGCGGTCACCAGTGTTGCGTGGTACCTGATTTACGATCAGTTTGGTTATATTACGTCAGACTACGTCATCATGCTGCTGCTGCTGATCGGTGCGCTGGCCGTCATTTATGACCACTATGCCATTTATCGAAGTAACGTTGGCCTGTCCGTCAAAGCCTTCAGGCTGTTCAAGGCGTGGTCCGCGACGTTTTGTTTTCTGGTGGTTATCGCTTTTCTTACCAAACAAAGCGAAACGTATTCGCGGCTGTTGGTGGGGCAGTTGTTTATATTTGGTTACGCTGTGCAGTTGCTGTTGCATATTGTGGTGCGCGAATTGCAAAAGCGTTTTACTGCCCATGCTCGCCAGGACAATGCGTTGATTATCGGCGGGGGCGACCTGGCAAACTTCCTCTACCAGAAAATCAGCAATAACCCCTGGTTCGGTGAGCGGGTGGTGGGTTGTGTGCTGATCGATGAACAGCTCGACGGGCAGGACACTGCAGATGCAAAATTGCGCTTGCCGGTATTGGGCCGTATTGCCGACCTGGACGAGATCATCGCCAAGCAGGCTATTCGAACGGTGTATCTGGTGACGCCGCTCGGCGGCTCTGAGCTGATCAACGATGTCTACCTGAAACTCTTGGACAAGTGCATTGCAGTGAATTGGGTGCCCGACATTTTCTCGCTGCGCCTGATCAACCATAGCGTCCGTGAAATTGCCGGAATTCCGGTGCTGACGTTATCTGAAACCCCGCTCACGGGCATGAGTCTGTTTCTGAAGAACCTCGAAGACCGTGTGCTGGCCGCGTTCATTCTGCTTTGTGCGTCGCCGGTACTGCTGGTGGTCGCCGCCATCATCAAACTCGACAGCCCCGGGCCGGTATTCTTCCGCCAGGAACGTACCGGCTGGACAGGGGAGTCTTTTCGCATCTGGAAGTTTCGCAGCATGCGCGTTGACCAGCCCGACAGTGGTGTGGTCCAGCAGGCGCAAAAGAATGACCCCAGGCTGACCCGAGTCGGCGCCTTCATCCGGCGCACCAGCCTGGATGAATTGCCGCAGCTTTTCAATGTATTGACGGGCGAGATGTCGCTTGTGGGCCCTCGCCCGCATGCGTTGCAACACGACACACTGTACTCCCAGGACATCGTCGATTATTTCGCTCGCCACAACATCAAGCCCGGCATGACGGGCTTGGCACAGGTACGCGGCTACCGTGGGGAAACCAAGGACATCGAACAGATGATCCAGCGGGTGAACTCGGACATCGAGTACATTAACAACTGGTCGCTCTGGCTCGACTTCGTGATTCTGGTACGAACGCTCAATGCCTTTACCGGCAAGCAGGCTTATTGAAGGCCGGTACCCGACCGCGCGCCATCCAGAGGGGCTGTGATCAATGAAAACCTTTTCCCGGCTGGGCGGTGTTGCGTCGAGGGTAGCGAAGGCAGAGTGGCCGATTCTCCTTTTATGGTCGTTTCTGCTGTCGCCGTTGTTCGTAAGGTTACTGGCCGAGTGCAATTGCTCGAAAACAGATTTGCTGGTTATCTATACGTTTGCCATTTCACTGTTATGGCTGCTGGCCACGCGTTTCGTTTCAGCCAATCAATTCAAGGTTCATCTTCTGTTGTTGCCATTTTATCTGGCGGCCAGCGTGGACCTGTTTCTGGTGTTGAACTTCGGTTCACGCTTGACGGCGGCCTATCTTTTTATCGGGCTGACCAATTACAAAGAGGCTACCGATTTCCTGAGCACCTACTGGTATTCGATCAGTGCGGTGCTGCTGATATTCGTGCTGTGCTATGGCGTTGGGTTGGCAGGATTGCGCAGGCGTACGTTTTACCAAAGCAAGGTGATTTTCAGTTTGACGATAAGTGCCTTGGTGTTGGGGTATGGCGCCTATTTTTATAAAACCGTGAAGCTCAACTCGCTGGGCAAGAGTGCTGTCCTGGACTTGGCTGCGAAGGATCAAAGTACCCCTGTGGGTTATTTGTCGCAAATCGGGTTGACGGTAACGTTGTATGCCGAGTCGAAGCGCTATATCAAACAGCGCCTGGAGTCCGAGGTAAAAATAACTGCAGTATCGGACGCCGCTGACGTAGAGACCCTCGTGTTCGTCATCGGCGAGTCTTCACGGCCACATAACTGGTCGCTCTATGGTTACCACCATCCCACGACGCCGAACCTTGACAAAGAGGCGGGGGTGTTCAAGTTCAACAGCATGTGCACCACGGCGCCGCATACGTCGGTCGCGGTGCCCTCAATGCTGAGCCTGGAGCCGATCAGGCACTGGGATCTGATCGCCTCGACCAAGTCGCTGGTTGGCATCTACCGCGCTGCCGGCTACAAGACGTACTGGCTATCTTCCCAGGAAGTCGACAGTTTTGGCGGGATCATTCCGCAAATTGCTGCCGAGGCCCAGAACCGCCAGTACTTTGAGCGCAGCTACGACGGTGCATTGATGTCGGCCTACGAAGACATCGTCCAGCAAGGCGGCATGCAAAAACAGGCGATCTTTATTCATATCAAGGGCAGCCATTTCGATTACGCTCGCCGCTACCCGCGTGAGTTCGGCAAATTCATGCCTGCGACCGACAGCGCGAAGGACCGGATCACCGCAGATTACGACAACTCGATCTTGTACACCGATTGGCTGTTGGGGAAGATCATCGATCGACTCAAAAGCAGTCAGCGCAAGGCACTGTTGGTCTATTCGTCTGACCATGGCGAGAATTTGCTGGATGACAGCCGCGGTCTGTTAGGCCATGGCATGGGCAATGAGTACGACCTTTCGGTTGCGGCGTTTTTCTGGGCTTCCGGCAGCCTGCTGCAGCGGCAGGCGCAAGCGCTGCAAAAGCTCAAACAGAGGGAAGGGCAGACCATCAGCATTTCCTCCCTACCGCATACGCTGTTGAACATCACTGGCATTTCCATGCCGGGTTATGACAGTGCCCAAGACCTGTTGAGCGACAACTTTGTCTCGTCCAAATGCCCACATTTGCTGGCCGGTGAGTACGTTCCCTCGTTTGATTTCGATGTGAAGCGCCTTGCAGTCGAATGATTACGAGGGTGTACGGGTGGTCGCGGTACGGGCTTGAACAGGGTGCTGCATGAGGAAGCTTTTGGCCTCTTCCACCAGCCAGTCGTGCACCGCACGAGCGCCCGGCTGGTTCAGCCCGCCTGGTGGGTAATGCACTACATAGCGCTTGTGATTGGCGATTGGCACACCGAACGGCACGATCAATGCGCCCCGTTCCAGTTCATCATTGAGTAAGGTGCGTCGGGCTATGGCCACGCCGATCCCGGCAATTGCTGCTTCTATCGTCAGGTGATTGCGGTTGAAGGTATGCCCCCGGCGCACATCCAGCCGTGGCGCACCAATGCCCTCCAGGTAGAACTCCCATTCGGCAAAGTCCGAACTGCCGCGCCAGGCAGTGATGTCGTGCAACAGTGGATAGTGGGCAAGGTCCGCAGGCCCGTGCAGTGGCGGGCGGCCGCGCAGCAGGGCTGGCGAGCAGACGGGGAAGATCTGTTCGTCCAGCAGCGGCGTCGAGAGCATGCCCGGGTAGCTGCCATCATTCAGGTCAATGGCCAGGTCGAAGTCGCCCGGGTTCAGCGCCTGCGCACTGTCTTCGGCCACCAGGCGCAATTCGATATCCGGATACCGCTGCTGGAAGCGCGGCAGGCGCGGTGTCAGCCACTTGGCCAGGAATGAGGGAATCGAGCGTACGCGCAAGGTGCCGCGGATCTCCCCTGCATCCAGGCGCAGCAGTTCTGCTTCGATGCTGCCGTAGGCCTCGGCCACGGTCTGCGCCAGGCGCTGCCCCTCGGCGCTCAGCTCCACTCCGCGTGCCCGGCGCAGGAACAGGCGGTAGCCAAGGCGCTCTTCCAGCTGCCGCATCTGCTGGCTGACTGCGCCGGGGGTGATGTGCAGTTCCTCGGCGCAGCGGGTGAAGGAGAGGTGCCGGGCCGCGCAGGAAAAAACATGCAGCCAGACGAAAATCTGGCCATTCATTTGTCGTCGCATCGTTTAGTTCTGCTAAAGCCTTGCTTAGAAAGTTTCGTTGGTCATCAACAGGTCAGCGCGGCAGTATCGCGCAAATCCGCAATAGCGTTCAATTTATCCAGACAACCGCGTAACGGTGATACAGCCGGGCGCGGGCAGGCATTAGCATGGCTATCAGTGTTTTCGACCTTTTCAAAATCGGCATCGGCCCATCCAGTTCCCACACCGTCGGCCCCATGCGGGCAGCCGCTACCTTCGCTCAGGCATTGCGCACCCAGGGTTTGCTGGGCCAGGTAAGGCGTATCGAAGTGCGGCTTTATGGTTCGCTTTCCGCCACGGGTGTGGGCCATGCCACTGACCACGCCTGCCTGCTCGGCCTGATGGGGCAGTGGCCGGACCGGATCGACCCGGCCACCATCGAGTCACGCATCGCTCAGGTGATGCAGGAGCAATGCCTGATGCTCGACGCCAGCCACCCGCTGACCTTCATCTATGCACGCGACATGCTGCTGCTGGACGAAAACCTGGCGTATCACCCCAATGCCATGACCCTGGAGGCAATGGACGAACAGGGCAGCCTGCTCAGCCAGACCTACTATTCCGTTGGCGGCGGCTTCATTGTCGAGCAGGGTGAAATCGACGCGCCCCAGAGCCAGGCGGCTGCAGTCACGCTGCCCTACGAATTCTCCAGTGCCGCCCAGTTGCTGGCGCTGTGCAAGGCCCACCAGCTGAGCGTTGCCCAGCTGATGCTGGCCAACGAATGCGCCTGGCGCCCCGAAGCCGAGGTGCGCGAAGGGCTGCTGCGGATATGGGCTGCAATGCGTGAATGCGTCGACAACGGCCTACGCAATGAGGGCATCCTGCCTGGCGGGCTGGGCGTCAAGCGCCGCGCTGCACGCTTGCATCGCAGCCTGCAGGAACTGGGCAAACCCAATGTGATCGGCTCGACCCTGAGCGCGATGGAGTGGGTCAATCTGTTCGCCCTGGCGGTCAATGAAGAGAACGCCGCTGGCGGGCGCATGGTCACAGCGCCGACCAACGGTGCGGCGGGCATCATCCCCGCGGTGTTGCACTACTACATGAAATTCAACCCCGCTACCTGTGACGACGATGTGGTGGAATTCCTGCTGGCCGCTGCCGCTGTCGGCATCCTGTGCAAGAAGAATGCATCGATCTCCGGTGCCGAGGTGGGCTGCCAGGGCGAGGTGGGCTCGGCGTGCTCGATGGCCGCGGCCGGCCTTGCCCAAGTGCTGGGCGCTACACCGCCGCAGTTGGAAAACGCCGCCGAGATTGCCCTGGAACACAACCTGGGCTTGACCTGCGACCCGGTCGGTGGGCTGGTCCAGGTGCCGTGCATCGAGCGCAATGCGATTGCCGCGGTCAAGGCGATCAATGCCGTGCAGATGGCCCTGCGCGGTGATGGCGAGCACTTCATCTCGCTTGATCGGGTGATCCGTACCATGCGTGATACCGGCGCCGACATGCATGCCAATTACAAGGAAACGTCGCGTGGTGGTTTGGCGGTGGCGTTCGTCGAGTGCTGAGTCAACCCAGCACCTCGCGCACCCGATACCACAGCATCCCCAATGCCAGCAGCGGAGAGCGCAACGCCTTGCCGCCCGGGAAGGTAAGGTGGGGTACGGCGCTGAAGACATCCAGCCCATGGCTATGCCCGACAGCGATCCCCTCAGCCAGAAGTCTGGCCGTCCAGTGCGTCACATTCAGGCCATGCCCGGAGTAGCCCTGGGCGTAGTAAACATTCGGGTACTGGCTCAGCCGCCCGACCTGAGGGAAGCGGTTGGCAGTGATGCCGATCATCCCGCCCCATTGGTAATCGATGCGCACGTCGGCCAGTTGCGGGAACACCCTGAGCACTTTGGGCCGCATGTAGGCGGCGATGTCCTTCGGGTCGCGCCCTGAATAATGGCAGGCCCCGCCGAACAACAGCCGACGATCTGCGGTGAGGCGGTAGTAATCCAGGCCGACCTTCTGGTCGCACATCGCCATGTTCTGCGGGATAAGCGCCTTGGCCACGGCCTCGGACAGTGGCTCGGTGGCCACCACGTAGCTGCCGGCAGGCAGCACTTTACCGCTCAGGCGTGGCTCCAGGTCGTCCAGGTGGGCGTTGCAACCGAGCACCAGGCTGTGTGCCCTGACCTTGCCCCGAGCGGTGTGCAGGGTGACCGTGGTGCCATGCTCGATGCGCAGCACCGGGCTCTGCTCGAAGATGCGCACGCCCAGGCCATGGGCCGCGCGCGCTTCACCCTGTACCAGGTCGAGCGGGTGCAGATGGCCCGACCCCATGTCCACCAGCCCACCGGCGTACTGGTCGCTGGCAACGATTTCGTGCAGGTGCTCAGGGCCGACCAGACGCGTTTCATGGCCATAGCCAAGCTCCGCCAGCTCGCGCTGCTCGTCCGTGAACGCCGCGAACTGGGCAGGTGTATTGGCCAGTTCGCAGAAGCCCCAGCGCAGGTCGCAGGCAATGCCGTACTGCTCGATACGCTTTGCCACCAGGGCCACCGAGTCGATGCCGGCCTGTTTCAGGTAGCGCACACCGTCCTGGCCGACATAGCGGGCAAAACCGCTGACGTCATGGCCGATGCCGCGGATCAGCTGGCCACCGTTGCGCCCACTGGCGCCCCAGCCGACGCGCCGGCCTTCGAGCAGGATCACCGACAGGCCACGCTCGGCCAGTTCCAGCGCGGTATTGACCCCGGTCAGGCCACCGCCGACCACGCACACATCAGCGGTCAGTTCGCCGTCCAGGCTGGGGTAGGGCGCGGTATCACGCGCGGTGGCGGCGTAATAAGACGCAGTGTGTTGGGTATCGAATGGCATGGCGCGCTCTCGGCTCAGCGGTTGGACTTGATCTTGCTCCAGGAGCGGGTCATGACACGCATGATCTTCGGGCTCGGCGTGCTGGAAATGTACAGCTTGTCCAACACCTCCTGGGGTGGGTAGATCTCGGGGTTGTTGACCAGCGACTCATCCATGTACGCCTTGGCGTCGAGGTTGGCATTGGCATAGCCGACGGTGGCGCTGACTTTGGCGATCACTTGCGGTTCGAGCAGGTAGTTGATGAAGGCCAGCGCCTGCTCGGGGTTGCTGGCGTCCTTGGGAATGGCCAGCAGGTCGAACCACAGGTTGCTGCCTTCCTTGGGGATGCTGTAGGCGATCTTTACGCCGTTTTTCGCCTCGACCGCGCGGTTGGCGGCCTGGAACACATCGCCGGAGTAGCCGAAGGCAATACAGATGTCGCCGTTGGCCAGGTCCGAAACGTATTTGGACGAGTGGAAGTAGGTGATATAGGGGCGCAGTTCAAGCAAGTGCGCTTCGGCCTTGGCGTAGTCAGCCGGCTTTTCGCTGCGCGGGTCCATGCCCAGGTAATTGAGCATGGCCGGGAACAATTCGTCGGGCGAGTCCATGAAGGCCACCCCGCACTGCTTGAGTTTCTTCAGGTTCTCTGGCTCGAACAGCACCGCCCAGGAATCGATACGCTCGATGCCCAGTGCCGCTTTGACCTTTTCAACGTTGTAGCCAATGCCGTTGGTGCCCCACAGGTAGGGCACCGCGTACTGGTTGCCGGGGTCGTTCTGTTCAAGTTGCTTGAGCAGTTTCGGGTCCAGATGCTTCCAGTTCGGCAGCTTGCTGCGGTCCAGCGGCAGGAAGGCACCGGCCTGCGCCTGGCGGGCGAGGAAGTGGTTGGACGGCACGACCACATCGTAGCCGGTGCGCCCGGCAAGCAGCTTGCCCTCCAGGGTTTCGTTGGAGTCGAACACGTCATAGACCACCTTGATCCCGCTACTGGCCTGGAAGTCGGCCAGGGTGGTATCGCCAATGTAGTCGGTCCAGTTGTACACGCTGACCGTGGGCTGAGCCTGGGCGGCTGCACCGAACAGCAGGGTGAATGCTGCAGGAATCAGGGCTTGCAGATGACGCATGTCGACACCTCGTTGGTCTTGTTCTTTGAGTGGTGTGTGAGGGGCTGCACGGCAGCCCCCGCAGATCAGACGCTGAGCAGCAGGAATTCACGCTCCCACGAACTGATCACACGCTTGAAGTTTTCATGCTCGGCACGTTTGACCGCCACGTAGCCCTGGACGAACTGCTTGCCCAGGTAACGCTGTACGGTCTGGCAGTCCTCCATGTGCTGCAGCGCGTCCTCGATGGTGATCGGCAGGCGCAGGTTGCGCCGCTCATAGGCGCGGCCTTGCACTGGCGCACTGGGTTCGACCTTCTCGACCATGCCCAGGTAGCCGCAAAGCAGGCTCGCGGCGATCGCCAGGTAGGGGTTGGCGTCGGCACCCGGCAGGCGGTTTTCCACGCGCATGGCGTCGGGGCTCGAGGTGGGCACGCGCAGGCCGGCGGTGCGGTTTTCCTCGCCCCATTCGACGTTGACCGGCGCCGAGGTGTCCGGCAGGAAGCGGCGGAACGAGTTGACGTTCGGGGCAAACATCGGCAACAGCTTGGGGATGTACTTCTGCAGGCCGCCGATATGGTGCAGGAACAACTCGCTCATGCTGCCATCGTCGTTGGCGAACACCGGCTTGCCGCTGGCGATGTCGACCACGCTCTGGTGCAGGTGCATGGCACTGCCCGGTTCATCGGTGATCGGCTTGGCCATGAAGGTGGCCGTCACGTTGTGCTTGAGCGCCGCCTCGCGCATCGTGCGCTTGAACACGGTGATCTGGTCGGCCAGGTCCAGCGCATCGCCATGGCGGAAATTGATCTCCATCTGCGCCGGGCCGTCTTCGTGGATCAGCGTGTCGAGGTCCAGGCCTTGCAGCTCGCACCAGTCATAGACGTCTTCGAACAAGGGGTCGAATTCGTTGGCGGCATCGATGGAAAAAGACTGGCGCCCGCTTTCGGCGCGGCCGGAGCGGCCCAGTGGCACTTGCAGTGGCAAGTCCGGGTCTTCGCAACGCTTGGTCAGGTAGAACTCCATCTCCGGAGCGACGATCGGCCGCCAGCCCTTGTCGGCATAGAGCTTGAGCACCTTCTTCAGTACGTTGCGCGGCGACAGTTCGATCGGGTTGCCCTGTTTGTCGAAGGTGTCGTGGATCACGATGGCGGTCGGTTCGATGGCCCAGGGAATCTGATACACCGCAGTCGGGTCGGGGCGGCAGACCATGTCGATGTCAGCGGCATCGAGCAGGCTGTAGTAGATGTCATCGTCGACGTAGTCGCCGGTGACGGTCTGCAGCAGTACGCTCTCGGGCAGGCGCATGCCACGCTCATGGAGGAACTTGGCGGTCGGTGCGATCTTGCCGCGGGCGATGCCGGTCAGGTCGCTGATCACGCATTCGACTTCGGTGATCCGGTGTTCTTTCAGCCAGGTGGAAAGCTGATCGAAGGGGGCGTTCATACAGACCTCTTGGTTGGGTTTTTGTGGCACTGGTGTGCAGGAGCCTTCCCACATGCCGTGCTGAGGGCTATCTTGGTCGCAGCCCCCAGGGGCAATCTATCCACTTTCTTCGGTAATGAATGCACCAAAAGAGTGCAATTAGGACGCAGCGTGACAACGCCCAATGCCTTGCAGGTCCAGGCCTTCCACACCAGCGATGTGACCGAGCAGGTGCGCGCCACCCCCGGTTGGCAGCAGCAGTACCGGCAGATGTCGCCCGGCCACTTCAGCGGCCAGCTGCGTTGCCTGGGCCTGGATGGCGTACAGGTGTACGAAGAGCGCCTCAACACGCGGGTCGAGCAGTTTTTCCGTGCCCCCAGCGGCGCATTGGCGTTCTGCTTCGACCGCAGTGAGAACAGCCTGTACCTGCTCAACGAACAGAGCCGCAATATCTGGATCACACCGGAGAACTACCAGGAAGTGGCGGTGGTGTTCGACCAGGCCTTCCTGGCCAGCCACGCCCTCGACCCGCAGCGCCTTGACGGCTTGTTCATGGTGCCGCTGGGCAGCGGCCAGAATGCGCTGTTCGGCAGCTGGCTCAGCGCTACCCTGACACGGTTGGGGGAAGCCGATTGTCCACTTGCGGGGCAAGCGTTGGCCGAACAGTTGCTGGAAGACTGCCTGTTCATCCTGGACAACGCCTGCCAGCAGCTGCAGGGCGGAGCGCTGGGGCGGCGAGGAGAGGAGCGGGCGATCATGCAGCGGGTCAGTGAGTGGGCTGCCGACTGCCCCGAAGAAACCCTTAACCTGCTGGAGTTGGCGGACGTTGCCGGCGTTTCCCTACGGCAGCTGCAGCAGGCATTCAAGGCCTTTACCGGTATGCCGCCGGCCCATTGGCTGCGGCTTCGCCGGCTCAATGGGGCACGGCGCGATCTGTTGCGCGGTGGCGAGGTGACGGTTGCCGAGGTGGCCATGCGCTGGTCGTTCTGGCATTTGGGACGCTTTTCAGAAAGCTATCGGCAGTTGTTCCGGGAACTGCCCAGCGAGACGCTCAAGCGGAGCCGGTCGGTTCGCGGTTAAACCCAGCATTCCTGCGGGAAAGTTGCTATCGTGCCCGGCAGTGTTCACCCGAGGTCCCGATGTTCTACCTGCCATTGCCCAGCGACCAGGCCGAGCGCCTCGCCAGCGCAGCCCCTGCCACCGACTTTTTTCCCCGCGCCAGCGTGCTGCAGGCGGCCGCCGTGCTGTTCGTGCAGAACCTGCCGCGCCAGCCTGCCAGCGTTTCGGCTGACGCACAGGAACGCCGCTTCGCCGAAATCGTGCGCATCGCCAATGAGGTCGAAACGGCGGCGCCTGGCCGTTTTCAGGGCCAGGTAGCGCAGCATTTTGACCGTGAGGCGTTTGCCATGGGGCTCGGCATGCTGGGTGAGAACGGCGTCGCGCTGGTATCACCCGAAGTCGACTATCCGGAAGAAGAATTTCAGGACGACGAAGGCCAGTGGAACTTCCAGTTTGCCGACAGCTACCGGCAAAGGGTCACGCCATTGCACCCGGTGTACCTGCCGTCGTTGGCCAGCGACCTCATGCTCAGCGACCAGCAGAACCGCCTGCTGCGCGAGTTTTTGTCCGGGGTGGACGAGTCGGTGGCGGTGCAGGGGTTCGCCGGTACCGGCAAAACCTTCCTGATCCACCAGTTCGCGCGCCTGCTCGACCCGCAACGCACCTTGCTGTTGGCCCTCACCGAAGGCCAGCTCAGGGCACTGCGGGCACGGGTCAAGGATGCTGAGGCGTACACGGCGATGACCTTTGGCCAACTGGCCGACGAGATTCTCAACCGTGACCTCACCAGTAACGGTTGGCGCCTGCGCGACCCGTACCGGACCAAGTTGTCGTGGCGCCCGCAGGAGGCACAGGTGGTGAAATGGCTGGCCATCCCCGATATCGGCCCCTTGGCCGCTCGGGATGTGGTCGCCCTGTGTATCAAGGCCGTACGCAGCTTCTGCCGCAGTGGCGACAGCCAGTTGCAGCTGCATCACTTGCCTTGGGCCGGCCCGGGGACCTCGCCGCTGGATCAGGAAGTGCTGCTGGAAAAGGCCAGGTTGTACTGGCAGGAACTGATCCGCCCATCGTCGCGCGAGATCCAGTTGCCGGTGCGCGATTACCACCGGGTCAAGCTGTTGTCACTGACGGCCGAGCTGATCGACAGCCGCTATACCCATGTGATAGTCGATGAAGCCCACGAGCTGTCCGCACCCATGGTCGCCGTGCTGGATCGTAGCCCGCAATCAGTCATTGCCTTGGGCGATGAGCTGCAGAACCTCAATGGCTTGAGCCCTCACCATGGCGGCTTCATCCGCCAACGCTACATCGACCATTCCTTGCGCGCAGGGCCTGCCATGGACAGCGTGCTCAACCCGCTGATCCAGGCGCACCCGGCGGCCATCCAGGCAGCCTTCAGCGGCAGCGCCGAGCATTACACGCGGGTCAGTTTCTTCGACACTGTGACGGTACCCGCGCAGCCCACCGCGTTGATCGTCGATGACGAGTGGGGTTTGTTCGGTTGGTTCCAGCGCCTGACCCACCAGGGTGTGCCGTTCGTGCTGCTGCAAAGCGCACGCAAGGATTTCGAGCTGTTCGTCGAGGATTGCATCGAGTTGTACCGTTACGGCACGCGGCCGCGTCACCCGATGCTGTTCCGTTACCCAAGCTGGCAGGCCCTTGAGCAAGACAAGGGGGACGACAAGGCGTTCGTTGCCGTGGCCAACATGCTACGCAAGGGCTACACCCCGGAGCACTTTGCCAAGGCCAAGAGCCGCTACCGCTGGGACAAGGCGCCCAAGCTTTTCCTTGGCCGCGTACGCGATGTGAAGAACATGGAGTTTGCCCGTGTAATGGTCTCGACGGAGCTGATGGTTGCGCCGGTAACGGCCGGCAATCGCAACGAGCGGGCAAGGATGCTGGCGGGGCTGTACACCGCATGCTCGCGGGCGCGGCACGAGCTGATCGTGCCGGGGGGGATGCTGGACTGGGTCAAGGACCAGGTCCGCGATTGAGCGTGCCCCGGGGCCGCTGCGCGGCCCAATCGCCGGCAAGCCGGCTCCCACAGCAATTGCTGCCAGCTTTGAAAACCGTACGGGCAGCACGGTCACTGTGGGAGCCGGCTTGCCGGCGATTGGGCTGCAAAGCAGCCCCGGCTCACGAAATCAGTTGCGATCCAGCCACACGGTTTGGGCGTTGGTGAACTCGCGCACCCCAAAATGCGACAGCTCACGCCCGAACCCACTCTTCTTCACCCCTCCAAAGGCCACGCGGGGGTCAGAAGCGCAATAACCGTTGATGAACACCCCACCGGTGTCCAGCGCTGCCGTCATGCGCTCTGCCAGGGCATAGTCTGCGGTGTAGATGGTCGCCGCCAGGCCGAACTCGCTGTCGTTGGCCAGCTCCACCGCATGTTCGGCATCGCGGGCAGTGATGATCGCAGCCACGGGGCCGAACAGTTCCTGCTTGAACGCGGTCATGTCCGGGGTGACGTTGGCGAACACGGTCGGTGCATAGAAGTTGCCCACGCCTTCGACCTTGTTGCCGCCCAACAGCAGGGTGGCGCCCTCGGCGAGGGTCGCCTGGACCTGTCCATCGAGCTCGTCGCGCAGGTCGTAGCGCGCCATCGGGCCGATGTAGGTGTCATCTTCCAGCGGGTTACCGACCTTCAACTGGCGCGTCGCCTCGACGAACTTGCGTGTGAACGCCTCGACGATGCTCTCTTCCACGATCAGGCGCTTGGCCGCGGCGCAGACCTGACCGGTGTTCTGGTAGCGGCCGACCACGGCGGCTTTGACCGCAGCATCCAGGTCGGCGTCTGCCAACACGATGAACGGGTCGGAGCCTCCCAGCTCGAGCACGCACTTCTTCAGCGCGGCACCGGCCTGGGCGCCGATGGCCATGCCGGCACGCACGCTGCCGGTCAATGTCACGGCAGCGATGCGCGGGTCGTTGATGGCGCGGGTGACACCGTCCGGGGTCACGTTGAGCACCTCGAACACACCATCGGGCAAGCCCGCATCCTTGAACAAGTCGCCCATCAGATAGGCGCTGCCCATGACGTTCGGCGCATGCTTGAGCACATAGGTATTGCCGGCCAGGATCGCCGGTACGGCACCACGCAGCACCTGCCAGATCGGGAAATTCCACGGCATCACGGCCAGGATCGGGCCCAGCGGGCGGTATTCGATACGCGCTTTTTCGACCTGGGTCGGCTCAGCCGCAAGCATCGCCGGGCCGTGCTCGGCGTACCACCGGCACAGGCCGACGCACTTGCTCACTTCACCTCGGGCCTGGCTGATCGGCTTGCCGATTTCGCGGCTGATCATCTGCGCGAACGTTTCGGCTTTTGCCTCAAGGGTGTCGGCCAGGGCAAGCAGGTACTCGCTGCGCTGACCCAGCGAAACCTGGCGCCACTGGCGATAGCCAACCTTGGCACGTTGCAGCGCCGCTTCCAGTGCGGCGTCGGTGTCGAAAGGGTAGCTGCCGATCTGCTCGCCGCTGTGCGGGTCGATGGAGATGGCGTGGGTCAGGCTGCTGATCTGGCTCATGGCTGCACACTCGTTGTTGTTCATCAGTGAGGCCAGACTAGTGGGCTAGGGGTTTAATGAAAACTGAATAATAATGAGCGAAACATTCACGTTTGGAGAATGACTGTGGATCTGGTGCAATTGGAGATCTTCAAGGCAGTGGCTGAACAGGGCAGCATCAGCGCCGCCGCCCAGCATATCCATCGGGTGCCGTCTAACCTGACCACGCGCATCAAGCAGCTGGAGGAAGACCTGGGTGTCGAGTTGTTCATCCGTGAGAAAAGCCGCCTGCGCCTGTCGCCGGCTGGCTGGAACTTCCTCGAATACACCCGGCGCATCCTCGACCTGGTGCACGAGGCCCGGTTGACGGTGGCGGGCGAAGACCCGCAAGGCACCTTCGCCCTGGGTTCGCTGGAGAGCACCGCAGCGGTGCGTATACCGGCATTGCTGGCCGCCTATAACCAGCGCTACCCGAAAGTCGACCTGGACCTCTCCACCGGGCCGTCGGGGACCATGCTTGAAGGCGTGCTGTCCGGGCGCCTGGTGGCAGCATTCGTCGATGGCCCGTTGTTGCACCCCACGCTCGAAGGCATGCCGGTTTTCGAGGAGGAGATGGTGATCATCTCGCCGCTCAACCATGCCCCGGTAACCCGTGCGCAGGACGTCAACGGTGCGAGTATCTACGCCTTCCGTGCCAACTGCTCGTACCGCCATCATTTCGAGAACTGGTTCGTCCAAGACCAGGCGGTACCAGGCAAGATCCATGAAATGGAGTCTTACCACGGCATGCTCGCCTGCGTCAGCGCAGGTGCCGGCCTGGCCATGTTGCCGCGCAGCATGCTCGACAACATGCCTGGCTGCAGCACGGTCTGCGCCTGGCCGATGTCGGAGGATTTCCGCTACCTCAAGACCTGGCTGGTGTGGCGCCGGGGTACCGTTTCGCGCAGCTTGAGCATGTTCGTCAAGCTGCTTGAGGAACGGCGCGCTGGCTCAGACGGCACTGCACATTAGCCATTAGTGGCAATTTACTTCCAACTTTCTGATTACTTGGACAATAATCAGAAAAGTATTACCTCGTGTGACCGGTTGGATGCACCGTTCACCATAGAAATCGAGGGGCAAAAAGCCCCCGCTTGCCCGTGTTGACCATCAGGAGATGTCATCGATGAAAACCCGTTTTGCCACTATGCTGGCCGCCGCCGCATTGGCCTTTGCCGGGGCCAGTCTGGCCCAGGCCGCGCAAGTATCCGGTGCCGTGGGCGCCACCAGCCAAGGCGACATGACCTACCGTATCGGCCTGGCCTTCGACTGGGACAAGAAATGGCTGCAAAGCAGCACCGGCTTCGTGACCGGTTACTGGGATGCGGCCTACACCTACTGGGAAGGTGGCGAGGCCAGCGGCGCCCACTCGCTGTCGTTCAGCCCGGTGTTCACCTACGAATTCAGTGGCTTTACCTACACTCCGTACATCGAGGCAGGCATCGGCCTGGCAGCATTTTCCAAGACCGATGTCGGCGATCAGCACCTGGGTTCGTCGGTCAATTTCGAGGACCGCATCGGTTTCGGCCTGAAGTTGCCGGGCGAGCAGAAAGTCGGCATCCGTGCCATGCACTACTCCAACGCCGGTATCAAACAGCCGAACGACGGCATCGAGTCCTACTCGCTGTTCTACAGCAAGGCGTTCTGAAACTGCGGGCCGCACCAGCGGCCCCGGCCATTCAGAAGGTGTAGGAAACCCCGGCTTGCACCGTGCGTGGTGCACCCGGGTACACGTAAGTGTTGAACGCCCCTTCGTCATAGCCCTTGTTGAACACGTTCTTCACGTCCAGGTTCAGCCGTACATGCTCGTTGACCTTGTAGAAGCTGTGCAGGTCGACCACGCTGTAGCTCGCCATGGTGTAAGTCGTCGCGGCGGTCTGCCCGGCACGGTCATCGATGTACTTCACCCCAACCCCCAGCCCCAGGCCCTTGGCCAGACCATCCTGAAACTCGTAGGTGTTCAGCAGGCTGAAGCTGTTGCGCGGGATGTTCGCCAGGCGCGTGCCGGTGGGCACCGTGTTGTCCTGAGTGACTTCGGCGTCGACATAGGCATAGCCACCGATCACACGCCACTCAGGGGTGAGGTTGCCGGCAATGTTGATGTCCAGCCCGCGGCTGCGCACCTCACCGGCGGCGATGCTGTAGGTACCGGAAGGGTCATTGGGGTCGCGGGTCAGCACGTTTTCCTTGACGATGTGGTAGACAGCTGCGTCGATGCTTAGCTGGCGATCGGGCGCTTCCCACTTCACACCCAACTCATACGACTTGCCTTTCTCCGGGTCGAAACCACTGCCTTGCAGGCTGGCGCCACTGTTCGGCTTGAACGAGCGGGCGGTGTTGGCGTAAACGGCAAGCGTGTCGGTGAGGTCATACAGTAGGCCGAAACGGGGGGTGACGCCGTTCTCACCCTTGCTGAAGTCGCCGGCATTGTTCAGTTTGTTGTCGTAGTCATGCTCGTAACGCTCGAAACGCACCCCGGCAAGCGCCTTCAGGCGCTCGGTCAGGGCGACCTGGTCCTGAATGAAGGCGGCCCAGGTCTTGAGGTTCTCTTTGTCGTGGGTAGTCGTGCGGGTCAGCGCAGGGCGGGGCTGGCCCAGCACCGGGTCGAAGATGTCGATCGGATAGGCGCCGGCACCGGCGGCCGAGCGTTGAATGATCGAGCTGTAGTCGTAGTCTTCATATTCGATGCCGGTCAGCAGGGTGTGGGCGAAGCCACCTGTGTCGAAGTGTCCGGTCAGGTTGAGCTGGTAGTCACGGTCGGTCCATTCGAGCTTGCGGTAGTTGAAGTTGCGCCCCAGGGTGCGGCCGTCGGCCTGCAAAGCATTGGCTTCCACGGCGTTGCCCTTGAGTGAGCCGTCCAGCCACTGCATGCCGCCGCCCAAGGTCCAGTCATCGCTGAGCGCGTGCTCGAAGCGCAACTGCGCCATGTTGTTGTCGTTGTGCAGCAGGTTGTCGCTGCCTTTTTCCCAGATATTGGTGTCACGCGAGGCGGTGCCGCGCTGGCCGGGCAGGCGGGTAAGGCCCCGGTCGAGCGGGTGGTTGTTGCGCATGAAGTCGCCCTCGAAGACGATCTTCGTGGCGTCATTGACCTGCCAGCTGAGCACGGGCGCAACGTCATAGCGTTCGCTCTCGACATCGTCGCGGAAGCTATCACCACCTTCACCCAGCACGTTCAGGCGGTAGGCGAGCGAGCCATCTTCATTGAGCGGCCCCGTGGCATCGAGCGTTGCCCGGTGCATGCCCTGGTCGTCGAGCTGGCTGCCAAGCGTCACCTTGGGGTCCGCCAGTGGCTGCTTGCTGACCACGTTGAAGGTCCCGCCCGGGTCGCCACGGCCATAGAGGCTGGTGGCCGGGCCGCGGATCACTTCCAGCCGCTCCACACTGTTGGCATCGGGAGCGTTCGGGTAGCCACGGTTGATCGGGAAGCCGTTGCGGTAGAACTCGCCCGTGGTGAAACCGCGCACCGTGAAAGTGGTCAGGCCCTGGCCGCCAAAGTTGTTGGCGCGGCCGACGCCGCCTGCGTAGTCCAGGCCGTCCTGCAGCCGCGTGGCACCGGTGTCTTCGAGTACATCCTTGGGTACGACGCTGATCGATTGCGGTATTTCGTGCAGTACGGTGTCTGTGCGCGTGGCACTGGCCGAACGACTGGCTTTGTAGCCGTCGACCGGCCCGTCGGCGCGTTCAGTGTCGGCGGCACCGCTAATGTTCAGGGCCTGGAGTTCGATCTGGGCGGGGTTACCGAGTGATTCGGACTCGGCGAAAGCCAACGGGCAGACAGCATGTAGTACACAAAGCGAAACGAACGTGCGACGCATCGACGGTACGATCCTGAAGTAGGGCGCTAGGAAGGGGAGTGATACGTCGCGAAAGTACTACGAATCATTATCAAATGCATTATTTTTAAGTGGGTCGGGAGTACCAGTTTGATGCTGGTCGTGCGATTGACTGGGCTGTCAGATCAAGCGCCGCGCAGCCGGCGATCAATCCGACAGCCCCAAAAGTTTCAGCTGATGCCTCAACGCACCCCTTTGACCGCCAGCACATTGCACAGCGGATGCTCCAGCACATGCGCCGTGGTCCCGCCCAGGAACGTCTGCATGGCGTCATGCCGGTGGTTGCCCATCACGATCACATCGACCCGGCTTTGGTTGACGAACTGGGCAATCGCCCGAATCGCCGCACCTTCCAGAAAGTGTCGGCGTTCCAGCGGGATCTGGTGATGGTCACCGAGGCGATTGAACGCTGCCCGTTGTGCGGTGCGCACACTGCCCTCGAAACCGGGCATGGTCACCGTGCCGGCGCCGAAGTCGGCGAGATGGGTTCTGGCCGCATCGCACACATGCAACAGGTGCAGTTCGGCGTTGCACTGCAGGGCCAGGGCATGTGCGCAGTGGATCACCTGCTCGTCCAGGTGTTCGCCCGCACCGTGGCTGTTGAGGTCGACGGCGACGGCGATTTGCCGGGGCAGCGGCAGGCGAATGTCACTGACCAGGTGAACGGCCACCGGGCTGTCCTTGAGCAGTTGCCAGTCCAGCGGTGTGACCAACAGGCGCTTGAGCACTGGTTCGTGCTGTACATCCTTGATCAGCAAATCACAGCCCAACTGCTCGATGCGCTCGATTACGCTGCCCAGCGGATCACGGGTGAGCAGCAGTTCGGTGGACACGTCCAGGCCGTCATCGCGCAATTGCTCGGTGGCGTCGGCCAGCCATTGGCGGTTGTCGGCGAGTAGCCGCTCGCGTTCACGGCCGTCGCTCATCAGGCCAAAGGTATCGACATCGTCGACGAAGACATTGATATCCAGCAGGGCACCGCTGGATTCGGCCAATGCCGCCGCGCGCTGCAGCGCGGGTGTATAACGCATCTGCGGGCCGAGCATGACTAACAAACGCTTGAACTGGCTCATCGCACACCTCCACGTGTGGGCAGCCCCCCGGTTCATGCCTGTTGATCTGGTCTGTTCAGTCTAGGCGGCAGCGGGCTTGCCCGCGAATGCGCAGGCGTCTACCGCCAAAGGGTTTGTCGGGTATGATGCCAGCCCCATCATTTCACGAGGCCCGTTTCATGTCCCTGAGTGCTGAACAGACCGGCGAATTCCGCGCCTTCGCCGAGCAGTTGGCCGATGCCGCTGCAGCCGCGATCCAGCCGTACTTTCGTGCCAGCCTGGACGTCGAGGACAAGGGCGGGCGCCTGTACGACCCGGTGACCGTGGCCGACAAGGCTGCCGAAGACGCCATGCGCACGCTGATCCAGGCGCGTTACCCGGAACACGGCATTCTTGGCGAAGAGCAGGGGGTGGCAATCGGCAGCAGCCCATTGACCTGGGTGCTCGACCCCATCGATGGCACCCGCGCCTTCATCACCGGCCTGCCACTGTGGGGCACGCTGATCGCCCTGAACGATGGTACCCGCCCCGTGCTGGGGGTGATGAACCAACCTTTCACCGGTGAGCGTTTCGTCGGTACCCCCGAAGGCGCGTGGCGCAGCGGCACGCCATTGAAGACCCGCGCCTGTGCAGACCTGGCGGCGGCAACCTTGATGTGCACGACGCCAGACATGTTCGATACCCCAGAGCGCAAGGCTGCGTTCCAGGCCGTGGCTGACAAGGCGCGGCTGATGCGCTATGGCGGCGATTGCTACGCCTACTGCATGCTGGCCTCGGGGTTTGTCGATGTGATTGTCGAAGCGAGCCTGCAACCGTATGACGTGCAGGCGCTGATGCCGATCATCGAAGGGGCGGGCGGGGTGATCACCGCTTGGGATGGCAGTTCGGCACAGCACGGCGGCTGTGTTGTGGCGTGCGGTGATCCGGTGCTTCACGCGCAGGTCGTGGAGCTGCTGCGCCACGCCATGTGATTGTTGCTTGTAAGGCTTTCATGGGCGCCAGCCTGGCAGACCTGAGCACGCCGGCGAACAGGTGCACTGACCTGCGGTAACCCCACCATCGCACTTTTTCCGGTTTGCGGGCTCTATGCTTGGCCAGGCCGCGCCGATCCCCGGCACGGCCGCCGATTTCGACCCGGTGCCGATGGTTGCAAGCAAACCCGTATTCTTCCCGCGCCTGCTGCTGGCAGGCACACTGGTCTGCCTGAGTGCCTGCACCCAGCAGCAAGGCCAGGACATCGTCAGCCAGTTCGGCAACGGCAAGCCCAGCGAGCTCTTCCAGACCAGTGTCGACCGCATGGCGACGCTGGCCATGCGCGACAACTTGCAGAGCCTGTTCCTGCTGATGAACAAGCTGTACCTGCGCAACCCCAGCCAGTGGAAGATGTCCGGTTACCTCGATGCCGCCACTGCAGAGCGGCAGATCCGCATCGCCATCGAACAGCGGCAACCCTTGGCGCAATTGGGCAACCGTCGCGACCTCGCTGCCTTGAGTTACGCCCTTAGCCCCGAGTTTCGCGGTGACCGGGTCGGTGCATTCATCTACGCCATCGGCAGCATGCTGATTACCGCGCACGGTGGGCGAACCGAGTTCTACATGACGGACACCATCGACCCTTTGTTCGTCAACAACGCCGCTCGCAACATCGAAAAGGCTACCTGGATGCTCAGCCAGCGCCAGGATGCCAATGGGGTATTGCTGTTATTTTCCAACGAGATTTCGGAGGAGGGCAGCAACCTGAGTTTTGCGGTGGAGTTCGGCAAGATCGTGGCGCGGCTGGATTTGCTCGCGCAACTGTTGGATGAGCGCTACCGGCGGATCGGGCTCAACTACGCGCAAAGCCTGTTGCTGATGAATTTCCTGCCGGTGCAGTGAAACCCGTCATAGCAACGCCTGAATCGCACGCTGATAGCGCTGGCCGGCGCGGCTCATGCTGTTGTTGTGGCTGGCCCCCGGTACCAGCAACAAGGTTTTGGGCTCCTGCGCCGCTTCGAACAATTGCTGGCTGAAGCGCGGCGGCACGAAACGATCGTCGAGCCCGTGCACCAGCAACAATGGCAGGCCGACGTCCTTGATCTTGTCCAGCGAATCGAATTTCTGCGACAGCAACCAGCGTACCGGGAGGGTGGTATCGGCCACGGC
The DNA here is from genome assembly GCF_977070485.1 of Lelliottia jeotgali. Taxonomy (NCBI): domain Bacteria; kingdom Pseudomonadati; phylum Pseudomonadota; class Gammaproteobacteria; order Enterobacterales; family Enterobacteriaceae; genus Lelliottia; species Lelliottia jeotgali. The sequence goes on from NZ_CDRVFO010000004.1 coordinate 63,384, forward strand.
AGCGGCGACATCCCCCAGTGAAGTGAAGGTCGACTCCAGGATCAACCCCCGCGCCGGTGCTGTACCGCCGTCTTTCTGCGCTTGGCGCGAAAGGTCGGCAGCCAGCTCCACCGCCACTGCGCCGCCCAGTGAATGGCCAAAGATCAGGCGTTTGCCCGCATCGGGTTGCAGTTGGGCAAAACGCTCCCAGGCAATGCGCGCGTCTTCGTAAACTGTCGCCTCGGACGGCAGGCCGCCGCGGCTTTGGCCGAAGCCTCGGTAATCCACGGCCAGCACCGAATACCCCATGGCATGCAGCTGTTCGATGCGAAACAGCTGGCCGGTGAGGTTCCAGCGTACGCCGTGCAGGTAGAGGATGGCCGGCGCATCGGCGCGGCGGGCCGGCCACCACCAGGCGTGCAGGCTCTGGTTGGCGGCGAAGCTGCGCGGGCGCAGGTCCAGTTCCTGCACGCCACTGGGCAGGCCGCGGAACCAGCTGGCCTGGCCTGGCTCGATACGGAACACCAGTTCGCGTTCCTTGTGCTGCAGCACGGCGCAGCCGGCTGGCAGGCCGACAACCAGGAAGGTGGCGCACAGCCAGGTGAGCCAGCGACGGCGCAGGTGGGTGAGGAGGTAAGTGGGCATGCGGGTTTTTTAACAGATCCGCAGCTTCTGATGTGGGAAAAGTTACCGGGTGGACGTGCAGGTTGATTGCAAGCTGTTTCGTTCGATAACCGCCCAAGCGCTGCTTGCGCCTGTCCGATAGCCGCCCGGCCAATCCGAACATCGCATTGCCCAACCCCCATCTTTTGCTTAGTGTGGGACCAAGCCACCGGCGGTCAGCTGCCTTTAGAAACCTGACCCCGGCCCGGTAGAATGACCGTGAACGACCGCAACCACAGGCCCCAGGCCAGTAGGGCGCGGCGCCCAGAACAATAACGATGCCGAGTGCCTTGCCTATGGAAAGCCGCCTGCTGAGCGAGCGCAGTAGCGTGTTCCATCACGCCGATCCTTATGCGGTGTCCGATTACGTCAACCGTCATGTGGGCCAGCACTGCATCGGCCTGTCGCGCAGCACCCATCCGCAGGCCAGCCTCAGCCACCGCAAGTTCGCCGAACTCGACCTGTGCCGCATCAGTTACGGTGGCAGCGTGCGGGTCACCTCACCGGCCCTGGAAACCATCTATCACCTGCAGGTGCTGCTTAACGGCAACTGCCTGTGGCGCGGGCAACAGCGCGAGCATCACCTGGTGCCGGGCGAGCTGCTGCTGATCAACCCCGACGACCCGGTGGACCTTACCTATTCCGAAGACTGCGAGAAGTTCATTCTCAAGGTACCGACGCACATGCTCGACTCGATCTGCGAGGAGCAGCGCTGGCACCGGCCTGAGGGAGGGGTACGGTTTTTGCGCAACCACTATCGGCTCGAAGAGCTGGATGGTTTCGTCAACCTGCTGGCCATGGTCTGCCATGAGGCCGAGGTGAGTGATTCGCTGCCGCGGGTGCAGGGGCACTACAGCCAGATCGTCGCCAGCAAGCTGTTGACGCTGATGAGCACCAACATCCGCCGGGAAAGCCTGGCTACGCCGGGGGCCAGCCTGGAGCGGATCCTCGACTACATCGACCGCAACCTCAAACTGGAGCTGGCAGCCGAGACGCTCGCTGAACAGGCTTGCATGAGTGTGCGTTCATTGTATGCGTTGTTCGATCGCCACTTGGGCACCACACCCAAACAGTACGTACGCCAACGCAAACTGGAGCGGGTGCATGCGTGCCTGAGCGATGGCAGTTGCGCGGTGCGCAGTGTGACGGAACTGGCGATGGATTACGGCTTCCTGCACCTGGGGCGTTTTTCCGAGACCTACCGCGAGCGTTTTGGGCAGCTGCCTTCGCAGACCTTCAAGCAACGGCGCTGACTTGACGGGCGTAATCGCTGGCAAGCCAGTTGCTCCCACAAGAGCCCTGCCAGCCTGGCGGCAGGGCTTTACCTGTGGGCCTCAGCGAGGAACATCACAACGGATAGTGCTTCAGCTCCCTGGCGATCAACATCCGCTGGATTTCGCTCGACCCTTCATAGATCTGCGTGATGCGTGCGTCACGGTAATAGCGCTCAACCGGGTAATCCTCCAGGTAGCCATAGCCGCCATGCACCTGGATCGCCATCGAGCACACCCGTTCGGCCATCTCCGATGCGAACAGCTTGGCCTGTGACGCCTCCGACAGGCAGGGTCTGCCTGCGCTGCGCAGGCGGGCGGCATGCAGAATCAGCAGCCGTGCGGCATTGACCTGTACCTGCATGTCGGCCAGCAGGTTGGCGATGCTCTGGTGCTCGTTGATCGGTTTGCCGAACTGCACGCGGTCGCGGGAATAGACCAGCGCAGCCTCGAAGGCGGCACGGGCGATGCCCAGGGCCTGGGCTGCGATGCCGATACGCCCGCCTTCCAGGTTGGACAAGGCAATGGCCAGGCCCTTGCCACGCTCACCCAGCAGGTTGGCGGCGGGGATGCGGCAATTGTCGAAGGTCACGGCGCAGGTGTCGGATGCGCGGATACCCATCTTGTGCTCGCTGCGATCGACCTTGAACCCCGGGTTGTCGGTGGGTACCAGGAATGCTGAGAGGCCTTTCTTGCCCAGCTCCGGGTCGGTCACGGCAAAGACGATCGCCAGGCCCGCGCGGCGGGCGTTACTGACGAACTGCTTGGCGCCATTGATCACCCAGTGGCCGTCGATCAACTCGGCGCGGGTACGCAGGTTGTGCGCTTCGGAGCCGGCCTGCGGCTCGGTCAGGCAGAAGCAGCCGATCACTTCACCGCTGGCCAGGCGCGGCAGCCATGCCTGCTGCTGCTCGGGCGTGCCATAGGCCAGCAGCGGGCCGCAGCCCACCGAATTGTGGATGCTCATCATCGCACCGGTTGCGCCACAGCCTGCGGAAATTTCCTCGACGGCCAGGGCATAGGCCACGTAATCGGTGTAGCTGCCGCCGAACTCTTCCGGCACGACCATGCCCAAGAGGCCCAGCTCACCCATCTTGCGCACCACGCCGTCATCGATCCAGCCGGCTTTTTCCCAGGCCTGGGCATGCGGGGCGATCTCGCCGCGGGCGAAGTCCCGGGCCATGTCGCGGATCATGATCTGCTCTTCGCTCAGTTCCAGGTCTTGCATCTGTGTACTCCCCGGCTCACAGGCCTTCGAAGAATTGGTCGACGCGTTGGCGTTGCAGGCCCGCCAGGGTCGGCGGGTTCCAGCGTGGCTGCTTGTCCTTGTCGATGATCAGGGCGCGCACGCCTTCGATGATGTCGCCGTGCTGGAACCACTGGCGGTCAAGGTGCAGCTCCATGGCGAAGCACGCTTCCAGCGGCAGGTGACGGCCGCGGCGCAACATCTCCAGGGTAACCGCCATGGCCAGTGGCGAGCGGCTTTCCAGCTGGTCGGCGGTGGCCAGCGCCCATTGGTGGCTGTCGCCGATGCTGACTGCCCGCAGTTGCTCGATGATTGCTGCCATATCAGGCTGGGCGAAGAAGTGGTCGATGACCGGGCGCAGCTTTTCCAGCGGCGCGTCGTCCAGTACCTGGCTGCCCAGCCTGGCCAGCAGACCCTGCAGGGCCTTGAGCGCATGGGCGCCGAAGTCCAGTTGGTCGAGGCCTTTATCCAGTTCAGCGAGTTTTTCGCTTGGCAGATACCAGTCAGCCAGCCCGCAATAAAGCGCATCGGCCGCCTGGATCTGCGCCCCACTGACGCCCAGATAGGTGCCCAGCTCCCCGGGAATACGCGAGAGGAAGTAGCTACCGCCAACGTCGGGGAAATAGCCGATGCCGACTTCGGGCATCCCCAGCCGGCTGCGCTCGGTGACGATACGCAGGTCGCAGCCCTGGGCCAGGCCCATGCCGCCACCGAGGGTGAAACCGTCCATCAGCACCAGCACAGGTTTGCGGTAGCGGTGGATCGCCAGGTCCAGGGCATATTCCTCGACGAAGAAGTCTTCGTGCAGCGTGTCACCAGCCTTGTAGCTGTCATGCAGCGAGCGGATGTCGCCGCCGGCGCAAAAGCCTTTGGGGCCTTCGCCGCGCAGCACTACCGCCTGTACCTGCGGGTCATCGGCCCAGCGGTCCAGGTGGTGGCGCAGGCTACGCACCATGTCGAGGGTCAGGGCATTGAGGCCACTGGGGCGGTTGAGGGTGAGGTGGCCAATCTGGTTGCGGACCTCGGCCAGAACATGGGCCGTTGTCGAGGTATAAGCGTGCGCGGTCATCGCGTTCTCCCTGCTTTGTTATTGATTTTCCAAGTGAAGTCTGGAGTGCGCTGGAGGATCGGTGGATCCTGTCATGCAAAATTGCCCTGCACAATGGATATATCTGCAGGTGAGGCGTGCGTTTTTGCCATGGCTACGGCTTTGAGTTTTTCAGGGTCGTGCACTGCAGGCAACCCCATTGCAACCATTACCCTGACCGTAACGATCACACCCCCAGCTTGATTGATCACCAAACCCCCGCGTCCTACTGTGCCCCCACGACAGCGAACCCGTGGAGTCACCCATGACCATAACGAAGAATCCACCGCCGCAGTGGTCCAGGCGGCGCGCCGAGAAGCAGCGCCGCCTGGAGCGGGTCCGTCACTTGGCCGACGGTGTGGTGCTGCCGACCGAGCGCATCGTCGAGGCACTGGAGCTGTTAATCGCCCCAGGTGACCGGGTGGTGCTCGAAGGCAACAACCAGAAGCAGGCCGACTTCCTCTCCCGTTCGCTGGCCAAGGCCGACCCCGAGCGCCTGCACGACCTGCACATGATCATGCCCAGCGTCAGCCGCGCCGAGCATCTGGACCTGTTCGAACGGGGTATTGCCCGCAAGCTCGACTTTTCTTTCGCCGGCCCGCAGAGCCTGCGCATCGGCCAGTTGCTGGAAGACGGCCTGCTCGAAGTCGGCGCCATTCACACCTACATCGAGCTGTACTCGCGCCTGCTGGTCGACCTGATCCCCAATGTCACTCTGGTCGCCGGGTTCATGGCTGACCGTGACGGTAATCTGTACACCGGCCCCAGTACCGAGGACACCCCGGCACTGGTGGAGCCGGCAGCCTTCAGCGATGGCTTGGTGATCGCCCAGGTCAACCAGTTGGTCGACCGCGTCGACGACCTGCCGCGCGTGGACATTCCGGCTTCCTGGGTGGACTTCGTGGTGGTCGCTGACCAGCCGTTCTACATCGAGCCACTGTTCACTCGCGACCCACGGCACATCAAACCGGTGCACGTGCTGATGGCGATGATGGCCATCCGCGGCATCTACGAAAAACACAACGTGCAGTCGCTCAACCACGGCATTGGTTTCAACACGGCCGCCATCGAGCTGATCTTGCCGACCTACGGCGAGTCGCTGGGCCTGAAGGGCAAGATCTGCCGCAACTGGACGCTCAACCCGCACCCCACGCTGATCCCGGCCATCGAGACCGGCTGGGTCGAAAGCGTGCACTGCTTTGGCACCGAACTGGGCATGGAGGACTACATCGCGCAACGCCCGGACGTGTTCTTCACCGGCCGCGACGGCTCGCTGCGCTCCAACCGCATGATGTGCCAGCTGGCCGGGCAATACGCGGTCGACCTGTTCATCGGCGCCACCTTGCAGGTCGATGGTGATGGCCATTCCTCGACCGTCACCCGCGGCCGCCTGGCCGGCTTCGGCGGCGCGCCCAACATGGGCCACGACCCCCGCGGCCGGCGCCACGCCACGCCGGCCTGGCTCGACATGACGGTGCCCGAGACCTTGCTCGAACGCGGCCGCAAGCTGGTGGTGCAGATGGTCGAAACCTACCAGGAAGGCGGCAAACCGACCTTCGTCGAAACCCTGGACGCCGTGGAAGTGGCGAAGAAGGCCGGCATGCCGCTGGCACCGGTGATGATCTACGGCGATGACGTCACCCACCTGCTGACCGAAGAGGGTATCGCCTACCTGTACAAGGCCCGCAGCCTGCAAGAGCGCCAGCAGATGATCGCCGCCGTGGCTGGGGTCACCGCCATTGGCTTGCGCCATGACCCCAAGGACACCCTGCGCCTGCGCCAGCAAGGCCTGGTGGCCTTGCCCGAAGACCTTGGCATCCGCCGCACCGATGCCAGCCGTGAACTGCTCGCCGCGCGCAGCATCGCCGACCTGGTGGAGTGGTCCGGTGGCCTGTACAACCCGCCCGCACGGTTCAGGAGCTGGTGATGCAACTATTCGATCTGCAACCGTATGGCCCCCTTCACGGGGCTGCCCGCTCGCTTGAAAACTGCGCAATCCCTGTGGGATCCGGCTTGCCGGCGATCAGGCCGGCACCTGAAACCGCAATTCCCCTTGCCGACCACTTGGCCGACCTGGCGGTGGAAGCCCTGATCGACGAGGCCGACCTGTCACCCAAGCCGGGCCTGGTGGACCGGCGCAGCAGCGGCGCGCACAGCGACATGACGTTGGCCCTTATGCATGCCTCGGCGCTTGCCCTTTGGCCTTGCTTGCGGCAAATGGCCGACGCCGCCCAGGCTCATGGCGAGGTTGGCCTGGCGCTGCGCATCGAGCTGGGCCGTATCGGCCGTGAAGGGGAGGCTGCGATGCTGGCCACCACCGCCGGAGTCAACACCCACCGCGGCGCGATATGGGCCCTTGGCTTGCTGGTGGCCGCCCGGGCCCTGGATGCTCAGGCCGACGCGAGAACCATTGCAGCCCGTGCCGGGCGCATCGCCCTGATCGATGACCCGGCCGCCACCGCCCACGACAGCCATGGCACCCAGGTACGCCGCCGTTACGGCGCCGGAGGTGCCCGCGAACAGGCGCAACAGGGCTTTCCTGCCGTGATCGAACACGGTCTGCCGCAACTGCGCCGCAGCCGCGCCACCGGTGTCAGCGAAAACCACGCACGCCTCGATGCCTTGCTGGCGATCATGGCTGCGCTCAGTGACACCTGCGTGCTCTGGCGCACCGGCCCCGAGGGACTGCAAACCCTACAACAGGGCGCCCGCCATGTACTCGCAGCCGGTGGCAGTGCCACCCTCGACGGCCGCCGCCATCTGCGCCTGCTGGACACCCAACTGCTGCAACTGAACGCCTCACCGGGCGGTGCCGCCGACCTGCTGGCCGCCTGCCTGTTCCTCGACAAAGCCGGGAGCCTGTGACATGGAAACCCTGACCTTTCAATTCCCGGCCGCCGAGCCTGGCCGTGGTCGCACCCTGGTGGGTTGCGTCAGCTCGGGTGACCTGGAAGTCCTGATGGAGCCCGGCACGGCCGGCAGCCTGAACATTCAGGTGGTGACTTCGGTCAACGGCAGCGGCGCACGCTGGGAGCAGCTGTTCCAGCGCCTGTTCCAAGGCCGTACGTGGCCGGCGGTGAACATCGACATCCATGATTTCGGCGCCACGCCTGGCGTGGTACGCCTGCGCCTTGAGCAAGGTTTCGAGGAGATCGCCCATGACTGACACCGAACGCTTGCTGCAAAGCCGCAGCTTCGTCGAACTGGGGGCGCGCCAGCGTGCCCGCACCTTGCTCGACCCGGGCAGTTTTCGCGAGCTGCTAGGCCCGTTCGAGCGCCTGATGTCGCCGTGGTTGCCACGCCAGGGCATCGTGCCCCAGGCCGACGACGGCGTGATCATCGCCAAGGGCTTGCTGGGTGGCCGCAACACGGTCATCGCCGCCATCGAAGGCGCCTTCCAGGGCGGCAGCATGGGCGAAGTGGGCGGGGCCAAGATTGCCGGTGCTCTAGAGCTGGCGATCGAAGACAACCGCAACGGCATCCCGACCTGCGCCGTGCTGCTGCTGGAGACCGGCGGGGTGCGCCTGCAGGAGGCCAACCTGGGCCTGGCGGCGATTGCCGAGATACAGGCAGCCATCGTCGAGCTGCGCCGCCATCAGCCGGTGGTCGGTCTGGTCGCAGGCTCGGTGGGCTGTTTTGGCGGCATGTCCATCGCAGCGGGCCTTTGCAGCCACCTGCTGGTGACCCGCGAGGCGCGCCTGGGCCTCAACGGCCCGCAGGTGATCGAGCAGGAAGCAGGCATCGCCGAATACGACGCTAAGGACCGCCCCTTCATCTGGAGCTTGACCGGTGGCGAGCAACGCCACGCCAGCGGCCTGGTGGATGGTTATGTGGCCGATGACGTCGACAGCATTCGCCAGCAGCTGCTGCAGTTGCTCGACGCACCCAGTGCCAACCGCGCAGGCCGCCACGCCTGGTACCTCGAACGGCTTGCAAGCCTGGGTAACGACTGCCCGCAACTGGATGCCGCCGCCGTGCGCGCCCTTTACCAAGGAGATGCCCCATGAACCGTGCCCTGAACTGGCTGCCTGGCCTGGCCGGCAGCGAAGCACTGCCGGGCTATCCCGCCTCGCTGCGGGTTATCGACGGCGAGCTGGACAATCGCACGGCGCGCTTCATTGCCGTGGTGCCGGATGCGCACAACCCGTTCCCGCGGGCGCGCAACGGTGAAGTCGGCCTGCTCGAGGGCTGGGCCCTGGCCAAGGCGGTGAGCGAAGCGATTGAGCTGGACCGCGATGGCGAGAAACGCGCCATCGTCGCGGTCATTGATGTGCCCAGCCAGGCCTATGGCCGCCGCGAGGAAGCCTTGGGCATCCACCAGGCGCTGGCCGCTGCGGTGCAGGCCTATGCCCAGGCACGCCTGGCCGGGCACCCGGTCATCGGCCTGCTGGTGGGCAAGGCCATGTCCGGTGCGTTCCTGGCCCACGGCTACCAGGCCCAGCGGTTGATTGCACTGGATGACAGCGGGGTGATGGTGCACGCGATGGGCAAGGCAGCGGCGGCGCGAATCACCTTGCGCAGCGTCGAGGAACTGGAAGCCTTGGCCGCTGAGGTTCCGCCGATGGCCTACGACCTGGCCAGCTATGCCTCGCTGGGCCTTTTGTGGCGGCGCTTGAGCGTGGATAGCGCGGATACCCCGAGCGCAAGCGACCTGGCTCAGGTGCGTGCTTGCCTGGCCGAAGCGCTGCGCGATATCGGCAACACGACCGACCTGACGTCACGCTTGGCCGGCGAGCACCGCAGCGCGTCCCGCGAAGTGCGTGCACGCTTGCGCAGCCAGTGGCAGGAGGCCTGAGATGAGCGCGCCGCAGCCACATGACCTGCTCTGGGGGATGACCCCGGCCGCGCTGCCTGTCGATGCCCCTGCCTGGGCCACGCAGGTACTGGCAGCCGGGCAGCCGGTGGTGGTGCGCCGTGCCTGCTGCGCGGCAGGTTGGGTGGCGGTGGGGCTGCGCGGGGAGGGGCGCGCGCAGCGCCTGGGTGTTCAGATGCGCCTGGCGGACATTCGCCGGCAACTGCGCCCCGAAGCCTTGCGCGGGCAGGGCACGAGCCCCTGGGCCGCGCTACAGGCGCTGGCCAGCGTGGCCCCGGTGCTCGACGCCTGCGGGTTGGCCTGGGGGCCGACGGGTGGGGTGGGTTACCAGCTGGCTACAGGGGTTGAGGTGCTGCACGCGGCCAGCGACCTCGACCTGCTGCTACGCACACCGCGGCCCATGAGCCGGGCAAAGGCCCGTGAGTTGCTCGATAGCCTCGACTGCAGCCCTTGCCGTATCGACGTGCAACTGCAAACCCCAGCAGGTGGCATCGCCCTGCGCGAATGGGCCGGGGTGGCGCAGCGGGTGCTGCTCAAGTCGGCGCTTGGCGCACGGTTGGTGGGCGACCCGTGGAACCTGCTGGAGTGCGCAGCGTGAGCAGCCTGTTCGCCTTCCCTGGCCAGGGCGCGCAGCAGGCGGGGATGTTGCATCGCCTGCCCGAAGGCTCGGCAGCGTTGCTGGAAGAGGCCAGTGACACCCTCAATGAACAGGTGCTGGCCCTGGACAGCCAGCAGGCATTGCAATCGACCCGCGCCGTGCAGTTGTGCCTGCTGATGGCCGGGGTGGCCTGGGCGCGCACGTTGTTGCAACACAGCCCGGCGCCCGACTATGTGGCAGGGCTGTCGATCGGCGCCTACCCTGCCGCCGTCACCGCGGGCGCCCTGGCATTTACCGATGCTGTACGCCTTGTGGCCCTGCGTGGTGAGCTCATGCAACGTGCCTACCCCCAAGGCTACGGCATGACCGCCTTGAGTGGCCTGGACCTGGCCAGTGTCGAGCGCTTGCTGGCGCAGGTGGGCGGCGAGGTGTACCTGGCCAACCTCAACAGCGAGAATCAGATCGTCATCGCCGGCAGCGACACGGCCATGGCCGAGGTTGCCGCCAGGGCGCGCAGCCGTGGCCAGGGCGTGGCCAGGCGCCTGGCGGTCAGCGTGCCCTCCCATTGCCGCTTGCTCGACTGCCCGGCGGCCGAGCTGGCCCACGCGTTTGCCAGCGTTAAGATCAACCGCCCGCGCATCACCTACCTCAGTGGCAGCAGCGCGCGGCCGCTGTTCGACCCGCAACGCCTGCGTGACGACCTGGCCGGCAACATGGCCCGGCTCGTCGACTGGCGTGCTACGTTGCGCAACGCCTATGAGCGCGGGGTGCGCCTGCACCTGGAGCTACCGCCCGGCAGCGTGCTGACCGGCCTGGCCCGCCCGGTGTTCGAACAGGGGCGCGTGCTTGCCCTGGAGCAAACCCGACTCGATACAGTGGACGCCCTGCTGCGTCAGGAGGTCAGCCAGCGCCCATAAATGCCGTGTTTTTCGAAGGACAACAACAAGCAACTTCGACCCAACGCGAGGACAACAACAATGATCATCTACGGTGTGGCCTTTCTGGCCCTGTGTACCCTTGTAGGCCTGTTTATCGGCGAACTCCTGGGCAAGCTCCTGGGTGTACCAGCCAACGTCGGCGGTGTCGGCATCGCCATGCTGCTGCTGATCTTCATCGGCAGTTACCTCAACAAGCGTGGCCTGATCAAGGCCAAGTCCGAACAGGGCGTGGAATTCTGGAGCGCCATTTATATCCCCATCGTGGTGGCCATGGCCGCCCAGCAGAATGTGCTGGGCGCGCTGTCCGGGGGGCCGATGGCGATAATGGCCGGCGTCGTGGCGGTGGTCGCAAGCTTTGCCATGGTGCCGCTGCTGGACCGCATCGGGCAAAAGAAGCCTGAGGCGGGCACCGACAACCCCCTGACTGCTTCGCAACGGTGACCGCCATGTACGAATCCATGATGAAAGTGATCAACGGTTATGGCCTGGTCAGTGGTTTCGCGGTGATCGGCGTGACCATGTGGCTGTCCTACTGGTTCTCCGACAAGCTGACCCGCGGGCGTTTGCACGGCTCTGCCATCGCCATTTTCCTGGGCCTGGCATTGTCTTACGTCGGCGGGGTGATGACGGGCGGGCAGAAAGGGCTGGTGGACATTCCGCTGCTGTCGGGCATCGGCCTGCTGGGCGGGGCCATGTTGCGGGACTTCGCCATCGTCGCCACGGCCTTTGGCGTCAACATCGAAGAACTCAAGCGCGCCGGGGTGTCCGGGGTGATATCACTGTTCTTCGGCATCGGCACTTCGTTCGTCGCAGGGGTAGGGGTGGCCATGGCCTTTGGTTACACCGATGCGGTCAGCCTGACCACCATCGGCGCCGGGGCAGTGACCTATATCGTAGGGCCGGTGACGGGCGCTGCGATTGGCGCAAGCTCCGAGGTGATGGCGCTGTCGATTGCCGCCGGGCTGGTCAAAGCGATCCTGGTCATGGTGGTGACGCCGTTCGTGGCACCGATGATCGGTTTGAACAACCCGCGCACTGCGGTGATCTTCGGTGGCTTGATGGGCACCTCCAGCGGTGTGGCCGGTGGGCTGGCGGCGACTGACCCCAAGCTGGTGCCCTATGGCTGCCTGACCGCAGCGTTCTACACCGCCTTGGGCTGCCTGCTGGGGCCTTCGCTGCTGTACTTCTGCATGCGTGGCCTGGTGGCGTAGGCCGGCCTTGTCGCGGTGGTTCTGGCGAACCGCCGCGGTGTGCGCCGCTCAGTTTTCCCGGCTGTACATTCGGCATTCCGCCAGCAGCGCCAGCAGGTTGGGCTCGCGCTCCCGGGCCTTGAGGAACACCACGCCAATATGCTGCTGCAGCCGGTAACGCGGTTGCAGCGCAATCAGCTTCACACGGTTTTCGTACACCGCGGCAATGCGCCCCGGCAACAGTGCAAAGCCCACCCCCGAACTGACCATGCTGAGCAGGGTGAAGATATCGTTCACCTGCATTGCCACCTTCGGCTCGAACCCGGCCTGCTGGAACACCCGTGCGCCATCGCGGTGGGTGGCAAAGCCCTGGGTCAGGGTGATGAAGGTGGACTCGGCCAAGTCCGCCAGGTCCACCTCCTGCTGCTCGGCAAACGGCGAATCGGTGGGCACGGCGAGGTAGATATCGTCGGAGAACAGCGGCAACTGCTCGCAGGCAGGGTCGGCCACGCTTTCATCCAGCGACACCAGCACCGCCTCCAGTTCATGGTTCTTCAGCCGCTGCAGCAGGTCGACATTCGAGCCCAGGGTCAGGTCGATATTCAGCTCGCTGCGCCGCAGCTTCAGGCCCATCACCAGTTTGGGCACGGTCTTCACGGTCAGCGAATAAAGGGCCCCGAGGCGGAAGCGTTCGGCGTAGAAACCGGCGGCCTCGCGGGTCTGGCGCACCATCTGCTCAGCGTCCTGGATCAACTGGCGGGCTTTCTTTTCCAGCACATAGGCGCTTTCCAGCGGAATCAGCTGACGGCCTTCGTGCTTGAACAGCGGGCAGCGCAGGGCGCTTTCCAGCGAATGAATGGCCCGGTGCACGCTGACCGCGCTGGTGGACAACTCGGCGGCAGCGCGGCCGAGGTTGCCGCTGCGCATGAAGGCGAGGAAGGTCTCGAGTTTTTTCAGGGTCAGTTCTTCGTCGATCAGCATGTTCAGGCCCTGAAATGAAAGAGCTGCAGAGCATGCCACAACCTCACCCCGAAGGGTGATGGCCGCCCCCGGCATCCCATGCAAGAATCCCAACCATGACCACCCCGGCATGGGACAACGACAATGAGCAAAGACCGGCTGAAATCGCCCGACTGGTACGCGCAGATGGCCCGTGTCATCGACGCCCAAGGCACGCCGGGCTTCGTCGAGGCGCTGTTCGCCGCGCTCAAGTTGCTTGCGCCGTGCCAAGCCATCACGGTGTTTCTTTACCCACGCAAGGGCCTGCCCTCGGCGTTGTTCGTCAAGGACGAAGAGGGGCCATGGCTGCCGGAAGGCAACGTGCAGCGCTACCTGGAAGGCTATTACCTGCTGTGCCCGTTCTACCGTGCCTGCATGGACGGTGTGGCGGCCGGCTGCTTTCGCCTGAGCGACGTTGCCCCCGACCATTTCAAGCGCAGCGAGTACTACCTGTCGTTCTACCAGCATGCACATCTTGAGGACGAACTGAACTTCATCGTCCCTCTGGATGAACACCTGACCATCGCCGTTGCCTTGGCCAGTACCCGCCGCCTGGACCGTCAGCAGGTCAGCGACCTCAAATGTGTGGCGCCCTGGGTGGTGGCCGTGGTGCGGCGCCAGTGGAGCCACCTGGATGTCGACGCCGTGGGCGGGCGCTTCGAAAGTGCTCTGGGCCGGCAGATCAACGCCGCGCTGAACAACTTTGGCTCCTCACTGCTCACCGAGCGCGAATGCCGCATCGCCCAGTACCTGCTGCGCGGCCACTCCACGCGCTCGCTGGCCGAGCGCCTGGGCATCAGTGAAGACACGGTCAAGACCCACCGCAAGAACCTCTACACCAAGCTCGACATCGCCAAGCAGTCCGAGCTGTTCTCGCTGTTCATCGATTCGCTGGCCCAGGCCCAGGAAGGCTTGAGCAAGGACCCGCTGGAAAGTTACCTGCGAAGGCGCTGACGGCGCCACGGCCACTCACACCTACAACAACTGCGACCGGCCGCCCGCGCGGCCGCAAGGGAGACCTGCGTGCATACGAAAAGCGATTGGCAGCAGCGCGCTGCAAGGCAAAGCTTCATCACCACGGCGCTGATCGACGGCCGCCCGTTGGCGGCCCAGTCAGGGGTGACCTTTGATGCCATCAACCCGGCCAACCGGCAGTTGCTGGCGCAGGTCGCCGCTTGCGGCGATACCGAAATCGACCAGGCTGTGCGTTCGGCACGTCGCGCCTTCGAGCAAGGCCTCTGGGCGCGCATGGCACCTGCGGCACGCAAGTGCGTGTTGCTACGCCTGGCCGAACTGATGATGGCCCACCGCGAGGAGCTGGCGCTGCTCGACTCGCTGAACATGGGCAAGCCGGTGATGGACGCCTACACCATCGATGTGCCCGGCGCGGCCAACGTATTTGCCTGGTACGGCGAGGCGCTGGACAAGGTCTACGACCAGGTCGCACCAACCGCAGGCAACGCCCTGGCCACGGTCACCCGGGAAGCGTTGGGTGTGGTCGGCGCCGTGGTGCCTTGGAATTTCCCACTGGACATGGCTGCCTGGAAGGTCGCCCCGGCGCTGGCCGCCGGCAACAGCGTGGTGCTCAAACCCGCCGAGCAGTCGCCGTTCTCGGCCCTGCGCCTGGCCGAACTGGCGCTTGAGGCAGGTGTGCCCGAAGGTGTCCTGAACGTGGTGCCGGGCCTGGGTGAAAGCGCTGGCCGTGCCCTTGGTCTGCACCCGGATGTGGATTGCCTGGTGTTCACCGGCTCCACCCAGGTGGGCAAGCACTTCATGCAGTACTCGGCGCAATCCAACCTCAAGCAGGTGTGGCTGGAGTGTGGCGGCAAGAGCCCGAACCTGGTGTTCGACGACTGCCAGGACCTGGACCTTGCAGCAGAGAAAGCGGCCTTCGGCATCTTCTTCAACCAGGGCGAAGTGTGCTCTGCCAATTCGCGCTTGTATGTGCAGCGCTCGGTCCACGACGAATTCGTCGAGCGCCTGCTGGCCAAGGCCCGCCAGTGGCTGCCCGGTGATCCCCTGGACCCGGCCAGCCGCGCCGGCGCCATCGTCGACGACGCCCAGAGCGCACGTGTCATGGCTGCCATCGAGCAGGCCCAGGGCGACGGCGCCCGCCTGTTGTGCGGCGGCCAGCGGCTGAGCTTCAACGGCTCGAACAACTTTATCGCGCCAACGGTGTTCGCCGACGTGCGCCCGGATTCGGCCCTGGCCCGCGAGGAAGTGTTCGGCCCGGTGCTGGCGATCACTGCCTTTGACGACGAAGCGCAGGCCGTACGCCTGGCCAACGACAGCGTTTATGGCCTGGCCGCTTCGCTGTGGAGCGACGACCTCAACCGCGCCCACCGGGTGGCCCGGCAGTTGAAGGCGGGCACCGTCTCGGTCAACACGGTCGATGCCCTTGATGTGGCGGTGCCCTTTGGCGGCGGCCGCCAGTCGGGCTTTGGCCGCGACCTGTCGCTGCACGCCTTCGACAAGTACACCCAGCTCAAGACAACCTGGTTCCAGCTGCGCTGACCCTCACTCACGGAGAACAACAATGAACGCCCCCTTCCAGCCGCAACGCGACACCCGCGACTACCAGGCCAGCGACGCGGCCCACCACATCCACGCTTTCCTTGACCAGAAGGCGCTCAACGCCGAAGGCCCACGGGTGATCACCCGCGGCGAACGACTGTATCTGTGGGACAACGACGGCAGGCGCTACCTGGACGGCATGTCCGGCCTGTGGTGCACCCAGCTGGGTTACGGGCGCAAGGACCTGACCGCCGCCGCCGCCGCGCAGATGGACCAGCTGGCGTACTACAACATGTTCTTCCACACCACCCACCCGGCGGTGATCGAGCTGTCCGAACTGCTATTCAGCTTGCTGCCCGGGCACTACAGCCACGCGATCTACACCAACTCCGGCTCCGAGGCCAACGAGGTGTTGATCCGCACCGTGCGCCGTTACTGGCAGGTGGTCGGCCAGCCGAACAAGAAGGTCATGATCGGCCGCTGGAACGGCTACCACGGCTCGACCCTGGCCGCCACAGCGCTAGGGGGCATGAAGTTCATGCACGAGATGGGCGGGCTGATTCCGGACGTGGCACACATCGATGAGCCGTACTGGTACGCCGAGGGTGGCGAGCTGACGCCGGCCGAGTTCGGCCGCCGCTGCGCCTTGCAGCTGGAAGAGAAAATCCTCGAGCTGGGCGCAGAGAATGTCGCAGGCTTTGTGGCCGAGCCGTTCCAGGGCGCGGGCGGCATGATCTTCCCGCCGGAAAGCTATTGGCCGGAAATCCAGCGCATCTGCCGCCAGTACGATGTGCTGTTGTGCGCCGACGAGGTGATCGGTGGCTTTGGCCGTACCGGTGAATGGTTCGCCCACGAGTACTTCGGCTTTGAGCCTGACACCCTGTCCATCGCCAAAGGCCTGACGTCGGGTTATGTACCCATGGGTGGCCTGGTGCTGAGCAAGCGCATCGCCGAGGCGCTGGTGGAGCGTGGCGGGGTGTTCGCCCACGGCCTGACGTATTCCGGGCACCCGGTAGCGGCCGCAGTGGCCATCGCCAACCTCAAGGCGCTGCGCGACGAAGGCATCGTGCGCCAGGTCAAGGACGATACCGGCCCGTATCTGCAGCGTATCCTGCGTGAGGTATTTGCCAACCACCCGTTGATTGGCCAGGTGCAAGGCGCGGGGCTGGTGGCGGCGTTGCAGTTCGCCGAGGACAAGGGCAGCCGCAAGCGTTACGCCAACGAGAACGACCTGGCCTGGCAGTGCCGCACGTACGGCTTCGAGGAAGGTGTGATCATTCGTTCCACGCTGGGGCGGATGATCATGGCGCCGGCGCTGGTGGCCACGCATGGCGAGCTCGATGAGCTGGTGGACAAGACGCGCATTGCCGTGGACCGGACGGCGCGGGGGCTGGGGATTTTGTGATGGTGTAAAGGCGGCCGCTGCCCAGGTCTCGCGGTTGTTGTAGGAGCGGCCTTGCCGGGGCGCCGGACCGGTCGGAAAGGGCCGCTCCTACAGGCCGGCACAGGGGCGTGTCACGCTCAGTGCGGTGCCCGCGGGATGGTCTTGAGCAGGTCTTCCGGGCTGATGTGCCCGACCACCTGCGCCACCGCACTGCCGGGTGTCGGCAGGTCGATGATGTGGCTCTTCATCTTGCCGACCACGTGCATTTCGCAAGGCTTGCAGTCGAACTTCAGGGTCAGCACTTCATCGCCCTGGATCAGCTGCATCGGCGCCACCTTGGTGCGCACGCCGGTCACACCCTTGGCCTGTTTGGGGCACAGGTTGAACGAGAAACGCAGGCAGTGCTTGGTGATCATCACCGGCACTTCGCCGTGCTCCTCGTGCGCTTCGTACGCCGCATCGATCAATTGCACGCCGTGGC
The DNA here is from genome assembly GCF_977070485.1 of Lelliottia jeotgali. Taxonomy (NCBI): domain Bacteria; kingdom Pseudomonadati; phylum Pseudomonadota; class Gammaproteobacteria; order Enterobacterales; family Enterobacteriaceae; genus Lelliottia; species Lelliottia jeotgali. Next base: position 80,547 of record NZ_CDRVFO010000004.1, read on the forward strand.
GGTGGTAGAAGTCGCGGGCCTTCTGGTTGTAGACGTTGGCCAGGAACGACAGGTGCGACTCCGGGTATACCGGCGGCGGCGTGGTCTCGGCCTTGCGCCCGCCACGCGGGTGGGCCTTGATGCGTGCCTCGGTCAGCGCCTCGATGGCTTCGCGGCGCAGGGCCTTGAGCTGCGAGTTGGGGATGAAGTACGCCTGCGGTGCGTCCAGCACGATGGCATTGGCGTGGTACATCGTGGTACCCAGCTGGCCGAGCAGATCGTGCAACTGGTCCAGGGCCTGCTGCGGCTTGTTGGCTGCGCCGAACGGGCCATCCAGGGCGACCTGCACGCTGACGCCTTCCTCACTGCAGACGCTGAGCATCAGGCGCTGCTCGGTGAGCACGGCGTGCCACTCCACACCTACACGGCGCTCGGCCGAGGTGCGCTGCAGGGCCTGCTGCCAGTTATGGTCCAGGTTGCGCGACAGCGGGTGGTTGGGCCGCAGCTTGTGCAGGCCCTCGGGCATCTCGTTGGGTTCGACCCGGTAGCGGTAGCGCTTGTGGCCGTCTTCTTCGAACTCGCCGCGCGGCTCGGCGATGTTGGCCCGGAAGCCCACCACGTCACGCTTGACCAGCACGTTGAGGCCGTCGCCGTTGGTCAGCGGCACTTCGGTGACCACCTGCAGGTCACGCTTGCCGACTTTTTCCACCACACCTACCGGCAGGCCGGTGAAGGTTGGTGAGTCGAACGCGCCGATGTCCACCTTGCGGTCGGTGACGAAGTAGTCGGTGCTGCCGCGGTGGAAGGTCTTGTCAGGGTCGGGCACGAAGAAGTGCTCGGTGCGGCCGCTGGAGGCGCGGGCCAGGGCCGGGCGGTCTTCGAGAATGGCGTCGAGTTCTTTGCGGTAGTGGGCGGTGATGTTCTTCACATAGCCCATGTCCTTGTAGCGGCCTTCGATCTTGAACGAGCGCACGCCGGCATCGACCAGGTCGCGCAGGTTGGCGGTCTGGTTGTTGTCCTTCATCGACAGCAGGTGCTTCTCGAACGCCACCACACGGCCCTGGTCGTCCTTGAGGGTGTACGGCAGGCGGCAGGCCTGCGAGCAGTCGCCACGGTTGGCGCTGCGGCCGGTCTGGGCGTGGGAAATGTTGCACTGGCCGGAGAAGGCCACGCACAGTGCACCGTGGATGAAGAACTCGATGGCCGCGTCGGTTTCGGCGGCGATGGCGCGGATCTGCTGCAGGTTCAGTTCACGGGCCAGTACCAGCTGGGAGAAGCCGGCCTGGTCGAGGAACTTGGCCCGTTCCAGGGTACGGATGTCGGTCTGGGTGCTGGCATGCAGCTCGATCGGCGGGATGTCCAGTTCCATCACCCCCAGGTCCTGCACGATCAGCGCATCGACGCCAGCGTCGTACAGCTGATGGATAAGCTTGCGCGCTGGTTCCAGCTCGTTGTCGTGCAGGATGGTGTTGATGGTGGTGAACACGCGGGCGTGATAGCGCCGGGCGAACTCTACCAGCTCGGCGATTTCGCCCACTTCGTTGCAGGCGTTGTGGCGGGCGCCAAAGCTCGGGCCACCGATGTAGATGGCGTCAGCGCCGTGCAGGATCGCTTCACGGGCGATGGCCACGTCACGGGCAGGGCTGAGCAGTTCCAGGTGATTCTTTGGAAGGGACATGTCGTTATAGGTTCGGGCTGTCACAGTAGGGCGGCATTGTAGCGGGGAAATGGGCGGGTGGCATGCTTTGGCTGCCCAGAGGTGTTTTGCCGGTACTGCGTCCTGCTTGGGTTGGGGCCGCTTTGCAGCCCCTGGCGGTGAGGCAACCGCTATGTCAGCCCTTGGCCGCCATCGCGGTCACTTCGACACGCATTTGCGGGTACGCCAGCGCCGCCACGCCCACGGCAGCACGCACCGGCCACGGCTTGCTGAAGAAACGCTGGTACACCTCGTTGAAGGCGGCGCGGTCGGCCATGTCAGTGAGGTAGATGGTCAGGTGCATGACCCGGTCCATGCCGCTGCCGGCCTTTTCCAAGGCCTCTTTCAGTGCCTGCAGGGTGCTTTCGCTCTGCTGCACGATATCGCCGTCCAGATCGGCTGGAATCTGGGTGGTCACCAGCACGCCGTTGAACTCGGCGACGTCGGAAGAAATGGACTCGGCATCGGAATCCGGGGTGAAGATGATGTTGGCCATAAAGTGTTTTGCCTTGCGACGGAAGGAAAGCCGCAAGCCTACGCGAGCATGGCGCAGGGGTCGAGCCACCGGGCACCGCTTGGCCCGCACGCATTGTAATAGCGCGCCCCGGCGGTCAGAATCGCGCCGATTGTTGAGCAAGGGGCTTGAGTTGAACGAACAGACATTGTCGATGCGCCTGGAGCGTGTGGCGGCGCATGTACCGCAGGGCGCGCGCCTGGCCGATATCGGCTCGGACCACGGCTACCTGCCGGTGGCGCTGGCGCTGCGTGGCGCGATCGAAGCAGGTGTGGCCGGCGAAGTGGCGCAAACGCCGTATGCTTCGGCCCAGCGCAATGTGCGCCGCAACGGCCTGCAGGAACGCATCACCATCCGCCTGGCCGATGGCCTGGAGGCGATCCAGGCGCAAGACCGCATCTCGGCGGTGAGTATCTGCGGCATGGGCGGCGACACCATGTGCGAAATCCTGGAGCGGGGCAAGGCGCGCCTGAGCGGCAGCGAGCGCCTGATCCTGCAGCCCAATGGGGGGGAGGGTGAGCTACGGGCCTGGCTGATGGCCAACAGCTACCGGATTGTCTGCGAAGAGGTGTTGCGCGAGAACCGTTTCGACTACGAGATCATCGTTGCCGAGCCGGGCGAGGCGGTCGTCTATAGCGCCGAAGAGCTGTATTTTGGCCCGGTGCTGATGCGGGAGAAAAGCCCGGCGTTTGTCACCAAGTGGCAGCGCATGCTGCGTCAGAAGCAGCAGACCCTGGCCAACTTCGAACGTGCCCGGGATGCGATCGCGCCACACAAACTGCAGGACTTTGCCAGGCAGGTTGGCTGGATCACCCAGGTGCTGGCCTGAATCACTGCTGCGAGCAGTTACCCATTTCCCGGTAGTTGACCTCGTGGGTCTGGCCTTGGTGGTCGATGTAAACCATGTGCGCAGTGCCCACCTGGCAATCGGCAATGTTGCTGGCCGGGGAGATCGACACCACTTTTGCTACATCCAGCGGCATGCCGTATTCGTAGTTGGTGCTGTCGTTGGCGGCCGGCTGGGCGGCGCCTGGGGCGGCCACGGCGCCGAACGAGGCGAAGGTGGCAGAGAGCGCAAGCAGCGCGATCGAGCGTTTGATGTTCATGGCAGGCTCCTTTCTTCAATGTTTTACCAATGATGTATTGTTTGGCTGTGCACAATAAATGGGCTAAGTCGTGATAGATTCCTGCCTGGAACGTACGAATAAGAACGAACAAGGAGCTGAGCCCCGTGGACATGCTGCACGCCATGCGTACCTTCACCCGGGTAGTGGAGTGCGGCAGCTTCGCCGCGGCTGCCAATGCCCTGGACATTTCTGCCGCGCAGGTGTCGCGGATCGTCGCCGAGCTAGAGAACCAGCTGCAGACGCGCCTGCTGCACCGCACCACCCGGCGCTTGCGCATGAGCGAGGCCGGCGAGCGGTTTCTGGAGCGCTCGCGGCAGATCCTGCTGTTGACCGAAGAGGCGGTGGGCGAGGCGCGCGGCGCGCACCTGACCCCCCGCGGCCGGCTACGGCTGCATTGCCCGCACGGCCTTGGCCTGTTGCTGATGCCGCTGGTGGCCGGCTACAACGCACTATGCCCGGAGGTGGTGGTGGAGCTGACCCTGTCCCAGCGCAACCCCGACCCGCTGGCCGAAGGGCACGATGTGGTGATCACCGTGGACGAAGCCTTGCCCGACTCGCAATTGATCGCTGTGCCGCTGGGCACCATCTTCAGCATCCCCTGCGCCGCGCCCAGTTACCTGGAGGTCCATGGCGTGCCCGAGCGGCCTGAAGACCTGCATGAGCATCGCTGCCTGCGCATGGCGTACCCGATGTATGAGGGCGACTGGGTGTTCCCGCAGGGGCTGGACCATTGCGTGATCGCGCCCCGCGACAGCTTCCTGACCAACGTTGCCGACGCGATGCTGGTGGCCAGTGAACTGGGCATGGGCATCGGGCTGTTGCCGTTCTATACGGCCAGCCAGGCGATCGAGCAGGGGCGCTTGCGGCGTTTGCTGGCGCCTTACCGTCTGCGTGAGTGTGCGCTGTATGCCATGTACCCGTCGCGGCACTATCTGGATGCCAAGGTGCGGACCTGGATCGACTATCTCAAGGAGCAGCTGCCGGCGCTATTTGCAGGGCATGAACAGATTGTCGATGACACGCAGTACTGGCGGTGAATGAGATCAGGTCCTGTGGCGGGCGACCCATATTGGCGCGGGTGGCAATTTCTGCCCGTCATTGGTGCGAAGATGGCGTACCGAGGGCATGGCTACCTGCCTAATCATTAGCTTGCATACGAGTTGGCGTATTATTTGCTATCACTTTGCCATTGTGATGTCGCTTATGGTGAAGATAATGTCGCTTTCAAGTGGTTCCATGCAGTTGTCATCGGGTGAGAAGCGTTGGCTGCCGTGGTTCGGAAAAACCAGCAAGCTCAGCATGCGCTGGTCCTGCGGGCTCAACCGATCGACTTATCCGGTCATCGAGCAGACTTTCGAAGCCATTGCCCAGACGCGCATGCAGTTGCTGCACAGCTGGGCGAGAGAACAGTGGGAACACCTGGCGGAACTTGCTGAAAACCTTGGCCCGGCTCTGGCTCACGTCGACCGCGCGCCATTGCTGGACAAGCTGGCCCAAGCGAACGACTTCTCGGAACTGTTCATCATCGACACCAGTGGCACGGTTGTGTTGTCGAGTTGGGCCCAACGCAGTAACGGCCAACGCATCGAGCAACTGGGCGCCTTGGCCCAAGGGTTGAAGGCGCCGTTTTTGCACGGCCCCTACAGTGATCCGCTGACCTTGCAGATCGGCCCCTCGTCGTCGCGGTTTCACGACGAAGTGACACTGATGTTCTATCAGCCGCTCAAAGCGCAAGGGAAGGTCTACGGATGCCTCTGCGGTCGGGTGCCCAATGACGTATTGGGCGACCTGATCCAGCGCGAGGCCGGGCATATCTATGCCGAGTCCGGTGACAATTACCTGTTCATGGCGCAATCGCATTTCGACCCTGCTATCAAACCGGGTACCGCCTTGTCGCGCTCGCGTTTCGAGGACGGCACTTTCACCCACGGGGAAAACCTCAAGAGCGGGGTGCATACGCCATGGAGCACCGTGCAGGTCCAGCGCCATACCGAGCTTGAGCTGCGCTTTACCGACCCTGCCACCCGTGAGCTTCATCCAGGCGTTCGGGAAACCATCCGCCAGGGCGCCAACCTGTTCGTGACTTACCCTGGCTATTCGGACTATCGCCATGTGCCAGTGGTGGGCAAAGGTGTCACATTCCAGTTGCCGGGCTCGCCGGACCGGTGGGGCATGATGTGCGAAGCCGATCTGGAGGAGGTCTACCGGCGACGCTCACTCAGCTACGGGTTGATGAAGCCGTACATCGCGATCATGGCCGGCCTGTTTGGTTGCAACTTCCTGGTGCAGCACTACGCGGGCTTGGCGCAAGGCATCAACGATGCGCTGCTGGCCGTGAGCATGCTGGCTGCCACACTGCTTTTCAGTGCGCTGGGGCCCCGGCGGCTGGCAGCCAGGTTCAATGGCATGACCGATGTACTGCGCACCATCGCCGAGGGCGAGGGCAACCTGCGCCAACGCCTGGACACCACGACCATGGCCAACGATGAAAGTGGCGACATGGCGCGCTGGATCAACAGCTTCATCGACCGCCTGGACTCGGTGGTGGGCCAAGTGGTCAAGGCCAGCCGCACGGTGGGCGCCACCAATCAGATGATGCTCGGGCGCAGCCACGAAGCGAGCGTCACCTCCAGCGAAGTGGCCGAGGCGGTGCACCAGATGATGATCATCATGGAGGAGCAACTGGGCGAACTGCAGCAGGCTTCGGTCAGCGCAGAGCAGATGAAGCAGGCCATGGACGAGGTGGTCAGCCGTGCCCGCGAGCAGTACCTGGCGGTGCAGGCCGGCACCCAGTCGATTCGGGATGTGGTAGCGCGTTCTGCTTCCAGTGTGCAGTTGCTCGACAGCAGGATGGCGCAGATCGGCAACATCAGCGGGCTGATCAGCGACATCACCAACCAGACCAACCTGCTGGCCCTCAATGCCGCCATCGAGGCCGCCCGCGCGGGCGAGCATGGCCGAGGGTTTGCGGTGGTGGCCGACGAAGTGCGCAGCCTGGCTTCGCGCACGGCGCGCGCCGCCGACGACATCCGGCACATGGTCGAAGGCCTGCAGAATGAAACCCAGCAAGCCGTCAGCTTCATGGAGGAGGGGGTACATAATGTCGATGACAGTTTGCGCCTGGCCGAAGATGCCTCGTCGGAGAACGTACAGTTGCACCAGGCGGTAGAGAGCATGTTCCAGATCATTCAGCAGCTCAACCAGCGCAGCCTGGCTTATGGCAAGACCATTGAGCAGGTCAACCAGTCTTCCAGTGAAATGCGCCAGACGGCGGTGGTGCTGCAGAGCAGTGCCGAGACGGTGAAGGCCAATGCCAGCAAGCTGCAGAAGCTGGTCGGGCAGTTCGAGGTCAGCAGCGATACCGACAGGGCCGCAGCGGCTTGAGGTCCGGTTGTACGGCCCCGGTCGCAGGTGGGTGTGTGCCGCCCTGCGGCTTTGTGCCTGCACCGGATCAGGCCGCCTTGCGCTATCATTCGCGGCCATGACCGGAGCAGCCCATGGCCAAAGACATCGAAAACCCCTGCGTCTCGCTTTGCCAGCTCAACAGCGAGCTGTGCGTGAGCTGTGGCCGAACCCGTGAGGAAATCCGCAAGTGGCGCGGCATGAAACGCCCGGAGAAGATGGCCACCGTGCAGCGTGCTGCGACGCGGATGAAGGCCATCGTCAAGAAAAACGCCAAGCGCCAGGGCAACGAGTGATTCATCCGCGCGCCCAGGGCGTGGATACATCACTTATGATGTGGCTTACCTGATCAACCCCGTACCGAGTTGCACCATGAACCGTCGCAAGAAAATCAAACAGTTGCTGCAAGCGCATCAGAAAAAGGCCGCCGCCAAACTGGCACCGCGAAACAAGCCCAAATACATCTGCAAGGCCGATCGGCTCAAGCTGGCGGCTGATGCCGATACCGAGAGCCTGCCAGCTCTTTGCCCGGAGCGCGATGCTGTATGTTGAAGTCACTATTGGCTATTGGGCTTGGTGCCATGGTCGGTGCCTGGCTCCGCTGGGGCCTGGGCATGAAGCTCAATGCACTGTTCCCCGCCGTGCCGCCAGGTACGCTGTTGGCCAACCTCATTGGTGGCTACATCATTGGCCTGGCCATCGCATTTTTCTCCGCATCGCCGTCGCTCAGCCCCGAATGGCGCCTGCTGCTGATCACCGGTTTTTGCGGCGGATTGACCACGTTCTCCACATTTTCCGCGGAGGTCGTGTCGCTTATTCAGGAGGGGCGTATTTTGTGGGCGCTGGGTTCCATCGCGCTGCATGTCTCTGGTTCGCTACTGATGACCGCTGCAGGGCTTGCGACGTTCTACTTTATCAGCGGGCGCTAATAATCTGAGTAAAGCCTCAGCGGTTCCATTAGCATTGGGCGCTTGTCTGCCGCCTGCCAGGCACGATAAGCCCACTCCTGTCTTTTGAAACTGATGCTGCCCTCAATGACTGCCTTCTACCTCAAGTTCCTGATCACCCCGACCCTCATGCTGGCCATCTCGCTGGCGGCCAGGCGCTGGGGCACCCAGATCGGCGGGCTGCTCTCCGGATTGCCGGTCACCTCGGCCCTGGTCATGTTGTTTCTCAGCCTCGAACAGGGGCCTGGTTTTGCGTTGCAGGCGGTGCCTGGCGCTTTGGCAGGGTTGGCCGCCGTACAGGCAACCTATCTGTTCTACTACCTGGTGACCCGGCATGTGTCCGCTTTTATCGGCTGCATCACGGGCGTGGCGGTTTACGCGGCCACAGCCTTTGTGATGAGTCGCTTGGGCATGGTGGCGGTGTCAGTCGGCGTGACGTTGCTCCTGCTAACGCTGATCATCATCCTTACCTCGAACAATGCGCAGGTCGGTGCAGCGAAGGTTGTGCCGCTGCCTCGCTGGGTGATCCCCATGCGCATGCTCACGGCAACCCTGTTGTTGGTGGCGATCACTGCCAGTGCCCAATGGCTTGGGCCGGTGGCTAGCGGCCTGCTAGCACCAATCCCGGTGATTGCCTGGCCTCTGGCGGTGTTCGCCCATGTTCAGGGTGGCCATCAGGAGCTGGGTGCGATCGTGCGTGGCAATGCCATTGGCGCTGTGGGGGTATTGGGCTTCTACCTCGCCGTGAAAAGCTCGATCGAGCCGCTGGGTACGGTACCGTCCATTACTGGCGCAGTGGTGCTGGCCGTGGTGGCAACGTTCCTCTTGGCGAGAATGCTAGGTAAACGTTGAGGCCAGAGCAGGAGCATGGGGTCATGATCCTGCCCGCGGCACCCTGCAGCGTCTGCCAGCAGCATTTCACGCCTTTTGCTTTGCTGCTTTGAATTCAGGCGGCACGCTGCTCACCCTTGAGCATCTTTTTTTGCGCTTCCATGGCTTGGCCCATTTCTTCCAGCAGATCTTTGCTCAACAGCTTTTTCGCCGTGGGAAACAACTCGTCTTCCTCCTCTTCGATATGGTGTTCAAGCAACTCTTTCATCACTTTGACGCGGCCTGCGAATTCGAGCGTGCCGGTTTCGGTGTGCAGCAGGTCCGGCAACACCAGCGCATCGACCGTGCGGTGTTCCTCTTTTGCCTCGTAGTACATCTTCGCTTCTTCCTTGCCCCCGGCTTGTTTGATGGCCGGGTAAAGGATCTCTTCTTCAAGCGCGGTGTGGATCTGCAACTCCTGTTCGATACGATGCAGGAGTTCGGCACGCTTCTTGACAGCCCGTTCGGTGGTTGAAGACAGTTCGTCCAGCAGCTTTTTAACCAGTTTGTGGTCTTGAATCAGCAGATCGATTGCGTTCATGTTGCACCTCATTGCGGTTGGGGATCACGGCCTTGCGGGTCAAAGAATGGGTTTGCCGCCCGTAACGGCATAGCGCGAGCCAGAGATGTAGCTGGCCTCATCGGAGCCGAGCAAGACGTAGATCGGAGCTACCTCAACCGGTTGGCCCGGCCGGCCCATCGGATAGCTCGCCCCGAAGTTCTTCACTGCCTCATCGGGCATGGTGGCAGGGATCAGCGGAGTCCAGATCGGGCCTGGTGCCACACTGTTGACCCGAATCCCTTTGTCTCCCAGCAATTGGGCCAGCCCGGCGGTGAAGTTGGCGATGGCACCCTTGGTAGTGGCATAGGCCAGCAGTTTGGGCGATGGGTCATCGGAATTGACCGAGCTGGTGTTGATGATCGAACTGCCTTTGGGCATCGATGGCAGCGCCCGCTGGCAAATGCGGAATATGGCCGTGATGTTGACGTCGAATGTCATTACCCATTCGTCATCGTCGATATCATCGAGGCTGTCGTGCGCCATTTGAAAGGCCGCGTTATTGATCAGAATGTCGATACGACCAAACTGCTCCACGGTCTTGTCAACGATGTCGTAGCAGTGCTGTTTCCGGGCCAGATCCCCAGGCAGCAGCAGGCATTGCCGGCCAGCAGCGTGGACCCAACCGGCGGTTTCCTGCGCATCTTCGTGTTCATCAAGATAGGCAAGGGCAATGTCTGCGCCTTCGCGGGCGTATGCGATGGCGACTGCACGCCCGATCCCGCTGTCGGCGCCGGTGATCAGCGCTACTTTTCCGTTGAGTCGACCGTTGCCGGTGTAGGTGTGCTCGCCACAGTCAGGGGTGGGCTCCATCTTGCGCTGTGAACCCGGGACGCTTTGCGGCTGGGAGGGAAACGGAGGGGTAGGGTAGTCACGCATGGTGCAAGCTCCTGCAGTTGGAAGGCTCATACCTGTTCGAATGATGTGACAAGGGTTTGTTGGGCTGGATCCCGTGTTCGAACGACGGACGGTTGGCCTGGTGATGGTGACTGAATTTTCGTTGCCCGCACTGCTCTACCTCTGACGCGCCTACCGCCATCCGGGGTATGGCTCAGTGAATGCCAGGAGTTGCCACGTGCCTCGAATCATCACCCCTACCACCCCTGAACACGAGATCGATGAACACAATGCGAGGATGTTCGGTTCGCCGAAGGAGCGGCTAGACTTTTACCGCAGGGAAATTCAGTACGAAACCACCATCTTGGCCAACCGCACCGATGCCTATCTGGCCGCCCAGTCTTTTCTGGTCATCGCTTTCGTGTCGTCCATGGGCAACTTGAACCAGAGCTGGGGTGAGATGTTCACCCTCCTGGTGCCTGCCTTTCTCGCCTTGCTGGGCGTGATGAGTACGCTCAATGCCTGGCCTGGCATTCGCGCGGCCTATCGGATCATTGATCACTGGCAGCTCAAACAAAGCCATCTACTGCTAAGTGAGCCCATGATGGGGCTGGCCTATGACGAATCTCCGCTTTTTTGCGAGGCGGAAACCTCTCGTGCAGGGCATCGCAAGTCCTTGCTTTTTTCGCTGCGTACGCCTTGGATCTTCCTTGCGTTCTGGGTATTGCTGGGCAGTTATTCGGTTTATATCCAGCTTGCATGATCAAAGCGCAGGCAAGGGGCATGTATACATAAACGTTGGTAGTTGCATCGAAGCGATCAGCGGTGTTACACCAGATCTGATGTAGCCTACGGCCGTTTCTGCAAAGGCTAACCTTAGAACGGCATTTCTCAGCGCCCTGGAATATTATTGATGCAGCAACTGCCCCCTGATGAGACCATTCGTGCCGCACTCAGGAAATCCCAAGCCCGGCTGCACAGGCAGCACGAGCTGGTGGTCGAGTACGCGGTCATGTCGCTTAAATCCACCAACCTGGATGACGTCCTCGATCAGGCTTGCGCGCTGGTGGCCGAAGGCATGCGCACCCGATTCGCCAAGGTCCTCATGCCGATTCCCGATAGCGACAGGTTTCTGCTGTCGCATGGGGTGGGGTGGGATGAGTCCGATATCGGCCATGCGACAGTGGGGGCCGACGAGGCCAGCCCTGCCGGGTTTGCCATTCAAACCTATCGGCCTGTGATTTCGAATCACCTGGGCCAGGAACAGCGCTTCAGAACACCAGAGTTACTGAAAAAGTATGGTATTGAGCGTGCCATCAACGTACCTATCAGGGGCGCATTGGTGCCGTTTGGGGTACTTGAGGCAGACAGTAGCGATGGTGAGGACTTCATCGAAAGTGATCTGGTGTTCCTGGAAGGGATATCCAACGTTATCTCCATGGCGGTTGAGCGGTTGACCGCTGGTGATGATGCTCAGCTGGCCGACCCCTATTCGGAAAGCATGCTCAACGCCAGCCCGGATTGTGTGTACGTGTTGTCCCGCAGCGGTCACATCGAGTTCATGAACGAGGCCGGGCTGGCGTTGATGCACATCGCCGACTTGGCCGAGGTCAAAGGGCTGCCATGGTTGCAGCTTTGGCCTGCCGAGTCGGGCCCGGTCGCCCGGGAGGCTCTGGAAAGAGTCGCCAGAGGCGAGTCGACCCGCTTTGAGGGGTTCTGCCCTACCGGTCAGCAGGCGCCTAAATGGTGGGATGTCTCCGTTGCCCCCGTGTTGAGCGCCGATGGGCAGGTCGAAAAACTCATTGCAGTATCCAGAGACATCACCGAACGGCACCATTACGAGGCTCAGTTGCTGTCGCTGATCGATGCACAGAACTCCAGGCTCAACAAGAACGACCTGCATCTCGAAGAGATTCATCACCGCGTCAAGAACAGCTTGCATCTGGTGAACACCCTGTTGCTATTGCAGGCGAACCTGACGCCGGATGCCGGAGTCAAGCTGCAACTGGAAACGGCAGCGGGTCGGGTTGTGACCATTGCCAGCGTGCATGAACGGCTCTATCAGACGGCCGATCAAGAGGTGCTTGCCTGCGACTACCTCGGTGCCTTGCTCGGTGACCTGGGCAGGGCACTGGCCGACCGGAAGATCGTCCTGGACGCTGACGCGTTCACCCTGCTGCCAGCAAGAATGGCGCCGTTGGGCCTGGTCATTTCTGAGCTGATCACCAATGCCTTGAAATACGGCAAAGGCACCATCGAGGTCAGCGTGCGGGATGCAGGTGACCACGCGTTGATCACCGTCACCGACGAGGGTGACGGTTTTCCCGCGAACTATCCCAAACCCAGCGGAACGGGCCTTGGCATGCGGCTTGTCAGAAGTTATTCAGGCTATGGAAGCTCAGCGATCTCGATTGATGGGGGCACAGATAAAAGCACCATTCACGTTCGCTTTAAACTCTGATGTTCAGGCGGGGTGGAGGTATACCTGGAATTCTTCGCTACCCTTGACTTGAGCGCCGCCTGTGCGGCGCCCGATCCCGAGAACCTCGCCCGCTGCTACAGCACTTTGTCCAGCGTTATCGGAAACGCTCTAACGCGTTTGCCAGTAGCATGGTAAACGGCATTGGCAACCGCCGCCGCGACCCCTACGACGCCGATCTCGCCTACACCCTTGGAGCCCAGGTCATTGACGATGTCGTCGTGCTCTTCCACGAACATCACCTCGATGTCAGTGATATCGGCATGCACCGGGATGTGGTACTCGGCCAGGTTGTGGTTGAGAATGCGACCGAGTTCATGATCGGTTTGCGTCTCTTCCTGCAACGCCATGCCCACCCCCCAGACCACGCCCCCGAGGATCTGGCTACGGGCGGTTTTCGGGTTGACCACACGGCCGGCGGCTACTGCGCTGACCACGCGCATGACCTTGATCGTACCCAGGTCTTCGTCAACGTGTACCTCTACGAACACGGCCGAATGGGTAGCGGTGGCGAATGGCGTGCGTCCGGCACCGGGCTCGGCGTCGATCTGTACCTGCAGCTCGCCGTTCTTGGCTCCTGCGACGATGCTGGCGATAGCAATACGGTGTTTCCCCGCTTGCAGGTAGCCTTGCGCGAACGTCACATTCTCCACCGGTATCGCAGCTATGTCGGGGAAATTCTGGCGCGCCAGTTCCAGCACCTTGGTGCGCAGGAGCTGGCAGGCCTGCTGCACTGCAGAACCCACTGAAGACACCGTGAAAGAGCCGCCCTGCAACGGCGCTGTCGGCAGTGAGGAGTCGCCCAGCAGGAAGGTCACCTCCTCGGGCAAGACCCCCGCAGCATCCGCAGCAATCTGGGTCATCACCGTATAGGTACCGGTACCTATGTCGGTGGTGGCGCTACTGACGGTCAAGTGCCCGCGGTTGTCGAAGCAGGCCTTGGCGCTGGCGTTCATCTGCAGCGCTTCCCAGACCCCGCCGGCCACGCCCCAGCCGATCAATTGGTTACCGTCACGCATGCTGCGCGGTTGTGGGGTGCGTTTACCCCAGCCAAAGCGTGCGGCGCCCTGGTCATAACAGGCCAACAGCTCTTTGCTGGAATAGGGCTTGCCGTCGTTGCCATTGTGGCTGGCAAAATTGCGTCGACGCAATTGGAGGGGGTCGAGGTTCGCTGCGCATGCCAATTCATCCATCGCGCACTCCAGGGCGAGCACGCCGGACGCGGCACCCGGCGCACGCATGTCCAGCGGGGTATAGACGTCGAGCGGCGCAAGGCGATAATTGAGCGCAACGTTGTCGCAGTGGTAGAGCATGCCGCTCCACTCCACCAGGTGTTCGGTGAAGTCTTCGAAGCGCGATGTCTGGCCGAGCGCGTCGTGGGCAATCGCCAGCAGCTTGCCATCCGCCGCCGCACCCAGGCGCAGCCGCTGCTGCGTACGGGGGCGGTAGCCGAAGGTGAACATCTGCTGGCGTGTAAGGGTAAGGCGCACCGAACGTTTCAGGTGCAGGGCTGCCATGACTGCCAATGGCAACTGGTATTGCGGCCGCAGCCCGGAGCCAAAGGCACCGCCGACAAAAGCGGCGAGCACCCTGATGTTCTGTTTGGGCAGGCCGAACACCTTGTGCAGGTAGTCCTGACAGTTCTGGGTACCCTGGGTCTTGTCATGAATTTCCAGTAAGTCCCCAGCTTTGTAGAAAACGGTCGACGCGTGGGGCTCCATCGGGTTGTGATGCTCGATGGGCGTGTCGTAGGTGGCATCTACACGTACTGCGGCTTGTGCGTAGTGCCTTGGGAAATCACCGCGAGGCTCTGGCGTTTCAGCGGGTGCCGGGTGCGTCTGGTCGAGCACCGCGTACAGGTCGGTCTGGTGCGGCTCTTCGCTGTAGTCGATGCGCACCAGGGCGCCGGCATGGCGTGCCAACTCAAGGCTCTCGGCGACCACCAGTGCCAACGGTTGCCCGCTATACAGTACACGGTCGTTGAATAGCGGCCGGAACGGGGAGCCTTCGGCCGAGTCGGCATCACTGTAGTCGTCGTCATAGCTGGAAATGCGTGGGCGATTGGCGTGGTGCAGCACCGAGACCACGCCGGGTAACTGCAGTGCCTCGCTAGCGTCGATGGAGCGCACCCGACCGCGGGCGATGGTGCTCGATACCACACTGGCGTGAAGCAGCCCTGCTTCGGGGTACTCACCGGCGTACCGCGCCTTGCCAGTCACCTTGGCAATGCCATCCACGCGGTCCAGGGGTTTGCCCACCACATTGGTCGTCTGGGTCATGGCGTCGTCCTCTGAATGCTGGCGTCGCCTGCGGCTTCACTGAGCGCACGGACGATCGCACGTTTGGCGAGTTCCACTTTGAAAGCGTTGTGGCTCAGCGGTTTTGCCGCCTGCAGCCATGCCTGGGCAGCGCGCTCGAAGAGAGCGTGGGAAACCCTTTGACCTTGCAAGGTCTTCTCCACAGCCTTGTCTCGCCAAGGCTTGTGCGCTACGCCTCCCAGGGCCACCCGGGCTTCCTGGATGACGTCGCCATCGAGCTTCAGCGCGGCAGCGACCGATACCAGTGCAAACGCGTACGAGGCACGGTCACGAATCTTCAGGTAGTGGGCGTGCTGCGCAAACTCAGCAGGTGGCAGTTCTATCGCGGTAATCAGCTCATCGGCTGACAGCTGGTTGTCATGTTGTGGTGTGTCGCCCGGCAAGCGATGAAACTCGGCAAAGGATATCTGCCTCGTTCCCGCTCGGCCTTGCACGTGGACAACGGCATCGAGTGCGGCCAGTGCCACACACATGTCCGAAGGGTGGGTGGCGACACAGGCATCGCTGGCGCCCAGGATGGCGTGGCTGCGATTGAGACCCGAGCGGGCAGGGCAACCGCTTCCTGGCTCACGTTTGTTACAGGGGGTGCCGGTGTCATAGAAGTAATAGCAGCGCGTACGCTGCAGCAAGTTGCCGCCGGTGGTTGCCATGTTGCGCAACTGCGGTGATGCGCCCGCAAGGATGGCTTGGGACAGCAACGGGTAGTGCTGTTCGATCACAGCATTCCAGGCAAGGTCGGCGTTGCTGACCAATGCGCCAATCAAAACGCCGCCGTTGGCGGTGGGCTCGATGCCGTGCAGGTCCAGGGCGGTTATGTCGATCAAGCGCTGTGGGCGAACCACGTTCTCCTTCATCAGATCGACCAGATTGGTGCCGCCGGCAATAAACCGGGCGGATTCGTCCGCCATGGTTACCGCTTCACTGACCGATGCAGGCCTGTAGTAGCTGAAAGGGGTCATGGATTCGGCCCTCCCTGCGGCTCGGCAGCAGCCTGCATCAGCGGCAATGCCTCTTCGACCGCAGCAATGATGTTGCTGTAGGCGCCGCAGCGGCACAGATTGCCGCTCATATGTTCGCGAATGGCTTCACGGGTAACGGCGCGACCTTCATGGGCCAGCCCGACTGCAGAACAGATCTGACCCGGTGTGCAATAGCCGCACTGGAAAGCATCATGGGTGATAAAGGCACGCTGCATGGGGTGCAGTTGCTCGCCTTGGGCCAGCCCCTCGACCGTGACCAGGTCGGCGCCGTCGCACATCACGGCAAGGGTCAGGCAGGCATTGATCCGCTTGCCGTCGCGCAGCACCGTGCAGGCGCCGCACTGGCCATGGTCACAACCTTTTTTGCTGCCGATCAGATCGAGTTGCTCACGCAGCAGATCGAGCAGGGTCGTCCATGGCTGGACGTGTAACGACGTGCGTTCGCCGTTGAGTGTCAGGCTGATGGGATGCCCATCGACACCCTGTTGGGAGTTGGTGCTCATGGGAAAACCTCACGGTCAGGAATGCATTCGCGCAATCAAGTGCGTCTAATCCCTGCGACTGGAGGTTTTCGGCAAACGTTCAGGTTTTATTCCCGTCTGCTAGCGCAGCAGCAGGTGTTACCTGTGTATCACTCTGTATCAAGGCGCGTTGCCAAGCCACTGGCTTACAAATGCCTCGTTCTGCCGATACGTCACGGATACATGCCTCAGGCCCAATGAGCCAACCCGAATGAACAGGCCGACGGCCTGTAGTTCTGGCGCAATCGCCCTTGAGGCATGACCATGCGGCCTGGCCGCGCACCTATCCGGAGAAGCACCATGTCCCGTATCCAGTTCCCCAACAAGACCCGCCTTGGCCTGCTCAGCATCGCACTGGTAGGCGGCATCAACCTGACCGCATCGGCCTTTGCTGTCGAAGCACTGCCGCAGGGCTACCAGCTCGCTGCTGCCGAAAAGACCGGCGAGGGCAAATGCGGCGAGGGCAAGTGCGGTGCCAGCGGTGCCAAGGCCAAAGCCACCCAGGCCGAAGGCAAATGTGGTGAGGGCAAGTGTGGTGGCAGCGCTGCCAAGGCCACCCAGGCCGAAGGCAAATGCGGTGAAGGCAAGTGCGGCGATGCCTCGTTCGCCCGCACCGATACCGACCACGATGGCCGCGTATCGCGCGCCGAACTGCTGGCCGTGGCGCCGGATGCCAAGGCTGAATTCGCGACCATCGATGCCAACCAGGATGGCTACCTGTCCGAAGGTGAGGTGTACCAGTTCCGCAAGCATCAGTTCGACGCCAACGGCAACCCGTTCCCGTCCGACCTGTACAGCAAACTGAGCCAGGCAAAGAACTGACCACCCGCGGCATGCTCCCTGCGCCAACTGGCCGGGGAGGGTGCCTGCTTCAAGGAGACGCCATGAGCACTTCCCTTTCCCTTCAAGGCGCGGGCCTTGGTCTGCGGCGTGCGCTACTGCCTGAGTTGCTGGCCATGGCCCCGGGCGCCGTGGACTTTCTAGAATGTGCCCCTGACAACTGGATTGGTGTAGGTGGTAGCTTTGGCAATGGCCTGGAGCGCCTGGCCGAACGCTTCCCACTGGCCTGCCACGGCCTGTCGCTGTCGTTGGGTGGCCCTGAGCCTCTGGATCGCGCTTTTCTACGGCAGATCCGCGATTTTCTCGACCGTTATCGCGTGCCCCTGTTCAGCGAGCACCTGAGCTACTGCACTGATGACGGTCATCTCTACGACCTGATTCCTATGCCTTTCACCGACGAAGCCGTACGCCATACCGCTGAGCGCATCCAACAGGTGCAAGATGCGCTCGGCCGGCGCATCGCGGTGGAAAACATTTCCTACTATGCCGCCCCCTACCAGGCCATGAGTGAAATCGAGTTCCTCTGCGCGGTGCTCGAAGAAGCCGGCTGCGACCTGTTGCTGGACATCAACAACATGATCGTCAATGCCTGCAACCACCGCTATGAGGCTGCCGATTTCCTGGCCCGCGTGCCGGCCGAGCGGGTGGTATGCCTGCACGTGGCCGGGCACTACGATGAAGCACCGGACCTGAAAATCGACACACACGGTGCGAGTGTGAAGGAGGATGTGTGGTGCCTGCTGGCACGCGCGTATCAGCACCTGGGGGCGGTACCGACCCTGCTGGAGCGCGATTTCAACCTCCCGCCACTGGCGGAGTTGCTGGTTGAGGTGGAGTACATTCGCGATCTGCAAACTACTGCGCGCGCGCCGCAGGTGCGCCATGGCTGAAACCTTGCGCGAGCAGCAGATGCGGATGGCCAGCTTCATCCGCGACCCGCAGGCCAGCCCACCGCTGCCGGGCATCGAGGCGCGGCGCCTGGCGGTGTATCGGCAGCTGTTCTTCGGCAATATGCAGTCGTTGCTGGCCGGCAGCTTTCCGGTGCTACATGCCAGCCTGGGGCCTGAGCGGTGGCTGGCGCTGATTGAAAGCTTCTACGCCAACCATCGCTGCCAGACGCCGCTGTTCACCGAAGTGGCTGGTGAACTGGTCGAGTACTTGCACAAGCGTACCGACCAGCCGGGATGGGTGGCCGAACTGGCCCATTACGAATGGATCGAGACGTTGCTGATGCTCAGTGACGGCACAGAGCTGGTGCATGACCCTGACGGTGACCTGCTTCAAGGCGTGCCGCTATTGTCGTGCCTTGCTGTACCACTGGCCTATGCGTGGCCGGTCAGCCATATCGGCCCTGGGCGTATTCCACCGCAGGTGCCGACAACGCCGACCCTTCTGTTGGCCTGCCGCGGCGCAGACCACCAGGTGCGTTTCTCGCGCCTTGCGCCGCTGGCCCATGCGCTGCTGGTGTCATTGCAGGATCGGCAATTGAGCGGGCGTGAACACCTGGCAGGGTTGGCAGCGTGTGCCGGCATCGAACCCGGCGCCATTGAAGCCTTGGGGCATGAACTGTTGAGAAACCTCAAATCTCAAGGCGTAGTACTGGGGACCACGCGGTGCGAAAGGCCCTGAGGCTTTGATTCCAACGAAAATCAGCGGCGATAGTAGTGGTGATCGGCTTCGTAACGGTGGTGCATGGCCCGCTCATGACGGCGCTGCCAGTCGCGGCGGCGTTCGGCTTCACGGCGCGCCTGCTCGCGGCGCCATTGGTCGCGGCGCCATTGGTCACGACGCCAGTCGTCTCTACGGTCGTGCCAGTGGCCGTCGCGCCGGTAACGGTCATCATGGGCCAGCAGCGTAGCGGATTGTGCGGCCGCTACGCTCGCCAGGCTTGGCCAAGGGCTGTTGGCGCCCTCGATGTGGGCCTGAGAAGCGGTGGCCTTGGTTGCGGGTAGCGGCATTGATGCCTTCGCCGGTGTTGCAGATGCCGAGCCCATTGCCGCGAACGCGAACAGGCCCAGGAGCACTATCCGTGGGACATGGATTTTCATGAGCGAAGACAACCTCTGATAGACATTGGGACGTTGGGCCATGGCGTCGCGGGCAAACCCTGAGGGAGCCAGCAATCTTCATCTGCCTGTTCACATAGACCCGTAAACAGGAAAAAGTTCTGGAAAACCGCAACTTAAGTCATTCGGGTGCAACGCTGGGTGCTGACCCAAGGGCGTCATCGGCCGCCAGGAACGATATACTCCGTGCCTTTGCCAGCGTCCCGGAGACAGTCATGCGGCAGGTTTTACTCATCGTCGATATACAGTCCACCTTCAGCCCGCCCGAGTGGCTGGTCGATGGTGTGCGTGCGTTGTCTGCGACGATCCCGACCGTTGCCTCGGTCCAGTTGCACGATGAACAGGTCACCCCGTTCGAGCGGCAGCTTGGCTGGCACCCTGCAGCAGAAGACGAGAGCCTGGTCGAGGCCGACAAGGTCTTTGTCAAGCACGGTTACAGGCAAACCGCCGAGACCATCGAGTACATCAGGGGGCTGGGCGTGGATCGGGTATTGGTCTGCGGGTTGCAGACCGAGACGTGCGTGCTTGCCGCCGGCTTTGCCCTGTTCGACGCGGGGCTGATGCCGACGCTGATCACTGACCTGACGGTGGGGTCTTCCCTGGATCGCTCAGGGAAACTGGGCATCGAGTTGTGGAAGCATCACTTCGGCAATGTCATCACCCGGGCTCAGGTGCTGGCCGAAGGTTGCGTCTGACGCGGTGCAGGCCGGTCGCTAGCGGGTGTGAGCAAACCCTCACCCGCCGCCTGAATCACAGCCGACTAACGCCCGAGCATCACCGTCTTCAGCCTTGCCTGGGCCTGCTGCACGGTCTTGGCCTGGTTGTTCAGGTCCGCCAGCAAGGCATTCAACTCAGCCTGAACGGTCGGGTCGGACACCTTCACGATGGCCCCGTTGATTTCTATCTTTTCCTTGTGCGCATCCACGTAGTCGGCCACCTTCAGGCTGCTGTCCAGGGTGCCGTTGATTTGCGGCAGCACGTCCAGGAAGGTGTCGGCCGGGACGCTGACGGTGCGCTCAAAGGCCTTGTCGTAAACCACCTTGAGGTCTTCCGGCTGCTTGAGCTGGGCATGGGCGGTGTCCGCCTTGGCCTTTTGCTCCTGCAATTGGGTGCCCATGTCGTTCAGGCCGGTCTGCACTGCCTTTATGTCGTCACGGCGGGCAGTGACATCATTGAGCGAGCGAACCGCGCCTTTTTGCAGCAGGTTACCCAGAGGTTGCACGGCGGCATCCATCGCGCCGTTGAACTGGGTGATGACTGCATAGTGATCGCTGTAGGGGCCAAAAGCCTTGGTTTCGTCTGCGCTCAGCTTGGGCACATGAACGCCTGGCTTGTCGACGATACGGGTCTGCAGGAATTCGCTGAAGGCGGCACGTTGCTTGGGTTCACTGTCGCCACAGGCGGCGAGAACAAGGGGCAGGGCGAGGGCGAGCAGCCAGCGGGGCTGGAATGAGACGTTCATGTCGGTGAATCTCCTGAGTGCATGGGTAGGCCTGCGCACCGTCAAGCGCTGCGCGGCGGTGCAAGGTTAGCGTTTTCCAGCCTGCGGATCCAATCTGGCAGCCAAGGTAAATCAAGACCCGCCGGCTTCACATGCTGGGCAACTCGAACCCGGGTATCTGCCGCCCCAGCTTGAGCGCCTGGCCATGCAGCACGCGCATCAGGTGCAGCGCCGCCTGCGACGGCGGTTCAAAACGCGAATGGACGAAGCTGATATCGAAGTGAATTTCGTCAGCCAGGCGCACCACGGCCAGGCCGCTGTCCTGTGCCACGAACTCATCGATCAAGGTGATGCCCATGCCTTGCTTGACCAGTGCCACGGCTTCGTTGGCATTGGTGAACGACAACAGCGAGTCCAGGTGCAGGCCGCGGCGCGCTATCTCCTCGGCCAGCAGCTTGCCGAACGGCATGTCCGGACGGAACAGTAACAGCGCGTGGCCTTCCAGCTGCTGCAAAGTCAGTGAGGGCTGCTGTGCCAGGGGGTGATCTGCGGGCATTACAGCGACCATGCGGCCACGCATGAAGGCCTGCGAATGCAGGTGGTCGTGTACCACCGGCAAGGCAGCGATCGACAGGTCGACCTTCTTCGACAGGATCTGGTTGGGCATCTCGCCCATCAGCGAGGTCTGCCATTCGATCTGCAGCGCAGGCGCCTCACGCTTGAGCTGAGCCAGGGCGATCGGGATCACCACCGTCGACAACGAGGCGCTGCAGGAGATCCGAAGTTTGCGGTGCGCGCCGGTGGCCAGCGCCAGAGCGCACTCATTGACCTGCAGCGCTGCCTGGTACACCCGCTCGACCTCACGGAACAGGATCTGCGCCTCGGCAGTGGGTACCAGGCGGTTGTTGATGCGCTCGAACAGGCGGTAGGCCAGACGCCCCTCGATGTAGCCGATGAGCTTGCTCACCGCCGGCTGCGAGACGTAGAGCATCTTTGCGGCGGCGCTGATCGAGCCAGTCAGCATGACCGCCCGGAACACCTCCATGTGCCGCAGTTTGAATACCAGTGCACTGGCATCGCTACCTTCTTTGCCGGGAAGCATGAGTATTACCTTAGGTTATGGTCTGCGCCATCTGGGTATGAGCGCTATCGCTACGCCCGCAGTATCGTGACCCCAGGCAAATCGCCATTGGTGGCGAACAATAACAAGATCTGCAGGCAAGCGCAGTGGCGCTTGAAGGAACCGCCTTTGAACATCTTTGACGAACCGAAGATCGATTGCCATAACCATTTGTTTGACCCTGCACGCTTCGCCTATCACCCCGATGCGCCCTACGCACCCTCCGGTCAGGAGGTCGCGCCGCTGGAGCAGTTCAACCAGGTGATGGATGCCTATGGCGTGCGCCATGCCTTGTTGGTTGGGCCCAACAGTGGCTACCACACTGACAACAGCTGCCTGCTGCATGCCTTGGCCAGCGGTCAGGGGCGCTTCAAGGGCATCGCGGTAGTCGATCGTCACGTCAGCCTTGAGCAACTGGCCGCACTGCGTGAGCAGGGCGTGGTTGGCGTGGCCTTCAACCCGGCAATGTACGGGGTGGCGAGCCTGCAAGACGTCGGGCCGTTGTTCGGCAAGCTTGCCGAACTTGGCCTGTTCGCCCAGATCCAGGTGTGCGAAGACCAGCTCGTCGAACTGCTGGGCCTGATTGAGCGCAGTGCGGTGCGGGTATTGATCGACCACTGCGGACGCCCGGATGCGGCGGCCGGTACCCAACAGGCCGGCTTTCAGGCATTGCTCAGGCTGGCCCGGCATGGGCGGGCCTGCGTGAAGCTCTCGGGCATGCAGAAATTCGCCGCTGTTGCTGCCCTGCATGAGCAGAGCAGCGCCTACGTGCACGAGTTGATCAACGCCTTTGGCCCGCAAGCCTGTGTATGGGGTTCGGACTGGCCGTTCATCCGCCAGCACACCCGGGTGGATTACGGCCCCTTGCTGAAGTTGGCCGAACGCCTGATGCCAGACCCGCAGCAGCGGCGAACCATCATGTGGGATACCCCCAAGCGCCTGTTCGGGTTTGCCTGACGCCTGCGCATTTGCCATTCCAATAACAAGAGAGCAATTGTCATGAATGCTGATCAGCCTATCGGTGCCGGAGTGTTCGACACGCCTGCGCGCCAGCAGCAACGTACCCGTACCCGTTTCATGATCCTGGCGCTGATCTCTGGCGGCACCATGATCAACTACCTGGACCGCAGCGTCATGGGCATCGCCGCGCCAAGCATCAGCGCCGATCTTGGCCTTAATGCGGCGATGATGGGGGTGATTTTCTCGGCGTTCTCATGGACCTACGCTGCTGCGCAGATTCCCGGCGGCATATTGATCGACCGGCTGGGCACCAAGCTCACCTACTGGTTGGCACTGACGTTGTGGTCGCTGTTCACCGGTCTGCAGGGCTTGGCCCAGGGGTTTCTGTCCTTGCTGGGCATGCGCTTTCTAGTCGGTGTGACAGAAGCGCCATGCTTCCCCACCAACAGCCGCGTGGTGGCGACCTGGTTCCCGCAAAGCGAGCGGGCCAGGGCGACGGGTATCTACACCTTTGCCGAGTACACCGGCCTTGCTTTTGTATTGCCTATTTCGCCCAGGGTATGTCGGCCCTGGCCTGGATGATCGTTTCCGACATCGCGCCCAAAGGCTTGCTGGGCCTCAGTGGCGGGCTGTTCAACTTGTTCGCCAACGCCGCCGGCATCGTTACCCCGTTGACCATCGGCCTGATCGTGACGGCCACGGGGTCATTCGTCTGGGCCCTGGTGTTCGTGTCCTCGATTACCGCGCTTGGCGCGCTGTGTTACCTGTTCATGGTGCGTGACCTGCGTCGCCTACCGGATATTCCCTGTGTTGAAAAAGGAGCTGAACAATGAGCCAACCCCTGCAAGGGCAAACTGCAATCGTCACTGGCGGCATGCGTGGCATCGGCCTGGCCATCGCCCAACGGCTGCACACCGCCGGTGCCCACGTGGTGATCTGGGACCTCGCGGTGGATGGCTGGGACAGTGTCGGCAACGGTTTCGAGCCAGTCCTGCGCCAGGCTGTGGATGTCGCCTCGCTGGCCTCGGTCGAGGCGGCATTCGCTGATGTACTGGCGCGTGTGGGGCAGGTCGACATCCTGATCAACAACGCTGGCATCAATGGGCCGGTGGTACCGTCCTGGGAATACCCGCCAGAAGCCTGGGACAAGGTCATCGCCATCGATCTGAACGGTGTCTTCTACTGCTGTCGAACGGCCATCCCGCATATGCGCGAGCGCGGCTATGGGCGGATCGTCAATGTGGCATCGATGGCGGGCAAAGATGGCGTGCAGTACATAAGCGGCTACTCGGCTGCCAAGGCCGGGGTCATCGCCTTCACCAAGGCCGCGGCCAAGGAACTGGCGCAGGATGGCGTGTCGCTCAACTGCATCGCCCCTGCGATGGTCGAAACCCCGTTGATGGCCGAGATGACTGCGGAGCATATCACGGCGAGCAAGGCCAAGATTCCTATGGGGCGTTTCCTCAAGGCTGAGGAGATTGCCAACATGGTGGCCTGGATCGCCGGGCCGGAGTGCAGCTTTACCACAGGCTTCGTATTCGACCTCAGTGGCGGGAGGGCGACTTATTGAAGCCGCTAGGGGTTGCCCACCTGACAGCGCTGGACCTTGCGCCTGAAGCGCTGGTGCGTGAAGCCGGCCGGGCCGGTTTCAGCACTGTTGGGTTGCGGCTGCACCCGGTGATGCCGGGTGCGCAAGCGTATCCGCTTGCGGTTGGTGGCCAGGCGCTACGTGAGCTGAAGGCTGTGATGGCAGGTGAGGGTGTAGGCGTTGCCGAAATCGAGTTCGTCTCGCTGACGCCGCAGGTGCAGGTTGGCAATTGTGCAGCGTTGCTGGCGGCAGGCGCCGAACTGGGTGCCACCAGCCTTACGGTGTCCGGGGATGATGAAAACGGTGTGCGGCTTGCGCACAACTTCGCGGCACTGTGTGAAATGGCCAAGGAGTATCGCTTGCGTGTGGACCTGGAGTTCATGCGCTGGAGGCCGGTGGCGACCCTGCAGCAGGCGCTGGCCGTGTTGAACATGGCTGGACAGGGCAACAGCGGGGTACTGGTGGATGCGCTGCATCTGTTCCGTTCGGGCGGGGATGTAGCGGCACTTGCCGAAGTCGACCCGCGCTACCTGCGAGCGGTGCAACTGTGCGATGCGCCGCTCACGGCGCCGGCTGAGGCATTGATTATCCAGGAGGCGCGTGAAGGGCGGTTATTGCCCGGGCAGGGGCAGTTGCCACTGGCAGCGTTGATGGGAGCGTTGCCGGCGGATGTGCAGGTGAGTGTGGAAACGCCGTCGGTAACGCTTCGCGGTGAAAACCGGTTGAAACATGTGCGTGAAGCGACGCACGGTTGGTTAGGCAATGTTTGTCTGCCATCCACCCGGTAGCCCAGATCAAGGATTGACCTGATATCCGCGCCCCTGCAGGCAACCGCTGTAGGCGCTGGCCTGCGCCGAGCTCTGTGCCTGATCCTCGGTGCGCCGATCCTCGCGGCGATCCTGGCGTTGCCGGGAACCGCCGACGACCGCTCCGGCAGCGGCCACTTCCCCAGCACGGTTCTGCCGATACTCTTGTTTGGCGTCGTCGCCGGCCCGGTCAGACAACGCTTCATGCTGGTTGCTGCGTACCTGCGCGCCAGCGGCACCGGCTGCAGCCCCCACAGCCGCGCCTTTGACCCGGCCACCGACATTCGGGCTGGAGGTAGTTGCGGCGTTGTTCGCGGCGTTGGCTGCCACGGTATTGCATTCATTGATATCCAGCTGCATCTGCTGGCTGCTCTGGCCTTTTAAGGGGACTACCGACTGGGCCTGCAGTGCCGGGGCTACGCAAAGCAGCACCAGCAGGAAACTCCCTGTGAACGGACGCATCACACACCTCCACTGAATGGGAATTGCATAAGACAGCATAGCCCCAGGTTGCGGCCCGCGACCCAGTCGACGACGAGCCGACTGATAACTTCAGGTAAACAATGACGTGAATTCAATTGTATTACCGCACTTCTGAAAACCGCTTACCTTAGGTCCACGTGACAACCGCACGTAACCTGGGCTAAAGCGCGTCCTGCCTGCACGCTGGTGCTAGCCCAGCCGCCACATTCATCCGACCACAACAATAATTCGGAGACGGCAATGGCCAAGCGATTGATAGGCAAGCTGTACGTACAAGTGCTGATAGGCGTAACGCTGGGCATTGTGCTCGGGGTGTTCTGGCCGCAGGTCGGCACCGACATGAAACCGCTGGGTGACGCGTTCATCAAGCTGATCAAGATGGTCTTCGCACCGATCATCTTTGCCACGGTGGTGCTGGGCATCGCCAAGATGGAAAACATGAAGGAACTTGGCCGCGTTGGCGTGCGGGCCTTGATCTACTTCGAGGTGCTGTCCACCTTCGCATTGGTGCTGGGACTGGTGGTTGTCAACCTGGTGCAGCCGGGGCAGGGCATGAACGTCGACCCCGCCACCCTCGATACCAAGGCCATCTCCACCTACACCGCAGCGGCCGCCAGCGGTTCCGGTGGGTTCACCGATTTCCTCCTGCACGTCATTCCCGGCAGCGTAATCGATGCCTTCGCCAAGAATGAAATCTTGCCGATTTTACTGTTCTCGACATTGTTGGGCATCGCGCTGGCCAACCTGGGTGAGCGGGGCAAGCCGGTAGTCGATGTGCTTGAGGCGTTTTCCCACGGCATGTTCCATATCGTCGGGATGGTGATGCGTGTCGCGCCGCTGGCGGCGTGTGGCGCCATGGCATTTACCGTCGGCAAGTATGGCCTGGGCTCGATCGTGTCGCTGGGTAAGTTGATGGCGACCATGTACCTGACCTGCTTCCTTTTCGTGGTGATCATCCTCGGCGCCATTGCGCGGCTGTCGGGCTTCAGCCTGTGGAAGTTCCTCAAGTATCTGCGCGAAGAGTTGTTCACCGTGCTGGGCACCAGCTCGTCCGAATCGGTGGTCCCGCAACTGATGCACAAGCTGGAGAAGGTCGGTGTATCCAAGCCGGTGGTGGGCCTGGTGATCCCCTCGGGCCTGACCTTCAACCCCGATGGCCAGTGCATCTACTACACCATGGCAGCCATCTTCATCGCCCAGGCTACCAACACGCCGCTAACCCTGATGGATCAGCTGCTCGTCCTCGGTGTGCTGCTTCTCACCTCCAAAGGTTCGGCGGGCGTTACCGGCTCGGGCTTCATCACGCTGGCCGCGACCCTGGCGACCATGGACAACATTCCAGTGGCCGGGATGGTACTGCTGCTGGGCGTCGACCGGTTCATGTCCGAGGCCCGCGCCATCACCAACACCATCGGCAATGCGGTCGGCACCATGGCCATCGCCAAGTGGGTCGGTGCGCTGGACAGCACCCGCGTGGCCCAGGTGCTCGACGGTCAGGCGGTGCCAGAAACCACCAAGCATTTATCGCCCACCCCCGCCGTACAGGCGGCGACAACACCGACAGGCGCCTGACCTGGCTGACGAGAATGACCTGACTTGAGATGCACTGAGGAGATAAACCGTGGATAAAGAAACAGCCGTGTCATCGCTGACCGACGTGATGGCCAAGTTCACCGCCTACATCGGCAAGCGCCTGCCCAAGGACGTTAAGGAAAAGACCGCCAAACTGCGCGCCGCAGAAACCAACCCGCTGGCCATCGCGGTCTACGATTCGATGGCCGACAACCAGGATTACGCCGACAAGCTCGACCGCCCCAGTTGCCAGGACACCGGCGTCATCCAGTACTTCATTTCTGCCGGCGCACGTTTCCCATTGCTGAGCGAACTTGAAGGCATCCTGGAAAACGCGACGCGCGAGGCCACCATCAAAGGCCCGCTGCGCCATAACGCGGTGGAAACCTTCATCGAGAAAAATACCGGCACCAATACCGGGTCGAAGATCCCGTGGCTGGACTGGGAAATCATCCCCGACGCCGACCACGCCATCGTCGATGTGTACATGGCCGGGGGAGGCTGCACCTTGCCCGGCTCGGCGAAGGTGCTGATGCCGGGGCAGGGCTACGAAGGGGTGACCGAGTTCGTGTTCGACGTGATCACCTCGCGCGGCGTGAATGCCTGCCCGCCGCTGCTGGTCGGTGTAGGGGTGTCGACCTCGGTTGAGACGGCGGCGCGCTTGTCCAAGCGGGCGATCCTGCGTCCGGTCGACTCCAGCCATCCCAACGAAAGCGCAGCGATGATGGAGAAGCTGCTGGAGGACGGCCTCAACGAAATCGGCATCGGGCCGCAGGGCCTGACCGGTAACAGCAGCGTGATGGGCGTGAACATCGAGTCCTCGGCACGCCACCCGTCGACCATCGGCGTTGCCGTGTCGACCGGTTGCTGGGCGCATCGACGCGGCAAGATCCGCATCAACGCCGACCTGTCCTATGACATTCTTTCGCACGAGGGTGTAGTTCTGTGAAAAAGATCCTCAGCACGCCGATCAAAGACGAAGACCTGGCCGGCCTCAACGTGGGCGATGTGGTCTACCTGACCGGCCAGTTGGTCACCTGCCGCGATGTCGCCCATCGCCGCCTTATAGAACTCAAGCGGGAGCTGCCGGTGGACCTGCGCGGCGGAGCGATCTTCCATGCCGGACCAATCGTGCGCAAGAAGGAAGACGGCAGCTTCGAGATGGTCTCCATCGGCCCGACCACCAGCATGCGCATGGAAAAGTTCGAGAAGCAGTTCATCGAAGAAACCGGCGTCAAACTGATCGTTGGCAAAGGTGGCATGGGCCCGGAAACCACGACCGGCTGCCTTGAAAACAAAGCGGTGCATGCGGTGTTTCCGGGGGGGTGCGCAGTGCTCGCTGCCACTCAGGTCGAGGAGATCGAGCGCGCCGAATGGCAGGACCTGGGCATGCCGGAAACCTTATGGGTCAACCGCGTGCGCGAGTTCGGGCCGCTGATCATTTCCATTGATACCAAGGGCAATAACCTGTTCGAGCAGAACAAGGCGCGGTTCAATGAGCGCAAGGGGGCGGTGATCGAGAAGATCAATAGCCAGGTGCGGTTCATCAAGTAACCCCCGCAACCACCAGTACAAGCCGACCAAGGCCCCCAGGTCGGCTTTGTTGCACGCCTGCCAGCGCAAAGCTGCACTAGAGCGCGTTCATTGTCTGCCAAACAATTGCATCGATAATCGTCCCTGGCGGCTGCAGGCAACCGGACGGCGCACACCGCTAGGGCGATGGGCCTTACCTATGGTATACAAGCCCTATTACCACACCACTCTCACCTGACGCCTGGAAGCGTTCCGGGTTGGTTGGTGATTTTCCTGCAACTGCTCCTTTTATAGAGAAACGGAGATTCGAAGATGACCGCCACCGACCGTCTGAGCCTGCTTCAGTATGAGCACCTGGGCCTGGACGATGTTGCCGCCGCTGAATTCAAGGTCGCTCTGGGTGAACTGCGCAAGTTGGCACTGGGTGATCGTTACGAACACCACGCCGCGCTCCATCTGGGCGATATCGCCGAAGCCGAAAACCGCCAGCAACTGGACCAGACCAAAAACTGGGGCATAGGCTTCCTGCAGGGGCTGACCTGCGCGCAAACGCTTACCGAAGAGCAAGTCAGGGCACTGCGCGGCGTGTTCCAGGCGGCGGCGAAGCGGTCTTTGGCGCGCATGCCCGGATAAATTTCTGGCAGCCAGCTGATTCTCGTCCAGACTCTGTAGAGCATGCGGGCAGCAGTACAGCAGACGTGCACAGGATGTGG
This sequence comes from Lelliottia jeotgali, assembly GCF_977070485.1. Taxonomy (NCBI): domain Bacteria; kingdom Pseudomonadati; phylum Pseudomonadota; class Gammaproteobacteria; order Enterobacterales; family Enterobacteriaceae; genus Lelliottia; species Lelliottia jeotgali. The sequence goes on from NZ_CDRVFO010000004.1 coordinate 109,898, forward strand.
CAGCCTTTCGCGACCACGGCTGGCCGCCTAAGGCCGCATGCACCGAGGGTTGTAGATGGTCGAGCGGTGGTCCGGCCGGTCTTTGCTGCTTTCGCTTTCCCTGTTTCTGTTGCCTCAGGCCTGGGCAGCGGAGGATGTCTGTCGGCAACTGACGGCCACCGGTAATCCGGAATATCCCCCTTACCTGTGGCGCGATCCGAACGACCCCCAGCGACTGATCGGTGCCAACGCCGACCTGCTTGACTACCTGGGCCAGGCGCTCGGTCTGAAAATGCAGGTGGTCTACGGCGGGCCATGGTCGCGGGCTCAGGAGCAGGTGCGCAAAGGCCGTATCGACTTGATGGCCGGTTACTTCCTGACCCAGGCGCGTCAGCAGGAGGCTGACTTCATCAGCCCGCCGTTCCTGCATACGCCAAGTGTTGTCTGGGTGCGCCTGGACGCTGCCTTTGCTTACCGTGGCTGGTCAGACCTGAAGGGGCGCAAGGGCGGCACCCTGGTCAGCAACAGTCATGGCCAAGAGTTTGACGACTATGCCCGGGCCAACCTTACGCTCGAAGCGGTTCCCAGCGCCAGGCAGGCGTTCGAGAAGCTGCTGCACAAGCGCAACGACTACCTGATCTATGAGCAGTACCCCGGCATGGCGCTGGCGCGCACGCTGGGTATGGACGAGCAGTTGAAGGTGCTTGATCCGCCGGTGTCCAGTGAGGGTTTGTACCTGGCCCTGTCCCATGCATCGCCGTGCAACCAGCCCAGGCTGCGTGAGCAACTGGCGCAGAAAATGAAGGAAATCGTCTCTGGGCCGCTTCCTGGGCAGCTACTGGCGAAGAACCTGAAGCGTTGGAAGCAGGAGCAAGCGGGCGCGCAGCATTGAGGCCGCGTGTGCTGTCGTTGGCGCACGTTCACGTCATGCACTGGCTTCCCGGGCCCGCTTGGCCTTGGTCACATTGGCCGCGCCGGGCAAGGCAACGCCGTTCTTGATGGCAAGAACCTCCGCCATGACGCTGACCGCAATCTCTGCAGGGGTCTTGCTGCCGATATAGATACCGATGGGGCCATGCAGGCGTTCGAGTGAGGCTTGCGTCTCACCGAAGTGCTCGATCAGCCGTTCGCGGCGCAGCTGGCTATTACGCCGAGAACCGATCACACCGATGTAAAAGGCTGTACTGTGCAAGGCTTCGAGCAGGGCCAGGTCGTCCAGCTTAGGGTCATGGCTCAGGCCAATGATGCAGCTGCGCAGGTCCGGGGCGAAGGCCCTGACCACGTCGTCCGGCATGCCGACTATCTTCTCCACGCCCGCGACATTCCAGCCATCCATGTATTCGCGGCGAGGGTCGCAGACGGCCACCTTGAAGCCGTTGAACAGCGCCATGGTCGCCAGGTACTCGGCCAATACCCCGGCACCGATCAGCAGCATGCGGTAGCCGGGGCCCAGGGTATTGACCATGCGCTGGCCATCGAAGCTGAACTGCTCCAGTGCGTGCGTGACGGCCAGGCTTACGCCACCGGTGCCAAGGTCCAGCTCGCGACGGACCAGGTTGCCAGCGTCCAACAGCGGCAGCAGCTGCTCAAGGCTGGGCAATGAAGGGCTGAACTCGAGTATCAGCTCCAGGGTCCCGCCGCAGGGCAGGCCAAAGCGATGAGCCTCGTCGGCGCTGACGCCATAACGCACCACGCGCGGCGGTCCTTCCGGCATGCTTTCGCCGTTGTAGGCGCTGGTGTAGCGGTGCACCAGATCATCCTCGATGCAGCCACCGGAGACGCTACCAATGACCCTGCCATCGCCACGCAGGGCCATCATCGAGCCCACAGGCCTGGGCGATGAACCCCAGGTGCGGGCTACGGTTGCCAGCAGCACCCGCTCGCCTGCCTTGAGCCAGTCACGGGTGGTGCGCAGGACCAACAGGTCGATGCTTTCCATTGACAGTGTTTCCTCAGCGCATGTGCAAGATGATCGGGCTGCTGCTGGCTGGGTCGGTATCCCCGCGCAGCTTGCTGACGGCCTGCGCGTCGACTGCACCGCCGTGGTTGCCCCAGGTACTGCGCACAAAGCTCAGCACCTCGGCGATCTCCTGGTCCGACAACTGCTCGCGGAAGGCAGGCATGCGGTAGGCATCCGGCAGCCCGGCGGCGACGATCCGTTGCGAGCCATTGAGGGTGATGTTGATCGCCGAAGCATTCTCCTTGGCCAGCGCCGAGGTGGCCCCCGCCAGCGGCGGCATCCATTCTGCCTGGCCTTTGCCGTCCAGGCCATGGCACGTGGCGCAGCGGGTCACGTAGGTGTGGGCGCCAGGGCTGTTCAGGCGCTCACCGGCAGACACGGCCTGGTACTGCCACGGCTCGCCATCACGTTGGGGGTCGCCCGGCAACGATTTGAGGTAGCGAGCGATCGCTGCCAGGTCGTCATCGCTCATGAACTGGGTGGAATTGTTGAACGCCTCGGTCATCGAGCCATAGACCACCGCATGCTGATTGCGCCCGTGCTTGAGGAATTGCACGATCTGGGCCTCGCTCCAGCGGCCCAGGCCGGTGTTGTGGTCGTTACGCAGGCTGGGTGCGTACCAGCCATCGAGCAGCGCGCCTGCCAGAAACGGCTTGCCACCTTCATCCAGGGCTTTTTCGTTGAAGGCCAGGCCCCGTGGGGTATGGCAACTGCCACAGTGGCCGGGTCCCTGAACGATATAGGCGCCTCGGTTCCACACCGCGTCCTGCGCCGGTTTCGCCGCATAAGGAGCGTCTGCTGCGAACACGCCATTCCACAGTGCGATCGGCCAGCGCATGTTCAACGGCCACGGGATATCGCTGGGGATGTTCGCCTGTTGGGCAGGCTGTACGCCTTTCATGAAGAAGGCATACAGCGCCCGCACATCGTCATCGCTGAGCTTGGCATATGAAGGGTAGGGCATGGCCGGGTACAGCCGCCGCCCGCCTGGTGCGACGCCGTGGCGCACAGCGCGGTCGAAGTCGGCAAGGCTGTAATTGCCGATGCCGGTCGCGGGGTCGGGAGTTACGTTGGTGGCGTGTATCGCCCCCAGCGGTGTGGCCATTTCCAGCCCACCGGCAAACGGCTTGCCGTCGGGCAGGCTGTGGCAGGCGACGCAGTCGCTGAGCCTGGCCACGTACTCACCACGGCTGACCAGCGCCGGGTCGAAGCTGGCGTTTTGCTCGGTGACGAAGGGCGAAGCGGGCTCACGGGTGACATACCAGGCCAGCAGGCCTGCGGCGACCAGGCACGGCAGCGCCAGCCAGCCTGCGGCTCTTGCGAATCGACTGTGGGTCATGGGGCGGTCCTTGTCCGGTCAGCTGAAGGTATGGCGGCTCATGGGCAGGCTGCGGATGCGCTGGCCTGTGAGCTGCGCCACCGCGTTGGCCACTGCTGGCGCCACCGCAGGCAACGGCGGCTCGCCAATGCCCCCCATCTTCGCGCCGCTTTCGACAATGCGCACATGCACCCGGGCCATGCGCGAGGCAGGCAGGATCGGATACAGGTCGTAGTTGCGCGCGCGCGGCTTGCCATCGATGTATACCGCTTCCTCAACCAGCGTCTGCGACAGGCCAAGGGCCACGGCGCCGTTGACCTGGGCTTCGATGATCGCTGGGTTGACGATGCTGCCGGGGTCGATCGCCTGCCAGATGTCGTGAACCTTGACCTGGCCATCTTCGATCGATACTTCGGCGATCACGGCGGCCTCCGAGCCGAACGGCGAAGCCATGGCCACACCACGCGCCCGCTTGCTGCCGTCTTCAGCGGTGAACGGCCCGCGCTTCCAGCCACCGGACAATTCACCCACCGCTCGCAGCAGGTTGGTCAGGCGCGGGTTGTCGCGCAGCAGGTGCAGGCGCAACTCAAAGGGGTCCTTGCCGCCTTTGTCAGCCAGCTCGTCCAGGAAGGACTCGTAGAAGAAATCGTTGAGCGAGTTGCCCACCGATCGCCAGTAACCCAGCATGGCCGGGCCTTTGACGTAGATCTGTGCGATGCGTTTGTTGGCGATGGCGTAGGATTTGCCCGATAGCCCTTCGAGCGCCGTAGGGTCGATTTTTTCGCCTTGCTTGCCCGCCAGGGCCTCGGTGGGGCCCTCTGTGGCACTCACTGCTTCGATGGCCACTGGCAGGCCATCGGCATCCAGCCCTGCACGGAACTTGACCACCGCTACCGGCCGCAGCACATCGCGCAGGAATTCTTCCTCGCGGCTCCAGATCAGCTTGACCGGGCGGCCGACGGCCTTGGCCAGCAGGATGGCCTGCGGGTACGGGTTGGCCGAGTCATACAGGAAGTGGCGACCGAAGAACCCGCCCAAAAGCGGCGAGTGCAGGGTGATCTGTGCAGGATCCAGGCCGGTGCGTTTGGCAATGTCGTCACGGAACATGTCCGGCGCCTGGTTGGGCAGCCAGACCTCCAGCGAACCATCGGGGTTGAAGCGCGCCAGTGCGGACGGCGGCTCCAGCTGGGCATGGTTGAGATACTGGTTGTGGTAGGTGGCCTCGACCTTGGTTTTGGCATTGCCCAGTGCAGCGGCCACATCGCCTTCGCTTTCGTCGTCTCTGGCAGGGCCTGTCTGAGCGGCCAGGTGCTCGCGCCAGGCATCGCTGGAGAAGTCGGCGGGCATCGCGCGTACTTTGCTGTCGGCGCCCGGCTCCTGCCAGTCCACCTGAAGCGCCTCGACCGCACGCTTGGCGTGCCACCAGCGTTCGGCCACCACGGCAACCGCGCCTGGCAGTTGATGCACCGAGTGCACGCCTTTCATGGCCTTGACCTGAGCTTCGTTGCGCAGGCTGCCCACGGTCATGCCCAGGCGCGGGGCGTGCTGTACGGCGGCTTGGAGCATGCCGTCGAGCTTGATGTCGATGGTGTAGAGCGCCTTGCCGGTGGATTTGTCGTAGGCATCGACACGGCGCACCGGCTTGCCGATCCAGCGGAACTGGCTGGGGTCGCGCAGCTTGATGCCTGCTGGGTCCGGTACCGGCAGGTCCATGGCCCGTTCAGCCAGTTCGCCATAGGCAAGCGAACGGCCCGAAGCGGCGTGTAGCACCTTGCCAGGTTCGGTGGACAGCTCGCTCACCGGTACGCCCCATTGCTCGGCTGCGGCCTCTAGCAGCATGGCCCGGGCAAGGGCGCCAAGGCGGCGCATGGTCGGGTAGCTCATGCGCACCGACATGCTGCCGCCGGTGATACGCATGCCGTTTTCCATCACTACATAGGCTTCGCCCGGCGGGGCACTGTCGACCACGAACGTGGCAGGGTCCGCGTCCAGTTCTTCGCCGACGATCTGCGCCATGGCGGTGTAGGTGCCTTGGCCGCCTTCCATGAACGGGCAGAGCAGGCGTACCGTGCCGTCCTGGCGGATTTCCAGGAATGCAGGTACCTGGGTGCCGCGTTCCTGGGCGGCGGCCGTCGCCGCTTGGACCCGGCTGACGCCCAGCGGCAGGCCAAAGCCAAGGACCAGGGCGCCTACGGCGGTACCGGCGAGAAAACGCCGACGCGACAGGTTGACCGTTTCGCCCGGCGGCAGGTCGAGCAGCACCGCAGAGGTATCGACAGGCGTATTCATCAGGCCTTCTCCCCTTGGGCGAGTTCGTGCATGGCGGCATGGATGGCGTTATAGGTGCCGCAGCGGCACAGGTTGACCATCGCTGCATCGATTTGCGCATCGCTCGGTTGCGGGGCGTGCTTGAGCAGCGCGGTGGCCGCCATCACCTGCCCCGACTGGCAGTAACCGCATTGGGCCACCTGATGCTCGACCCACGCCGCCACCACGCGCTTGCCCACCTCATCGGTCTCGATGGCTTCGATTGTGGTCACTTCACGCCCGACCACCCCGGCCACCGGCGTGACACAGGCGCGCACCACATTGCCGTCCACCAGCACCGAGCAGGCGCCGCACTGTGCCAGGCCGCAGCCGTATTTGGTGCCGGTCAGGCCGAGGTCGTCGCGGATCACCCACAGCAACGGCGTGTCGGCGTCGGCCTCGACCTGGTAGGTCTTCTGGTTGATTCGAAGTTCCATGGCTCACCTGCTGATCATCGGTTGTGATTGTGTGCTGTCTTGCAGGGAATACGTTGTTCCCCAATCGCAAACGCTAGCACAGCGGTATGAGCGGTGGCCTGCCGTGTACTGCAGGTTCAGAGAATCAGGCAAGCAATCCGGTGAAATGCGCAATCAAGTGCCGCAGCCGTCAGCCGTACAGACAAACAGGACTTCCAGCCGAAAAAACCGGATAATGCCGGCCAATTTCGTTTTGCACGCTTAAATCACGGTGTTCCCGCATGGAAATCAAGGTCAACTTTCTCGACAACCTTCGTCTTGAAGCCAAATTCGACGACTTCACGGTGATCGCCGACCAGCCGATCCGCTACAAAGGCGATGGCTCGGCCCCGGGGCCGTTCGACTATTTCCTTGCCTCATCGGCCCTGTGCGCCGCCTATTTCGTCAAGCTGTACTGCCAGACCCGGGATATCCCTACCGAAAATATCCGCCTGTCGCAGAACAACATCGTCGACCCTGAGAACCGCTACAACCAGATCTTCAAGATCCAGGTCGAACTGCCGGAAGACATCTCTGAGAAGGACCGGCAGGGCATCCTGCGCTCCATCGACCGCTGCACGGTCAAAAAAGTGGTACAGACCGGTCCCGAGTTCATCATCGAGCAGGTGGACAACCTTGATGCCGACGCCCAGGGCCTGCTCATGCCGGTGGCCGACACCACCACCTACATCGCCGGCAAGGACCTGCCGCTGGAGCAGACCATCGCCAACATGTCGGGGCTGCTTGCCGGGCTGGGCATGAAGATCGAGATCGCCTCGTGGCGCAACATCGTGCCGAACGTGTGGTCGCTGCACGTGCGCGATGCGCAGTCGCCGATGTGCTTCACCAACGGCAAGGGCTCGACCAAAGAGGCCGCGCTGGCCTCGGCGCTGGGTGAGTTCATCGAGCGTTTGAACTGCAACTTCTTCTACAACGACCAGTTCTGGGGCGAGGACATCGCCAACGCGCCGTTCGTGCACTACCCCAACGAGCAGTGGTTCAAGCCGGGGCCCAAGGACGCGCTGCCAGCCGAGATCCTCGACGAATACTGCCTGCAGATCTACAACCCGGACGGCGAGCTGCGCGGTTCGCACTTGTATGACACCAACTCGGGCAATACCGCGCGTGGCATCTGTTCGCTGCCGTTCGTGCGCCAGTCGGACAGCCAGGTGGTGTACTTCCCGTCCAACCTGATCGAAAACCTGTTCCTCAGCAACGGCATGAGCGCGGGCAACACCCTGGCTGAAGCTCAGGTGCAGTGCCTGTCGGAGATCTTCGAGCGGGCCGTGAAGCGTGAAATCCTTGAGGGCGAGCTGTGCCTGCCGGATGTGCCGCAGGAGGTGCTGGCGAAGTACCCAGGCATCGTCGCAGGCATCCAGGGGCTGGAAGAGCAGGGCTTCCCGGTGCTGGTCAAGGACGCGTCGCTGGGCGGTGAATTCCCGGTCATGTGCGTGACCCTGATGAACCCGCGTACCGGTGGCGTGTTCGCCTCGTTCGGCGCGCACCCAAGCTTTGAGGTGGCGCTGGAACGCAGCCTTACCGAACTGCTGCAGGGCCGCAGTTTCGAGGGGCTCAACGACTTGCCGCAGCCGACCTTCGAAAGCCACGCGCTGACCGAGCCGAACAACTTCGTCGAGCACTTCATCGACTCCAGTGGTGTGGTGTCGTGGCGCTTCTTCAGCGCCAAGGCCGACTTCGAGTTCGTCGAGTGGGACTTCTCCGGCCATGGCGAAGACTCCAACCTCCAGGAAGCCGCGACCCTGTTCGGCATCCTCGAGGGCATGGGCAAAGAGGTGTACATGGCTGTGTACGACAACCTCGGCGCCAACGCCTGCCGCATCCTGGTACCGGGTTACTCGGAGATCTACCCGGTCGAGGACCTGATCTGGGACAACACCAACCGTGCCCTGGGCTTCCGTGCCGACATCCTCAACCTGCATAGCCTGGACAACCGTGCACTGCGGGCGCTGCTAAAGCGCCTGGACAACTGTGAGGTGGACGACTACACCACCATCACCACGCTGATCGGTGTCGAGTTCGATGAGAACACGGTGTGGGGCCAGCTGACCATCCTTGAGTTGAAACTGCTGATCTGCCTGGCGCTGAAGCGTTTCGAGGACGCCAAAGAACTGGTCGAGGCGTTCCTGCAGTTCAATGACAACACTGTCGAGCGCGGTTTGTTCTACCAGGCCCTGAATGTTGTGTTGGAAGTGGTGCTGGATGACGAGCTTCAGATGGATGACTACGAGGCCAATTTCCGCCGCATGTTCGGCAACCCGCGCATGGATGCAGTGCTGGGTTCGGTGGACGGTAGCGTGCGCTTCCATGGCCTGACCCCGACCAGCATGAAGCTGGAGGGGCTGGACCGCCACCTGCGCCTGATCGAGAGCTACAAGAAACTGCATGCCGCACGGGCCAAGGCGGTGTGACGAGTCTGGAGGGGGCGCTTAGCGCCCCTTTACACTTGGATAGTACGCAACGGCCTTGATGCTATTGCCAATGCGTATTGCCCGTCAGGCATTACTGCTTGCTGCATCTGTTCATCAGCGTTTAGCTCAATGGTGGTCGGAGCAGGCCACCACACTACACACCACGGCGCATAGACCGTCAGAAGGACCTCGGCCGCGCACAGAACAAGAAGGCGCAGAGCATGAGCAACCCACTGGACACCAACGCATTGAAGGCCCGCCAGCAGGCTGCGTGGGCCAGCGGTGACTACGCGGTGATCGGCACTACCTTGCAACTGGTGGGTGAACGGCTGGCCGAAGCCTGTGACCTTCGCTGGGACGAGCAGGTGCTGGATGTTGCTGCAGGCAACGGTAACGCCACTCTGGCCGCCGCTCGGCGCGGGTGCCGGGTCATTTCCACCGACTACGTGCCCGAGCTGCTCAAGCGCGCAGAGGATCGCGCTCGTGCCGAACATCTGAATGTGGAATTCCAGGTGGCCGATGCCGAGGCCTTGCCGTTCAAAGACGCTACCTTCGATGCCGTTGTTTCGACCTTCGGCGTGATGTTCGCCCCCGACCAGGCGCAGGCGGCTCGGGAGCTTGCGCGCGTTTGCCGCTCCGGCGGAAGGGTAGGCCTGGCTAACTGGACACCTCAGGGCTTCGTCGGCCAGATGTTCAAGACCCTCGGTCGGCATGTGCCGCCACCGGCTGGCGCCTTGCCGCCGTCGCGCTGGGGCGATGAAGAGCAACTGCGCGCAATGTTTGACGGCGAAATCGGCGCCATGGATGTCAGGTGCCAGCAGTTCAACTTTCGCTATCGTTCGCCAGCGCACTTCATCGAGGTGTTCCGCACTTGGTATGGCCCGGTGCATAAAGCCTTTGCGGCGTAGTCGGCAGATGCTTCGGCGGCGCTGGAGAGCGATCTGACTCAATTGTTGAACGAGAGCAACCTTGCTGGGGCTTCGTCGCTTGTGGTGCCCAGTGATTACCTTGAAGTCGTGATCATGAAACGTTGATTGCGAGCCTCTTCGCGGGTTGCTCCCGCTAGCAGACCGCAGCGATTGGGGCCGGAGCGGGTTCACCCGCGAAGAGGTCGTACAGGCAAGCGTTCATCTGGAGTAGCATGCAAGCCCTGGCACCTTCAAGGACGTTCTGGTGACAAACTTCTTCAATCGCCTGAAAAACTGCCTCGCGGGCTGGTCAGGTAAACATGTGGCCTGCGAACCTGCCTTTGAGCCTTCGCGTGCTCAGCAGAACCTGGCATGGCTGCCGCGTAATCGGGTGTTCGAACCGCTCGACCTGCCTCTTCCCGATTACCCCGCACCTGGCCTGATTGGTGAGCCACTGTACCTGCGCTATTCGGCCTTCATGGCGCAAGCAGGGAAAAACCCTGCGCCGCTGGCCGATGGCGCATTGCGCGAGGTTGGCCGGCGCCTGGCCAGCGAACTGCTGGGCCAGGCAATTACCTTGGGTAGCAGCAAAGCCCACGAAGGTTCGGATGAGGTGTATTGGCTGGTGCAGAGCGCTGCCATCACCTCTCTCTTCGCCGATGGTGCCCAGTCCGCCGAGTTTGCCGGCTACAGACAGCACGTGGCGTATTACCAGGCAGGCTGCCGTACGGCGGGACAGGTCAATGCTTTCGACCGCTACGTGGCCGCCAACGGCCAGCCTGCAGTCGAAGACGAGGTGCAGTCCCGCTCAGCGGATGACCACTACCGGGTAATGGTGAGGCCATGGGAGGCTGGAAATACGCATTGGGTCTATTCCCCGCGTGTTCTCGATACCCACCAAGGCACTTGCCTGCTGAGCTTCCAGGATGCCTGTTGGTCAGCGGACGTCAGCACCTGGCATAGCGGCTCGACCGTCGAACTGGCATTGCGCAAGTACCCAAGCCACCGCGCGCGCGACGGCATACGCGTGATCATCGACTGTACAAAACGGTGTGCGCTGCTGGAGGCCGGCGGGGAAATCGAACTGGCGGATCTGGAAGCCGTGCTGGACGCCCGGCTTGAGGGGGCGGAACCCGGCAGCCGCTAGTTCTTGCACTTGGCCATGACCACCTGGCAGGTCCTGGGCGTTCCGCCGGAGCGGCCGGCATAGCGGATGCAATTGTTCATCGACTTGTGGCGGGCCATGCTCAAGGTATCGCCCCACGCCAGGCCGCCTTCTCCCGTAGTGGGCACGGCCTTGGCGAAACAGTTCGAGCCCAATGCCGCTGTCTGGTAGCGAGCCTGGCTGTGCTTGTTCGAACATCCGGCGGTCAGCGCCATGCTGAGGCCAAGCAGGGCATGTGCGGCCCACAACGCGTAAGGTCGTGCTCTATCAGCGCTCATGCCATTTGCCTCAGGTGGGAAGGGGGGTGAAGTCTTTCAGGATATTTCTATCAAGCCAAGCGGTGAACTAACCGGACGTCAAGGTGATCCTTTGCTAAGCGCACCCCGCGCACGCCTGACGGACCGGGCACTCGCGCCTGTCCGCCAGCCCCGGGTCACTGACTGAGTAAGGAGGCGCCGTGACCGCTACCGAGCAAACCCTCTACCGATGCACGCCCAGCCCGCTGCACGCAATCCTGCTGGCCGGCACGGTCCCGCTGTTTCTTGGCGCATTGCTGAGTGACCTAGCCTACTTCAAGAGCTACCAGATCCAGTGGAGCAACTTCGCCTCCTGGTTGATTGCCGGCGGCCTGCTGTTCTGCGGGCTGACGTTGCTGTTCGCGCTGGCCAACCTGGTCCGCGCCGAGCGCAAGGGCGGGCGGCCAACGCTGTACTTTCTGCTGTTGCTGGTGACTTGGATATTAGGGCTGGTCAATGCCTTCGAGCACGCCAAGGACGCCTGGGCAGTGATGCCCGCGGGCCTGGTGTTGTCTCTGATCGTGACCGTGCTGGCCTGCGTGGCGGCCTGGCTGGGTATGAGCAACCTGCGTTCGGGAGGTGCGGCATGAAACCTTTGCATGCATTGCCTGTATTGAGTGTAGCGCTGTTGTTGAGCGCCTGCGGTGGGGAAGGTGAGGCTACCCAGGCCCTGGGCCCCGACCCGAAACTGCCGGCCCCCGAGCGTGGCCTGTTGCCGAGCATGAAGATCGCCCAGCCCGCACACTGGGGCGAGCAGAAGCCGACCGTACCTGAGGGTTACAGCATCACAGCCATTGCCACTGACCTGAAAATTCCGCGTCAGAGCCTGGTACTGCCCAACGGTGACATCCTGGTGGCCGAAGGCCGCGGCGGCAGTGCAGCCAAGCTCAAGCCCAAGGACGTCATCGCCAGCCAGATCAAAGCCAAAGGCAATACCCAGGTCAAGGGCGGCAACCGCTTGACCCTGCTGCGCGACGCCGACGGCGATGGCACCTATGAGGTGCAGACGGTGTTTGCCGAAAACCTCAACGCGCCTTATGGCCTGGCCTTTGCCGATGGCAAGCTGTACGTGGCCAACCAGGACGCATTGGTACGTTTCGACTACCAGGACGGCCAGACCCAGGCCGGCAGCCCGCCGACCAAAGTCACCGACCTGCCGGCCGAGATCAATCATCACTGGACCAAGGCGCTGACCGTCAGCCCCGATGGCCGTTACCTGTATGTGGGTATCGGTTCGAACAGCAATATCACCGAGCGCGGGATGGAGGCCGAAGTCGATCGCGCCATGGTCTGGCAAATCGACGCTGCCACCGGCGCGCACAAGCCGTACGCTACCGGCTTGCGTAACCCGACGGCGCTGGCCATCCAGCCTGGCAGCGGGCAGCTGTGGACCGTGGTCAATGAACGCGATGAGCTGGGCCCGGACCTGGTGCCGGACTACCTCACTTCGGTGCGTGAAGGTGGCTTCTATGGCTGGCCGTACAGCTACTGGGGGCAGAACGTCGATGAGCGGGTGAAACCGCAGAACCCGGACAAGGTGGCTGCCGCAATCAAGCCCGATTACAGCCTCGGTTCGCATGTGGCCGCGCTGGGCGTGGACTTTTCCATACCGGCCATGGGCGAGCGCTTTGCCGACGGCGTGTTCGTGGGCGAGCACGGCAGCTGGAACCGGCCAAACCCTGTGGGCTACAAGGTGATCTTCGTGCCGTTCAGCAATGGCAAGCCTGCCGGCGAACCGATCGACTTCGCCACCGGTTTCCGGACCGAGGATGGCAAGACTCGTGGCCGGCCGGTCGGTGTGACGGTTGACCCTCGCGGGGCACTGATCATCGCCGATGATTTGGCCAATACCGTATGGCGGGTCACGCGCAATCGGTAAGTCCAGCTATGGTGTAGGAGCGGCGCGTGAAGCGTTCACGCGCCTGTCCGGTCTTGACCACAGGGAAGCAGGCCTATGAATGCTCTTTGTACACTCGCTCGCGCTGTTGCGCTTGCCACGCTCGTCGGTACCGCCAGTTACACGGTGCAGGCTGCCGATATACCCATTGCCAGTGAAGCACTGGAAAGTCATGTGACCACACAGGTCACCGCCATCGACCAGGCCAACCGGCAGGTCACGGTCAAAGGTCCTGACGACAAGGACGTGACGTTCCAGCTCACGGAAAAGGCCAAGGCGCTGCCCAACCTAAAAGTCGGTGACCAGGTCGATATCTACGTGACCCGTGCGGTGGCCTATGTACTCAACACAGAGGTGGGCGGGGCGCCCAAAGCCAGCGATGAGTCTGGAACCATCCGCGCCACCAAGGACAACCCCAACCCGGGCGGCGAGGCATTCCGCCAGGTGCGGGTAACGTCGCAGATCAAGAAGATCGACCTCAAGACCCATGAGGTGAGCCTGCTACCGCCGGAAGGCAAGTTGCAGGTGGTCAAGGTCGAGGACCCTGAACTGCAGGCCCGAATGAAAAACCTCAAGGTCGACCAGACGGTCGATGCGATCTACACCGAAGTACTGCGGATCGAGACATCCCGCTGACCTCTCGCCGGCCTTTTCGCGGGCGACCCCGCGAAAAGGCCGGCGATCATAGATCGGTATCCATCATCCATGTGGCGAATAATCTGAGTGCAGGATTTCGATTTCCATAACCTCTGTGGATTTGCGGATGATGTACCGACCCTGTCTTCAGCTGAGTGCACCTATGCCTAACAAGGCCCTGCTTATTGCTTTTCTTCCCTTGGTTTTGGCGCTGCTCGCCGGAGTCGTGCTGCCCTACCAGGCCGCCAGCAACGCGGCCGTTGGTCGTGCGCTCGGGCACTGGCTTTGGGGCGCCTTCACGTCATTGACGGTCAGTTCTGTGGTGGTCATCGCGGCCTTGCTGATCCTGCGGGTACCGCTGCCCGACCTGGGCAAAGCACTGCAAGGCCCATGGTGGCTGTGGATCGGCGGGGTGCTTGGCGCACTGTACGTAGCCGCTGCCGCCGCCTTGACTCCTAAGCTTGGAACCGCGGGCTTTCTGGTGCTGGTGGTGGCGGGGCAGATTCTGACGTCGGTGATTGTCGACCATTTCGGGCTGATGGGCGTTGCCAGCAAACCGGTGAGCCTGCCAAGGCTTGCGGGGGTGGTTCTGATACTCGTCGGGGTGTTCCTGGTGCAGAGCACCTGGGCCGCAAGCCCGGCGACTGGCAAGGCGGCTATCGTCAAACAGCCCGAAGCCTGATCAGCGGCCGGGCTGGCAACAGGCCCAGACTGTCTCCCGCAGCCAGCGATGCCCTGGATCGCTGTCTTTTCTGGTGTGCCAAGCCTGCTGATAGGCCAGGTTTGGAATTGCCAAGGGTGGTGCGAACTGGCGCAGGCCCTTATGTGGGCGCATCGGGCCCACCGCTCGCTTGGCCACGGTAAGGATCAGGTCGGTGCCGCCGAGCACTTCGACGGCGGCGCTCCAGTGCGGGAGCGCCAGGGCGATGCGCCGGCGCAGGCCCCGTTCACCCAGCGCGCGCTCGATCTCGTCATGGGCGTCCGGGCGCATGGCCATGAGCACGTGCGGCCGTGCCAGCCAGTCATCCAGTGCAAGGCCACCTTTGGCTGGCAGCACCTGACGGTCGGCGATGCTGACGAAGCTGTCCTCGAACAGTGTCTGCGCGGTAATGCCCTGCGGCAGCTCGGGGAAGATGCCCAAGGCGAGGTCGAGTTCGCCATCGAGCAACTGCGCCATCATCGCCTCGCGGCTGGCCTGGCTGATGGCAAGGTCCACGCCCGGTGCTGCCTGTCGCAGGTGACGGACCAGTGGCGGCAGGATGATCCGCGAGGCGTAATCGGACAACGACAGGCGGAACCTGCGCTGAGCCAGAGCCGGGTCGAAGCGTGGTGTGGCCAGCAGGCTGTTGAGGCTGCCCAGCGCGTCCTGCAAGGGTTTGATGAGGGACTGGGCGCGTGCGGTCAGGGCCATGTGGCCGTTCTGGCGGATCAGCAGCGGGTCGTCGAAATGTGCGCGCAGTTGCGCCAAGGCATGGCTGACTGCCGGTTGGCTGCGGTGCAGGCGGATGGCAGCGCGGGTCACGTGTTTTTCGCTGAGCAGTGCATGCAGGGCCAGCAGCAGGTTGAGGTCGATCTTGCGCAGTTCATCCATGGTGCGAATGGCCAGGGTGGCTTTTGGGGGCTTCGTATCAGCCTAACAGATGTGCGCACTGCTGAGCGGGCAGCCCCCCTGCCACAGATGAAAGCCACCCAAAGCAGCATTGATCGAACCCCGGCGCTATAATCGCCCCCCGTTTTACAGTAATCCGAGCATTCCGATGGGTCTTTCCGCAACCGCAACACCCGAACCGCGCCGCCTGGGCGCCCCCTTGATTGCCTTGGCCCTGCTGCTGGCTGGTGCCTGGTTCCTAAACCTCAACGCCGGTTTCAAGCAGGTACTGCTGCTGATCCTCGGCGCCGCTCTGGGGCTGACGCTTTACCACGCAGCGTTCGGTTTTACCTCGGCCTGGCGCGTATTCATCAACGAACGACGGGGCGCCGGCCTGCGTGCGCAGATGGTCATGCTGACCCTGGCCGTGCTGCTGTTCTTCCCGGCGTTGTCGGCTGGCAGCCTGTTTGGTAACCCGGTGACCGGGCTGGTGGCGCCAGCCGGGGTTTCCGTGGTGTTTGGCGCGTTTATCTTCGGTATCGGCATGCAACTGGGCGGCGGTTGTGCCTCGGGCACGCTGTTCACCGTCGGCGGGGGCAACGCCAGAATGCTGGTGACGCTGCTGTTCTTCATCATCGGCTCGGTTACTGCCACGCACCATGCCGACTGGTGGTTCGCCTTGCCATCGTTGCCGGCTACCTCGATCGTCCAGGCCTGGGGGGTAGCGCCGGCGCTGCTGGCCAGCGTGGCGGTGTTCGCGCTGATCGCCTGGGCCACGGTGGTACTGGAAAAGCGCCGCCATGGCGCTCTGGAAGCCCCCGTGAGCAGTGAACACCAGGGCCTGCGACGCTTCATGCGTGGCCCATGGCCGTTGCTGTGGGGCGCTATTGCCCTGGCCTTGCTGAACTACGCCACCTTGGCCTTGGCCGGGCGCCCGTGGGGCATTACCTCCGCATTTGCCCTGTGGGGCGCCAAGACTCTCTCCAGCCTGGGTGTAGACGTCGGCAGCTGGGTGTTCTGGCAGGCGCCGGCCAACGCCAAGGCGCTGGCAGCGCCGTTGTGGCAAGACGTGACCACCGTCATGGACCTTGGCATCGTGCTGGGGGCGCTGCTGGCGGCTGGCCTAGCGGGGCGTTTTGCCCCGAGCCTGAACATCCCGCTTCGCTCGCTGGTAGCCGCAGTGATCGGTGGCCTGCTGCTGGGCTACGGTTCGCGCCTGGCCTATGGCTGCAACATTGGCGCCTACTTCAGCGGCATCGCTTCGGGTAGCGTGCATGGCTGGCTATGGCTGGTTGCCGCCTACACCGGAAACATCATTGGCGTGCGTCTGCGCCCATTGTTCTTTGCCGGTGAGCGCCGGCCAGCGGTGTTGACGGGCTGCTGAAAACACTTTGCTTCATTGGGTGCAGGAATCATCTGCACCCAAGCCGATTGTTCGATTCCTGCCGACTAATTAGCCTGAGTCGGTCTTCCACTCCCTCAAGGAATCGAACATGACGACCCGAATTGTGTTGAGCGCTACCGGCGCTACTGACGTCATGCGCCTGCAGCCCCTGCAAATCCAACGGCCAGGGCCTGGCGAGGTCTGGCTGGAGCAAACTGCCATAGGCGTCAATCCGCTGGATGTGCTGCAGCGCCAAGGCGGTGCGCCGCTGCTACTGCCATCGGGGCTAGGCCTGGAAGGTGCCGGGCGCGTCGTCGCGACGGGTGAGGGTGTACACAATGTTCAGGTCGGCGACCGTGTCGGTTATGCCACAGGCCCTGTGGGCGGCTATGCGAGCGCCCGGTTGTATCCTGCCGAGCGTCTGGTGCATCTGCCGGACGAGGTAAGCGATGAAGCTGCCGCTGCCATCCTGTTCAAGGGGATCACCGCACAATACCTGCTCAAGACGACTTACCCGATCGGGCCCGGCACCCAGATACTGCTTTATGGCGCCGCCGGTGCGCTCGGCCAGTTGATGGTACCGTGGGCGCGGCACCTGGGCGCAACGGTGATTGGCGTGGTATCCCGACCACAAAGCATGGCGCGCGCGCAGGCAGCGGGTTGCCACCATGTGCTGGTATTCGATGCTGCGACGCTGGCTGGTCAGGTGCATGAACTCACCCGGGGCCAAGGGGTCGATGTGGTGTATGACAGTGTCGGCAAGGTCTCGCTGCAAGCGTCCCTGGACAGCCTGCGCCTGCGTGGGCTGCTGGTATCGTTCGGGGCGACCACGGGCACCCCGGCAGCGATCGAGGTTGGCACCCTCAACGCTAAAGGCTCGTTGTACGTGACCCGGCCATCGCTGGCCGCCCATACCCGCACAGTGGAGGAGTACCAGCAGCGCGCAGGCGACGTGCTGTCGGCGGTCGCCGAAGGTATCATCCAGCCACGGGTATGGCGCCGCTATCCGTTGGCCGAAGCAGCCAGGGCCCACGAAGACCTGGAGCAGGGGCTGTCGGAAGGGGCGCTGATTCTCACCACCTGACTGACCCAGCCACAGAGCCTTGCCATGGACGCCTTTGACAGCCGCCGCGCCGATGAACTCGCCACCTTGCTGGCCCTGCACGAGCAGGGCTCTTTCTCGGCCGCCGGCCGGCAGTTGGCACGCCACCCCACGGTACTGTCCAAACGCCTCAGCGCACTGGAACAGCGCCTTGGCATTCGCCTGGTGGAACGCACCACTCGGCAACTGCGCTTCACCGATGAGGGCGAACGCCTGGTGGTGCGAGTGCGCGAGGCCAGCCGGCTGATAACAGAGGCAGAGCAGGAGGCCACCGAGGGTGCGGCGTCGGTGCGCGGGCGCCTGCGCCTGGCCCTACCTGCGGCGATGGGACGGCGTTGGTTGAGCGGCATGCTGGCGGACTTTGTCCTGGCCCATCCGCAGGTGACCCTGGAAGCCGAGTATGCCGACCGCTTCGTCGACCTGGTCGGGGAAGGTTTTGATGCCGCCATACGCATCGGTGAACTGGCCGACAACCGCCTGGTGGCCAGCAAGCTTTGTGACCACGTACGCATCCTCTGTGCCTCGCCGGACTACTTGGCGCGCCAGGGCGAACCGGCAAAACCAGAAGACTTGTCGAAACATAATTGCTTGGGGTTCAGTGGCTTACGATCATTTCCTGAATGGCGGCTCACCCGTGGAAACCATCAGGTGAGTGTGAAGATCAGTGGGTCATTGCGCGGCAATGACAACGAAGCCCTGTTAGAGGCGGCGCGCCGTGGCGTGGGCATCCTCGCTGGCGGTGACTGGTTGATGGGCGAGGACCTGGCCGCCGGTCGCCTGCTGCGGGTACTTGCGCAATGGGAGTTGGATGCGGCGGCCGGGATCTATCTGGTGCGACCATCGGCACGCTTGAACACGGCCTCGTTGGGGGCGTTCAAGGCATGGGTCACGGATCAGTTCAAGGAGGGCCCGCCATGGCGGCGCTAGGGCTGGCCTGTTCCAGGCAAAGCATTAAATGAACTATATAAGTTATTGATATATATAGATTCTATCGCTTTGCAACTGCATGCTGCACGCACTGCTCATAGTAGGTCTGCTTGATGGCTGCCGGCTTGAGCCGCGAGCGGCTATTGTAGGTCTGTTCAGTGATGCCGAAGGCGGTCATGCGCATCCATGGTTTGGCGAACCGGCGTACTTGTAGTTTCTTGCGCGTGGCGTACAAGGTCACACCGGAAAGCTTGGCCTGCTGGGCCTCGGCGGCGATCTGCGACCCCCAGCCACAAACATGGCGGTCGTTCTGGCTCAGCGCTCTGGCCTGGGCGCCGAAGGCAGTCGTGGCCAGCAAGCAGCCGGCCACCATTGCTAGAAATACTCGCATGTTGCTGTCCTAAGCATCTGAAGGAAAAAGGAGTTTGCCTTCGCTTCAAGTGCCTGGGGGCCAGCACGTTGCAGGTCAGGTGGTGGCGATGCGCAGGCGATTTGCCAGCGTCGGCCGCAGGCAGTAGAGGGCAAGCCCGGCTACCCAGACCACCGAGACGGTATAGTTCAGGCGTTGGTACAGGCCGAATAACTGACCGTTCTGGGCCGCCTGGACCATCAGTGTGGCACTGGCTATCGCAGCCACTACACAAGCCAGTGAAAATGCCCCCAGCGCGCGCGAGCCGGCCACGCCTTTGCCGGCCCATACCCAAAGCGCACTGGCCAGGGTCAACGAGAGAAACATCAGCAAGCCGGACACGTTATGCAGTTGCTGAGACAGGGAGGGGTGCGCAGGCGCACAGCCTTGATCGCAGGGAAAAAAGCCGGTGCCCACGCTGCCGAGCCCATGCAGCAGTACCAGTGCGGCGCTGGCAAGGGCGAGCTTCGAGCCCCGCCAGCGCCGCGCCAGGCCCCAGGCGAACAGGGTAAACAGCACAGCGAGGGGGAAGTTGTTGAGCAGGGGTGACCAGCGTTGGGTTGGGGCACCCTCCGCGCCGAGCTGGCTCATGGCCTGCTGCAGATGATCGTAGCCCGGGTATGCTTGGGCGGTGAACCAAACGCCAAGCAGCAGCCAGAACGGTGTGATCAGCCCGCAGCAAAGCAGGCAGCGGTCGAAGGTTTTCATCAGCGGTTTTCCTTCCATGGAGTGACCAATCGATGCTTATACAGTACCGAGATGGATGCCGTCTGTCCTGACCTGTTCGCGGGCAGGTCCGCTGCCGCAATCCTTATTTCCGCCATCCCCCTATGCCGAGGACGTTGTGTTGATAAATACCGCGTCTGGTGTATGTGATCGTACAACTGCTTGCGCTATCATGACGGCTGTCTTTCAAGGTGAAAAACAGGGCATGACAGAGCAACAGGTACAGGCAAAGACCCGGCGCAAGCCGCGCAGTCTGGCCCAGGAACTGGTCACGGTGCTGACCGAGCGTATTCGCAGCGGCCAGCTCAAGCGCGGCGACAAGTTGCCGACCGAATCGCAGATCATGGCCGAGGAGGGCGTCAGCCGCACCGTAGTGCGTGAGGCCATCTCGAGGCTGCAGGCCGCCGGTCAGGTCGAGACCCGCCATGGCATCGGCACCTTTGTGCTGGACACGCCTGCCACGGGGGGCTTTCGCATCGACCCGGCCACCGTGGTCACGCTGCGTGAGGTGCTGGCGGTACTGGAGCTGCGCATCGCCCTGGAGATCGAGTCGGCAGGCCTTGCGGCGCAACGGCGCAGCGATGAAGAGCTGGCAGGCATGCGTGCGGCGCTGGACGAACTCAACGAGGGTGCTGCCCATGCCACTGATGCGGTGTCGGCGGACTTCCAGTTCCACCTGCGTATCGCCCAGGCCAGCGGCAATCACTACTTTGCCGACATCATCAACCACCTTGGTACCAGCATCATCCCGCGTACCCGGCTCAACTCGGCGCGTCTGGCGCATGATGACCAGGCGCACTACATGAGCCGCTTGATGCATGAGCACGAGGCGATCTACGAAGCCATCGCCCGAAGCGACAGCGAAGGGGCCAAGATGGCCATGCGTATGCACCTGAGCAACAGCCGTGAGCGGTTGCGTCAGGCGCATGCGGAGGCTGAGGCGCAAGGGGTCTGATGGCTGTGCTGGCCCTGTCGCCGGCAAGCCGGCTCCCACAGGTATCTCGCTGCTCTCAAGCTCAGCGCAAACCCAGTGGGAGCCGGCTTGCCGGCGACAGGGCCGCTAAATCCAATGCAAGACTCAAAAGAAAGCCCCGCAAATGCGGGGCTTTTTATCGGATCAGGGCATTCAGATCGCCCCGTCACTCCACTGCCCATTCACCAGGCGGCGCAGGCCCAGCGGGTTGTTGTCACGCAGTGCCTCAGGCAGTAGCGACTGCGGGTAGTTCTGGTAGCACACCGGGCGCAGGAAGCGGTCGATGGCCAGGGTGCCGACGGACGTACCACGGGCATCGGAGGTGGCCGGGTAAGGCCCGCCGTGGACCATGGCGTCGCACACTTCCACGCCGGTCGGGTAGCCATTGATCAGGATGCGGCCAACCTTTTCTTCCAGCAGTGGTACCAGCCAGGCAAATGCTTCGAAGTCTTCAGGCTCACCGATCAGCGTAGCGGTCAGCTGGCCGCGCAGGCCGAGCAAGGCGGCGCGCAGCTGCGCGTTGTCCTGAGCTTCAACGGCAACGGTGGTCGGGCCGAACACTTCTTCCTGCAGCAGCGGGTCGGCGTCCACCAGCAAACGGGCATCAGCCTTGAACAGTTGTGCCCGCGCCTGGCTACCTTCCTGAGGTTGGCCTGCCAGGTGTTCGATGCCGGCGTGGGCCTGCAGGTGCTCCAGGCCGCCCACATAGCTGCGCAGGCCACCGGCGTTGAGCAAGGTCTGGCCGGCTTGCTGGTCCAGGTGCTGGCCGAGGTCGGTGAGCAACTGGCTGAACTGTGGCGATTGCAGGCCGATTACCAGGCCTGGGTTGGTGCAGAACTGGCCAGCACCCAGGCACACGGACCCGGCCAGCTCGCGGGCAATGGCGTCGCCACGCTTGGCAAGCGCGCCCGGCAGAATGATCACTGGGTTGATGCTGGACATCTCGGCGAATACCGGGATGGGTTGCGGGCGTTCGGCGGCCATGCGGCACAGTGCGTCCCCGCCCTTGAGCGAGCCGGTGAAGCCGACCGCCTGGATGGCCGGGTGCTTGACCAGCCACTCACCGACGCCACCGCCAAACACCATGTTGAATACGCCCTTGGGCATACCGGTGCGTTCGGCAGCGCGGACGATGGCCGCACCGACCAGGTCGGCCGTGGCCATGTGGCCGCTGTGCGCCTTGAACACCACCGGACAACCGGCGGCGAAGGCTGCAGCGGTATCACCGCCTGCGGTGGAGAAGGCCAGCGGGAAGTTGCTGGCGCCGAACACGGCGACCGGACCGACGCCGATGCGCATCTGGCGCAAGTCCACGCGGGGCAGCGGCTGGCGTTCGGGCAAGGCCAGGTCGATGCGTGCACCGAGGTAGTCGCCACGGCGCAGCACCTGGGCGAACAGGCGCATCTGACCGCTGGTGCGGCCTCGCTCACCTTGGATGCGCCCGGCGGGCAGGGCAGTTTCACGGCAGACCACGGCGACGAAGGCGTCGTCCAGCTCGTCCAGTTCCGCCGCAATGGCGTCGAGGAACTCGGCACGACGTGCCGGGGCCAGCTGGCGGAATTCGGCAAAGGCCGCTGCCGCCGCTTGAGCTGCCTGGTCCACCTCGGCCTCGGTGGCTTGGGCGAAGCTGTAGGGCAGGGCCTCGCCAGTGGTGGCGTCCAGGCTCTGCAGGCGTTGCGCGCCAGCGGCGCTGCGCTGGCCGGCGATGAAGTTGTGGCCAAGAATCTCAGGCATGGTGTGCTCCTGTGTGTGGAAGGGTTGATCAGTGGATGTCGCATGACCTGTGGAAGCTGGCAAGCCAGCTACTACAGGCGGGCGTGTGCCATTGAAATACCGGCCAAGGCCGAACCATCAGGTGATTGGCGCCGGATTGAACAGGGTGATGTCATTGTGCAGCCGGTGTTGTTCTGCCCAGGTCTGCTTGCGGCCGCTGGCCACGTCCAGGTAGTAGTGGAACAACTCCCAGCCCAGCTCCTCGATGCTTGAACGGCCACTGGCAATGCGCCCGGCGTCGATGTCGATCAGGTCCGGCCAGCGCTGGGCCAGTTCGGTGCGGGTGCACACCTTGACTACCGGCGCCATGGCCAGGCCGTACGGGGTACCGCGGCCAGTGGTGAATACGTGCAGATTCATCCCGGCCGCCAGCTGCAGTGTGCCGCAGACAAAGTCGCTGGCGGGCGTTGCGCAGAAGATCAGGCCCTTGCGGTTTACCCGCTCGCCCGGCCCGAGCACGCCCTGGATGGCGCCGCTGCCGGACTTGACGATCGACCCCAGGGATTTTTCGACGATATTGGACAGGCCGCCTTTCTTGTTGCCTGGCGTGGTGTTGGCGCTGCGGTCGGCCGCACCTTGCTGCAGGTAGCGGTCGTACCAGTCCATCTCGCGCACCAGCGCATCGGCGACCGCCTGGTTTTCGGCGCGGGAGGTAAGCATGTAGATGGCGTCGCGCACCTCGGTCACTTCCGAGAACAGCACGGTGGCGCCGGCCCGCACCAGCAGGTCGGCCGCATAGCCCAGCGCCGGGTTGGCAGTGATACCGGAGAATGCATCGCTGCCGCCGCATTGCATGCCCAGGATCAGCTCACTGGCCGGCACGGTTTCGCGGCGGCGCTTGTCGAGCTTCTGCAAGCGCGTCTCGGCCAAGCCCATGATCTGCTCGATCATTTCGCAAAAGCCGAGGCTGGCATCCTGCAGGCGATACAGCCACGGCTCAGTGAGGTCAACCGAGGGGTCGTTGTCGTGCATCACCTGGTCGGCCTGCAGTTTCTCGCAGCCCAGGCTGATGACCAGCGCTTCGCCACCCAAGTTGGGGTTACGTGCCAGGTTGCGCACGGTGCGGATCGGGATATAGGCATCACGGGCGTTGATCGCCACGCCGCAGCCATAGCTGTGGGTGAGGGCGACCACGTCATCGACATTGGGGTATTTGGGCAGCAATTCGCTGCGGATGCGCTTGACTGCATGTTCCAGCACACCTGTCACACACTGAACGGTGGTGGTGATGCCCAGGATGTTGCGGGTACCGACGGTGCCGTCAGCATTGCGGTAGCCCTCGAAGGTGAAGCCATCCAGCGCAGGCAGGGGCGCAGGTACGGCATCGCAGCGCGGCAGGCTGTCCAGTTCCGGGGCAGAGGGCATGGCCAGTTGGCTCTCCTGCACCCAGCTGCCCTGGCGCAGGTCTTCCAGGGCGTAACCGATGATCTGCCCATAGCGTCGCACTGGCTCGCCTTTGGCGATGAGGACGGTGGCCACTTTGTGGCTCTGCGGCACGGCTTCTACAAGGGTCAGGCCATCGGGGAAGCGCGCGCCTTCGCCCAGACCACCATCGTTGACCACTACCACGACGTTATCGTCGTCGTGCAGGCGGACGTAGCGGGGCGAGTCGGAATGTTCGATCAACTGCATGTTCGGGCCCTGTTTGTGATGTTCTCAGGCTTTGTACATCCGCCCGCACCGGGATTACCGGTCGCGGGCGTGCTCACTCAGTGACGTGCGCTGGCCAGTTCGCCCGGGGCGGCAGGCTCAGCGTCTGGCTTTGCATCCTCCCGCAACTCGATACGCTTGATCGGCCCGACGATGACCAGGTAGCTGAACACCGCTACCAGGGCGTTGGCGCCCACGTACACCAGCGCCCACTTGAACGAACCGGTCGCGCTGATGATGTAACCAATGACGATCGGGGTGGTGATCGAAGCAATGTTGCCGAAGGTGTTGAACAGGCCGCCGGACAGCCCTGCGATCTGCTTGGGCGAGGTATCGGCGACCACGGCCCAGCCCAGTGCGCCGATGCCCTTGCCGAAGAAGGCCAGGGTCATGAAGCCGACCACCATCCATTCCGCCTCGACATAGTTGCAGAAGACCATGGTGGTCGACAGCAGCAGGCCACAGACGATCGGCAGCTTGCGCGAGAAGGTCAGCGAGTTGCCACGGCGCAGCAGCCAGTCAGACAGCACGCCACCAAGCACACCACCGATGAAGCCGCAGATCGCCGGCAGCGAGGCGATGATGCCCGCCTTGAGGATGGTCATGCCGCGCTCCTGCACCAGGTACACCGGGAACCAGGTCAGGAAGAAGTAGGTGATGGCGTTGATGCAGTACTGGCCCAGGTATACGCCCAGCAGCATGCGGCTGGTCAGCAGTTGCTTGATGTACCCCCATTTCGGGCCGTCGTTGCCGCGCTTCTGGTCCATGTCCACCAGGCCGCCGTTCTGCTCGATGTGCTCGAGTTCTTGCGGGCTGATGCGCGGGTGTTGGCGCGGGTTGTAGATGGTCTTCAGCCACACCATGGAGAACACGATACCCAGTGCACCCATCACCACGAATACGTGCTCCCAGCCGAAGCTGAACACGATCCAGCCCATGATCGGGGCGAACAGTGCGGTGGCGAAATACTGCGCGGAGTTGAAGATCGCCGATGCTGTGCCGCGTTCTGCCGTGGGGAACCAGGCCGCAACGATGCGCGCGTTACCCGGGAACGATGGTGCTTCGGCAAAACCAACCAGAAAACGCAGGGTGAACAAGGTGACGACCGCCCAAGCCACTGGCAGGCCGCCGACAAAACCCTGCAGCAGGGTGAACAGAGACCAGGTGAAAATACTGAAGGCGTAGACATTCTTGGAGCCGAAGCGGTCCAGCAGCCAGCCACCAGGAATCTGGCCGGCAACGTAAGCCCATCCAAAGGCGGAGAAGATATAACCGAGGGTTACGGCGTCAATGCCGAGGTCCTTCTGCAGGCTGGAGCCTGCAATGGCGATGGTGGCGCGGTCGGCATAGTTGATCGTGGTCACCAGGAACAGCATGAACAGGATCAGGTAGCGCACATGCGTCTTTTTAGTCGCTTGCATGCTGGTAATACTCCCACTAGTTATTTTTGTGCGGGCTCACGAGTTGTAGCCGGAGTGGGGTAGCCCACTCCGGGTGCGGCATTGGCAGGCCGCGGGGTGCGCTTATTGCGGACCCATCTTGTCCATCAGAGCTGCGAGCATTTCGTATTCTTCAGCGGTCAGGTCGGTCAGCGGGGTGCGCACCGGACCTGCGTCGTAACCGGCGATCTTCGCGCCTGCCTTTACGATGCTCACGGCGTAGCCGGCCTTGCGGTTGCGGATGTCCAGGTACGGCAGGAAGAAATCGTCAATCAGCTTGCCAACGGTGGCGTGATCGTCGCGGGCGATGGCGTGGTAGAAGTCCATCGCGGTCTTCGGGATGAAGTTGAACACCGCCGAGGAGTAAACAGGCACACCCAAGGCCTTGTAAGCGGCAGCATAAACCTCGGCGGTCGGCAGCCCACCCAGGTAGCTGAAACGGTCACCCAGGCGGCGACGGATCGACACCATCAGCTCGATGTCGCCCAGGCCGTCCTTGTAGCCGATCAGGTTAGGGCAGCGTTCGGCAAGCTTTTCCAGCAGGTCGGCGTTCAGGCGGCAGACATTGCGGTTGTACACCACCACCCCGATGTTGACCGATTTACACACCGCTTCGACGTGGGCGGCTACACCGTCCTGGCTGGCTTCGGTCAGGTAGTGCGGCAGCAACAGCAGGCCCTTGGCACCCAAGCGCTCGGCTTCCTGAGCGTATTCGATGGCCTGGCGGGTGGAGCCACCGACGCCGGCGAGGATCGGTACCGACTTGGCGCAGGTGTCGACGGCAGTCTTGATCACCTGGCTGTACTCGCTGGCGGCCAGGGAGAAGAACTCACCGGTGCCACCGGCGGCGAACAGGGCGCTGGCGCCATACGGGGCAAGCCATTCCAGGCGCTTGATGTAGCCAGCCTGGTTGAAGTCGCCCTGGGCATTGAAGTCGGTGACCGGGAAAGACAGCAGCCCGTGGGAGAGGATGGATTTCAGTTCTTGTGGATTCATTGTTATTGGCATCCTGTGGCGCTTGGGTGAAGGGTGTTGTTTTGCGTTGGAGGTAAGTTATCGTACAACTAGTGCGATGACTAGTCCCCCTTCGGAAAATTTTTGCGGCACTTGGCCTAGCGGGGGATTTGTGATGAGGCGGAATCGTGCGCAGCTCGCGATGCGCAGCGCGGCGGCGCTCGGGATCCCGGGCGCAGAAAACCCAACGACAACCATCTAAACAGTCATCGTATCTCTCGGGAAGGGAAAAAAGATCGCGGAGACAGACGCAAGCCCGCCGCCCGCATCCACGGGAAATGTTCTGGGACCAGCAGAGGGTGACCGTGGAAGCGGGGGCGGCCTTGCGCCGCCCCGCGATCAAAACTAACGAAGCTGAGGGTCAGGCGGCCTGTTGGCGCTTGATCTGGGATTTGCGCACCTGGGCGCGGCATGCATCGCCGAAGGCCTGGAAGATCTTGATCGAATCAGGGTTCTTCGCCGCTTGCCACTCCGGGTGCCACTGCACGGCGAACAGGAACGGCGAAATGCTCGGGGCGTGAATCGCTTCGACCAGGCCGTCTTCGGCGTGGGCGATCGGTTCGATGCCAGTACCCAGATTACGCAGGCCTTGGCCATGCAGCGAGTTGACGCGGATCTCGTCGGTGCCAAGGGCGTCGTGCAGCCAGCTGCCGGGCTTGATCTTCACGCCATGCACCTGAGCGTATTGCACGTCGACCGGATCTTCCGGGTTTTCCCGGTGGTCGTTGAAGCCTGGTTCGGCGTAAACCTTCTGATAAATGTCGCCGCCCAGGGCGACGTTGATTTCCTGCATGCCACGGCAGATGCCGAAGATGGGCAGGCCACGCTTGAGCGCTGCCTTGACCAGCGGAATATCGAACAGGTCGCGGTTGACATCCTGGCCTTTGCCTGGAGTCTGGTTTTCCTGGCCATACAGGCTCGGCTCAATGTTGCTGCCAGCACCGGTCAGGTATACGCCGTCGGCCATGTCCAGATAGGTCTCAAGGGCTTCGGTGCCACAGCAGGTGGGCACCAGCACCGGGACGCAATCGGCGAAATCGACCAGCGGGGTGATGTATTTGTGGGTCATGACCTGGTAGTCATGGCCTTTGCGCTCTTGGCTGCCCATGGTCATCAGGACGACAGGTTTGCGCAGGGAAGGTTGCTTGTTGCCAATGTTGCTGTTGGACATATGTCACCTTATGACAGGTTCGACCTGCCGTTGTTGTGCAGGTGCACGGCGCGGGGCCTGGTGTGCTACCTGAAGCCCCGAGCACTGCCGGCTCGTCAGAGGCGACGATGCCGGTCGGGGCTTGTAGATAGCTTGCCAGAGCCGTTCGATATGTCAAACGACTGAAATGGGCTGAAGCGCCTGAATTCGGGGGCTGAAACCCTTGCGAGCCTCAGGCGGCAAGGGTTTGACAGGAGCTGAGGTCAATTATATTTAACGACGCAGTTGGGTCATTGCAGCTGTGCAATAAAGGGGGCTTGTGTCGTGTTCGCTGGCCCTATCGCCGGCTGGCCGACGATAGGGCCAGTGGCTTCAATGAAGGATCTGCGCCAGAAAACTTTTGGCACGTGCAGTGCGCGGCTGGTTGAAGAACACCTGCGGCGGGCTGTCTTCGATGATCTGCCCGCCTTCAAGGAACAGCACACGCTCGGCAACCTGCCTGGCAAAGCCCATTTCATGGGTAACACAGAGCATGGTCATACCGGTGCCCGCCAGTTGTACCAAAACATCCAGCACTTCAGCGACCATTTCTGGGTCCAGCGCCGAGGTCGGCTCGTCGAACAGCATGATCCGCGGCTTCATGCACAAGGCGCGGGCGATCGCCACCCGCTGCTGCTGGCCGCCGGAGAGCTGGCTGGGGTATTTGAGCGCCTGGCTTTCGATGCCGACCTTGCTCAGGTACATCCGCGCACGCTCCTCGGCGTCCTTGCGGGACAGGCCGCGCACGCTGGTGGGAGCCAGCAGGCAGTTGTCGAGCACGCTCATGTGCGGGAACAGGTTGAAGTGCTGGAACACCATGCCGATGTCGCTGCGTACCTGGGCGGCCTGGCGCGTGTTGCCGGCCAGATCGGTTCCGGCTACCCGGACGCTGCCTTGTTCGGCAATTTCAAGGCGGTTGATGCAACGGATCAAGGTGGACTTGCCGGAGCCGGAGGGGCCGCACAGCACGATGCGTTCACCTTCGTGCACCTGCAGGTCGATATCGCGCAGCACATGGAAAGCGCCATAGTGCTTGTTCAGGCCCTCGATGCGGATCAGCACCGGGCGTGGGTCGTTCTCAGGGGCAAGGCTGGCAACGCTCAAAGGGGCGGTCATGTTGTTGTTCTCCCGCGTGGTGTCAGTTGAAACGTGCCGCGCTGTAAGGCGCAGGGTCTGTGAAAGGGCGCTCGCCGGTGAGCAGTTCAGCCACCAGACGGCCGCTGACCGGCCCCAGCGTCAGGCCGTGGTGGGCGTGGCCGAAGTTGAACCACAGGCCCTTGTGCCGCGGCGCCGGGCCGATCACAGGGCGCATGTCCGGCAGGCAGGGGCGACGGCCCAGCCAGGGGGTGTCGTCCAGGCGCTCACCCAGTGCCGGGAACAATGTGCGCGCCAGCGCTTCGCAGCGCTTGAGTTGAATTTCGTTGCCCGGGGCGCTGCTGGCGGCGAACTCGATGCCGGTGGTAAGGCGTATGCCGGCGGCCATCGGCGCCAGCACGTAGCCACCCTGGGTGTCGCAGATCGAGTGCTGCAATTGAGCGCCGTCACGGGTGGCGTAGTGCATGTGGTAGCCGCGCTTGATACCCAGCGGAATCGTGTAGCCAAGGCGCTCATAAAGGTCGGCCGACTGCGGCCCAAGACACGCCACCACTTCGTCGGCGGTGATCGGCCCGCGCTGGCTTTCGACCCGCCATTGGCTGCCGACCTGGCGCAGGCTGCGCGCATCACCGTGCAGGAACTGCCCGCCGCGCTGGACGAACAGCGCAGCATAACCACGGGTGAGGGCGCCGGGGTTGTTCACGGTCTTGGGGTCGAGCCAATGGATGCCGCCGATTACGGCGCTGTCGAGCTGGTGCTCGCGTGCCTGCAGCTGCTCGCGTTCTAGCAGTTCGTAGTGCAGGCCATAGCGCGCAAGGCCCTTGACCTCGGCCTTGGCCTGCTCGAACAGCGCCGGGTCGCGGTACACCTCGATCCAGCCCTTGGCCTGAACCAGCCCTTCGAGGCCGGCGGCGGCGATCAGGGCGTCATGCTCCTCTACGCAGCGTTGTACCAGCGGCAGCATGTCGGCCGCGGCCCCGGCCAGCCGCCCCGGTGCCGACTGACGCCAGTAGCGCAGCAACCAGGGCGCGGCCTTGGGCAGGTGCAGCAGGCTGTAGCGCACGTCCGGCTGGCGGTTTAGGCCATAGCGCAGCAGCTTGCCGAACTGGCGGGGGAACGCATAGGGGATGACGCTGGAGCGTTCGATCAGCCCGGCGTTGCCATGGCTGGTACCGCATCCGGGTTCATCGCGGTCGATCAGGATTACCTGGCGCCCGCGTGCCTGCAGATGCAGCGCGGTGCTGACGCCGACGATACCGGCGCCCAGGACAAGGGTCTGGCAATGCATGATTGTATCCTTCGGTCAGTTCAGGTGGCGGCCCAGGCGGGCCTCCAGGTGTTTCAGCAGGCGCCGCACCAGCTCGACGATCACCAGATAAAGGACGGCGGCCCACAGGTAGATCTGGAAGTCGAAGCTGCGCGAGAACGCCAATTTGGTCACCCCCATCAGGTCGTAGATGGTCACCAGCGAGGCGATGGCGCTGGCCTTGATCATCAGGATCAGTTCGTTGCCCAGCGGGCCGATGGCCACCAGCAACGATTGCGGCAAGATGACCTTGAAGAAGGTGGTGGAACGTTTGAGGTTCAGAGCCCTGGCCGCTTCGTACTGCCCTGGCGCCACTGCCATCAGGCTGCCGCGCAAGATTTCGGCCTGGTAGGCGGCAGTGTTCAGGGTGAAGGCCAGCAGGGTGCATAACCAGGCTTCGCGGAAGAACCACCAGAGGCCGACGTCCTGCCAGAACTCCTTCAGCGATCCAAGCCCGTAGTACAGCAGAAACAGCTGTGCCAGCAGGGGGGAGCCACGGAAGAAATAGATGTAGCCGGCCGCCAGGCGCTGCAGCGGCAGGTTGCGCGACATCCGGGCCAGCGCCAGCAGCAGGCCGAGCACGGCGCCGAGGGTGAATGAAATCGCCACCAGTTTGGCAGTTACCAGCAGCCCGTCGATGAACCGTGGCCCGTAGCGCTCCAGCAGGTCGGGGTCCAGCACCAGGCTCAGCCATTGTTCGGCACTCATACGCGCGCTCCTTGCAGGTGGCGGTTGCTGCGCCGTTCTATGTAGGCGAACACTCGCCCCGACAGCGCCGAGAACAGCAGGTAACCCAGGCAGGCCACCCCGTAGAAGAACATCGGCTCTTTGGTCACGCTGACCGCAAGGTTGGTCTGGCGCATCAGGTCGACCAGCGAGATGGTCGATACCAGCGAGGTATCCTTGAGCAACGACAGCCAGTTGTTGGAGAGCCCCGGCAGGGCGATGCGCGTCAGTTGTGGCAGTACCACCTTGAAGAAGGCGGTGCGCTTGCCCAGGCCCAATGCCGCACAGGCCTCAAGCTGGCCCTTGGGCAGGGTTTTGAAAGCAGCCAGCCAGATCTCGCTGGAAAAGGCGGCGAATACCAGACTGAAAGCGATCATCGCCGCGAGGAACGTATTGATCAGGAACTCACCTTGATAGCCCATGGCGGCCAGCAGTTGCTGTGCGGCGATCTGGCAACCGTAATAGATGATCAGTAGGGTCAGCAGCTCGGGCAGGCCGCGGAACACAGTGGAAAACGTGGTTGACCATGCGCGCGGCAGGCGCTTGCGCGAGCGCGCCGCGAGCGCCACGACAAGGCCCAGTGGCAAACCGATGGGCAGGCAGGCGAGGGCCAGTGACACGGTCACCAGCGCGCCGGCCAGCAGCGCCTGGCCCCAGCCACCACTGGCGAAGGACAGCAAGGACAATTGATCGAGCATGACATATCCCTAGAATTGACTGCTCCACGGGCGAGCTCTGTAGGAGCGGCCTTGCGTCGCGAAAGGGCTGCGCAGCAGCCCCACAGGTTCTGGTGGCGCTGCACAAGCCTGGGGCCGCTTTGCGGCCCTTTCGCCACACAAGGCCGCTCCTACGGGGGAGCGCGTCGTTGCAGGCGGAATCAGTTGTAGATATCGAAGTCGAAGTACTTGCTGGCGATTTTCTGGTAGGTACCGTTGGCGACGATTTGCGCCAGCGCGGTATTCAGCCGCTGGCGCAGTGCGTCATCGTCCTTGCGCACGGCGATGGCGGCATTGGCCTTGGTGCCGGCCACGTCACCCAGCACCTTGCAGCAGTCCTGGCCGTTCTTGTTCATCCACTCGTGCAACGGGAACTTGTCGGCGATCACTCCGTCCAGGCGGCCGGCCGCGAGGTCGGCATTGGCCTCGTCCATGGTCGGGTAGAGCTTCACGTCAGCGCCCGCCTTGGCATACACGTCTTCGGCATAGATCGCCTGGGTCGAGGAAGACTGGGCACCCACCGTGTAGCCTTCGAAGGTGTTCTGCGCATCACTGATCTTGCTGTCCTTGGCCACGGCGACGGTCAGCGGGGTGCGGTAGTAATGGTCGGTGAAGGCGATTTTCTTGCGGCGCTCCTCGGTATCGATCATCGAAGCCACCACCGCATCGTACTTGCGTGCCATCAAAGCCGGGATGATGCCTTCCCAGTCCTGAGCCACCAGGGTGCACTCGACTTTCATCTGCTCGCACAGGGCGTGGGTGATGTCGATGTCAAATCCGTGCAACTGGTTGTCGGCATCCACATAGTTGAAGGGCGGGTAGGCCCCTTCGGTGGCGAAGCGCAGGGTTTCGGCGCTGGCGTTAGCCGCCAGCAGCAGGGCACATGCACCCACCATAGCCATGGTCTTGTTCATCTCGCACCTCTTGCACTCTTGCTATTGTTGTTTTCCCGTCGTGTAGCCGACGAATTCGTTATGTAGAGCGGCAGTCGCTTCCAAACGTTTTTCAACATCAGGCCCGAGCTTCTTGCAGACCTCGTTGACCATCAGGTGCACCCACGACAGCATTGCCGAGGTGGACTCCCAGAACAGATTGAATTCGGTGGGGATGCGGAACACCTCGTCGGCATTGGCATCGGCCCAATCGCAGAAGGTGTCGGTCACCAGCGTGACCGGGATACCGGCCTGGCGTGCCTTCTGGCACAGCAGCAAGGCATGGCGGGAATAGCGGCGTGCCTCGAACACCACCAACGCGCTGTTTTCCGGGCGCCCGAGCAGCACCTCGCCGAAGTGCCCGGCACTGCCATCGACCACCTGGACGCCGTCGCGCAGGTAGTGCAGCAGGTGGGCCATGCACTGGGCCACACCACGCTCGGTCTGAAAACCGGCAACGAATACCCGCGGCCTGTCTGCCAGGCGCTGGGCGGTTATGTGCCAGGCCTCGCTGCGGCTGTATTCGTGCACCCGTACCAGCGCGGCGATTTCCAGCTCAAGGCTGCCTGCGCGGGTATTGTCGTCGTGCTGCTGGCGGTATTCCTGCAGGCGGTCTCCCACCAGCCATGGGCCATCACCCAGGTCGCTCTGAAGGTCTTGCTTGAGCGCCTTGAGATGGGCATAACCGAGGGAGCGGCAGAAACGCCCGACACTGGATTCGCTGACGCCGAGCTTGGCGGCAATGCTGGCCGAGGTCTGGAATGGCAATTCCTGGAGATTGGCGAGCATGTAGCTGGCGATCTTGTGGCCTGAAGCAGTCGCGGCTTGCAGGCTGTGTTCCAGGCGTTGTTTGATCGGTTGGCTCATGCTGTTGCTCCAGGCGAGGCGTGAATAGAAAATGAATGTTTTCTGTCATGGAGTCAATATTTGACAGATAGCTGTCACATGCGGGAAAGTTTTTGTCGCGGCCCACGCTGTTGCCATTCCAATTCCAAGAAAGGAGCTTCAGATGTCTGCACCTTCCACCCACCCTGTCGTGCGCATGCCTTTTGCCGAACTGCAGGGGTTGTTGCAAGCAATCTTCCAGCGTCACGGCTGCAGTGCGGCGGTGGCCAGCGTGCTCGCCCACAATTGCGCCAGCGCTCAGCGCGATGGCGCCCATAGCCACGGGGTGTTTCGTATGCCTGGCTATGTCTCGACCCTGGCCAGCGGCTGGGTGAGCGGCTGTGCCATACCGCTGGTGGCTGACGTGGCGGCTGGCTTTGTTCGGGTAGACGCTGGCGGGGGCTTTGCCCAGCCGGCCTTGGCCGCGGCGCGTGCAATGCTGGTCGAAAAGGCCCGCAGTGCCGGCATCGCGGTACTGGCGATTCACAACTCCCACCATTTCGCAGCGCTGTGGCCCGATGTCGAGCCGTTTGCCGATGAGGGCCTGGTGGCTCTGAGCGTGGTCAACAGCATGACCTGTGTCGTGCCACACGGTGCACGCAAGCCGTTGTTCGGCACCAACCCGATTGCCTTTGCCGCGCCGTGTGCGGGGCATGACCCTATCGTTTTTGACATGGCCACCAGCGCCATGGCCCATGGTGACGTACAGATTGCTGCGCGGGCTGGACAGCAGCTGCCGGAGGGCATGGGCGTGGACGCCGATGGCCACCCGACCACCGAGCCCAGGGCCATTCTGGAGGGCGGTGCGCTGCTGCCCTTCGGCGGACACAAGGGCTCGGCACTGTCGATGATGGTCGAGTTACTGGCGGCGGCGCTGACCGGCGGGCATTTCTCCTGGGAATTCGACTGGGCGAGCCACCCTGGGGCGAAAACGCCGTGGACCGGGCAGTTGATCATCGTCATCGACCCGAGCAAGGCCGAAGGCGACCGGTTTGCGCAGCGCAGCCGGGAGCTGGTCGAGCAGATGCAGGCGGTGGGGTTGTCGCGTATGCCGGGCGAGCGACGCTACCGGGAGCGGGAAATTGCGCAACGTGAAGGGGTGGCGGTGACTGAGCTTGAGCTGCAGGAGCTCAAGGCGCTGGCCGGCTGACATGCTGCAAATGCCCGCTGTGCAATCTTGCATAGACAACCTTGCACAATAGGTGATGTTCCTGCCCGCCGACTCCGGGTATCCTCACCTGAGCCTTTCCGAACTGTCCTGATTCAAGGAGCTGCACGCTGTGTTCAAACATGTCGATGCCTATGCCGGCGACCCGATTCTCTCGTTGATGGAAACCTTCAAGGCCGACCCGCGCGCCGACAAGGTCAACCTGAGTATCGGCCTTTATTACGATGAGGCCGGCGTGGTGCCGCAGCTCGAAGCGGTGGATGCCGTTGAAAAACGCATCGCCGGCGTGGCCCACGAGGCTTCGCTGTACCTGCCGATGGAAGGCCTGGCCAGCTACCGCCAGGCGATCCAGGCGCTGCTGTTCGGTGCTGATCACCCAGCCGTCACCGGCAAGCGCGTCGCGACCGTGCAGACTGTCGGCGGCTCCGGCGCGCTCAAGGTCGGCGCCGATTTCCTCAAGCGTTACTTCCCTGCCTCCGAAGTCTGGGTCAGCAACCCGACCTGGGACAACCACCGCGCCATCTTCGAAGGTGCAGGGTTCAAGGTGCACAGCTATCCGTACTTCGACCAGGCCAGCCGTGGCGTAGACTTCGATGGCATGCTGGCGACTTTGCAGGCCCTGCCGGCCAACAGCGTCGTGCTGCTGCATCCTTGCTGCCATAACCCCACCGGTGCCGATCTTACCCAGGAGCAGTGGCAGCACGTAGTGGAAGTGGTCAAGGCGCGCCAGTTGATCCCGTTCCTCGACATCGCCTACCAGGGCTTCGGCGAGGGTCTGGTGGAAGACGCGTACGCCATCCGCGAAATGGCCCGTGCCGGCGTACCGTGCCTGGTCAGCAACTCGTTCTCGAAGATCTTCTCGCTGTATGGCGAGCGGGTAGGGGGCCTGTCGGTGGTCTGTGACGATGAAGACACCACTCAAAGCGTGCTTGGCCAGCTCAAGGCGACTGTGCGCCGCAACTACTCCAGCCCGCCCAACTTCGGCGCACAGCTGGTAGCCGGCGTGCTCGGCGATGCTGCGCTGAATGCGCAGTGGGCCGCTGAAGTCGAAGTGATGCGCAAGCGCATCCTCGATATGCGCCAGGCCCTGGTCGATGCTTTGGCCGTGTTGCTGCCAGGCCAGGACTTCCAGTTCTTCCTGCGCCAGCGTGGCATGTTCAGCTACACAGGTTTCAGCGTCGAGCAGGTCCGTCGCCTGCGCGACGAGTTCGGTGTGTACCTGATCGACAGCGGCCGGGTGTGCATGTCCGGCCTGCGCCCGGCCAACCTGCAACGGGTTGCCGAAGCGTTCGCCGCCGTTCAGAAGTAACACCGCACAATGCCGCTCCTGCAAGGTTTCGCGAAAGTCTGAGCGGCCTTGCCGGGGCGCCGGACCGGTCGGAAAGGGCCGCAAGGCGGCCCCATAGTGCAACCTGCTTGTAAAGACAAGTGCAACCGTCCCTCGGGCGGGGCTTCGCAACCGCCCAGTTTCAGTGCACAATCGCGCCCCTCTTTTCTGGTTGGGGTGCTCGAAGCCTCTGTTTCGCCACTCCCAGCCCTGTTGCAGTCTTGCGAGTGGAGTTGCACCCGGAATGAACGAGCAGGCCCCAAGCGTTGAACAACGCTTCGAATCGACCCAGGCTGCCCTTGGCAGCTGGTCCCGTCATGACACTACCTGGATGCTGGGCCTGTTTGGCACTGCCATCGGCGCAGGTACCTTGTTCCTGCCGATCAACGCTGGCCTCGGTGGTTTCTGGCCGCTGCTGATTCTCGCCGCACTGGCCTTCCCGATGACCTATTTCGCCCATCGCGGCCTGACCCGGTTCGTTCTGTCCGGGCGCAGTGGCGGCGACATCACCGACGTGGTGCAAGAACATTTCGGCATCAAGGCCGGTGCACTGATCACCGTGCTGTACTTCTTTGCCATCTTCCCGATCCTGCTCATTTACAGCGTGGCGCTGACCAATACGGTCACCAGCTTCATGGAACACCAGTTGCACATCACCCCGCCGCCGCGGGCGCTTTTGTCGTTCGTGCTGATCCTCGGGCTTCTGGCTATCGTGCGCTGCGGTGAGCAGGCCACGGTGAGGGTCATGAGCCTGCTGGTGTACCCGTTCATCGTCGCCCTGGCGCTGCTGGGCCTTTACCTGGTCCCGCACTGGACCGGTGGTATCCTCGACAGCGCTTCCCAGTTGCCATCGGGTTCGGCTTTCCTGCACACCGTGTGGCTGGCGATCCCGGTGATGGTGTTCTCGTTCAACCACTCGCCGATCATCTCGGCCTTCGCAGTGGACCAGAAGCGCCGGTATGGCGAACACGCCGACGAGCGCAGTGGCCAGATCCTGGCCCGCGCGCACCTGCTGATGGTGGCCATGGTGCTGTTCTTCGTCTTCAGCTGCGTACTGACCCTCGACAGCGTTCAATTGGCTGAAGCCAAGGCACAGAACCTGTCGATCCTGTCGTACCTGGCCAATCACTTCAGCAACCCGACGATCGCTTTCGCCGCGCCGCTGATCGCCTTCATCGCCATCGCCAAGTCGTTCTTGGGCCACTACATCGGTGCCAGCGAAGGCCTGAAGGGTATCATCGCCAAGACCGGCGCACGCCCTGGCGCCAAGGCGCTGGACCGTGTGGTTGCCGCGCTGATGCTGGTGGTGTGCTGGATCGTCGCCACTTTGAACCCAAGCATCCTGGGCATGATCGAATCGCTGGGCGGCCCGATCATCGCCGTGCTGCTGTTCCTGATGCCGATGTACGCCATTCGCCGCGTGCCATCAATGCGCAAGTACAGTGGCGCGCTGTCCAACGTCTTCGTAGTGGTGGTTGGCCTGGTTGCGCTGACTTCTGTGGTGTACGGCCTGCTGGGCTGATCCATCGATTGCATTGAGAAATGTCCGGGCTGCTTGTTGCAACCCGGACATTTTTTTGTCCACAAAAACTGTCAGGTAATAGAACAATTTCACCGTGCCCCATAGGCACCCGGTCGCCTTCATGCTTAACTCAGTGTCCTTTTCAAACCCCGCATAAGGATTTCGTCCATGGCTCAAGTGACTCTCAAAGGCAACCCGGTTCAGGTCAACGGCGAGCTGCCAAAAGCCGGTGCCCAGGCTCCGGCCTTTTCCTTGGTAGGTGAAGGTTTGGCCGACAAGTCGCTGAAGGACTTCGCCGGCAAGCGCAAGGTGCTGAACATCTTCCCAAGCGTCGATACCCCGACCTGCGCTACCTCGGTGCGCAAGTTCAACGCCCAGGCCAACGATGTGGCCAACACCGTGGTGCTGTGCATCTCCGCCGACCTGCCGTTCGCCCAGGCGCGCTTCTGCGGCGCCGAAGGCCTGGAGAACGTGAAGAACCTGTCGACCCTGCGTGGTCGCGAGTTCCTCGAAAACTACGGTGTTGCTATTGCCGACGGCCCGCTGGCCGGCCTGGCTGCCCGCGCCGTGGTAGTGCTGGACGAAAACGACAAGGTGCTGCACAGCGAGCTGGTAGGCGAAATCGCTGACGAGCCGAACTATGACGCGGCACTGGCGGTGTTGAAGTAAGGATGGTGTTGGGCTGATGCCAGTCAGCTGGCTTTGTCAGGGCCGTAAAGCGGCCCTAAGTCGCTTAGCTGACTGCCATCAAGCGTAACGAAGGTCTTTATCCCCGGTTTCGGCCTCGGAACTCTTCAGTACGCTGCCTCTCCAAGCAACACCCTGTAACGGCCCGGAACGCTTTCCGGGCCGTTTTCATTTAAAGTTCAGCCTCTTGGCAACGTCAGGCAAAGGTAAACCTCTGGTAAAGGGCCTTTGCTAAAAGAGTGCCAGTGCTTATCGTTCACCTTCCCAAGTCGTCATTCCGAACAAGGTTCGTTCAACCCATGCGAGTTTCCGTCTCCCGATCCCCTCGTCGCTGGCTCGTTGGCCTGCTGATCCTGCTGCTGGTGGCCCTGCTGGCCTGGTGGTTGTGGCCCGCTGCAACGCCCGCCCCAAAAGAAGCGGGCGGGGGTCGCCCGGGCAAGGGCATGGGCATTGGCATGGGCCGTCCCGGCTTCGGCGGCTCCACCGAAGCGGTGCCAGTGCGTGTGGAACCTGCAAGGGTGGGCGACTTTCCGCTCTACTACAAAGCGCTTGGCACGGTTACCGCGACCAATACCGTCAACGTGCGTAGCCGTGTTGCCGGTGAGCTGGTGAAAATCCACTTCAAGGAGGGCCAGCAGGTCAAGGCTGGCGACTTGCTGGCCGAGATCGACCCGCGCTCCTACCGCATCGCGCTGCAGCAGGCCGAAGGCACGCTGGCGCAAAACCGGGCGCAGCTCAAGAACGCCCAAGTCGACCTGGCGCGCTATAAAGGCCTGTACGCCGAAGACAGCATCGCCAAGCAGACCCTCGATACGTCCGAAGCCCAGGTGGCGCAGTTCCAGGGGCTGGTGAAAACCAACCAGGCTCAGGTCAACGATGCCCGCCTGAACCTTGATTTCACCCAGATCCGTGCGCCGATCAGTGGTCGGGTGGGCCTGCGTCAGCTCGACCTGGGCAACCTGGTGGCGGCCAATGACACTACCGCCCTGGTGGTCATCACCCAGACCGAACCGATCAGCGTCGCCTTCACTTTGCCGGAAACCGAACTGACCACCGTGCTGGAACGTTACCGCAGCGGTGCCAGCCTGCCGGTCGAGGCCTGGGACCGCGGCGACAGCAAGTTACAGTCCACTGGCGTGCTGGCCAGCATCGACAACCAGATAGACATCACCACCGGTACCCTGAAGTTCAAAGGCCGCTTCGAGAACAAGGACATGGCGCTGTTCCCCAACCAGTTCGTCAACGTGCGCCTGTTGGCCGACACCCTAAAGCAGGTAGTCATGGCACCGGCGGCGGCCATCCAGTTCGGCAACGACGGCACCTTCGCCTATGTCGTCACGGACAACAACACGGTCAATGTGCGCAAGCTCAAGGTGGGCCCCAGTGACGGTGAGAACAGTGTGATCCTCGAAGGCCTCAAGGCAGGTGATCGCCTGGTGCTCGAAGGCACCGACCGCCTGCGCGAAGGTTCCAAGGTCGAAGTGGTCGAAGACAGCTCGCAAGTACCGGCCACCCCCGGCCAGCACCTGCAGGGGCAGGACGGCAAAGGTTCGGCCCAGACCGGTGAAACGGCAGGCAAGGCGGGCGCATGAACCTGTCGCGCCTGTTCATCCTTCGCCCGGTCGCCACGACGCTGAGCATGCTGGCCATCGTGCTGGCCGGCCTGATCGCCTACAAGCTGCTGCCGGTTTCGGCCTTGCCGCAGGTCGATTACCCGACCATCCGGGTCATGACCCTGTATCCGGGGGCCAGCCCGCAGGTGATGACCAGCGCCGTGACCGCGCCGCTCGAGCGCCAGTTCGGCCAGATGCCGGGCCTGACCCAGATGGCATCGACCAGTTCTGGCGGTGCATCGGTGCTGACTCTGCGCTTCAGCCTGGACATGAACATGGACGTTGCCGAGCAACAGGTACAGGCTGCGATCAACGCCGCCAGCAACCTGTTGCCCAGCGACCTGCCGGCACCACCGGTGTACAACAAGGTCAACCCTGCCGATACCCCGGTGTTGACCCTGGCCATTTCCAGCAAGACCATGCCGCTGCCCAAGCTCAACGACCTGGTCGACACCCGCGTGGCACAGAAGCTCGCGCAGATCGGCGGCGTGGGTATGGTCAGCATCGCCGGTGGCCAGCGCCAGGCTGTGCGCATCAAGGTCAACGTCGATGCGTTGGCCGCCAATGGTCTGAACCTTGCTGACGTGCGTACCCTGGTCGGCGCCTCCAATGTCAACCAGCCTAAGGGCAACTTCGATGGCCCGACCCGGGTGTCGATGCTCGATGCCAATGACCAGCTGCGTTCCCCCGAGGAGTACGCCAACCTGATCCTGGCGTACAACAACGGTGCGCCGCTGCGCCTGAAGGACGTCGCCGAAATCGTCGACGGAGCCGAGAACGAACGCCTCGCTGCCTGGGCCAACCAGAACCAGGCGGTACTGCTGAACATCCAGCGCCAGCCCGGTGCCAATGTCATCGAGGTGGTCGACCGCATCAAGGACCTGCTGCCGTCGATCACCGACAACCTGCCCGCCGGCCTCGAGGTGTCGGTGTTGACCGACCGCACCCAGACCATCCGCGCCGCGGTCAAGGATGTACAGCACGAACTGCTGATCGCCATCGTTCTGGTGGTGATGGTGACCTTCGTCTTCCTGCGCCGCGTCAGTGCCACCATCATTCCGTCAATTGCCGTGCCGCTGTCGCTGATCGGCACCTTCGGCGTGATGTACCTGGCCGGCTTCTCGATCAACAACCTGACTTTGATGGCCCTGACCATCGCCACCGGTTTTGTGGTCGATGACGCCATCGTCATGCTGGAGAACATCTCGCGGCACATCGAGGAGGGCGAGACGCCCATGCAGGCTGCGCTCAAGGGCGCGCGGCAGATTGGTTTCACCCTGATCTCCCTGACCTTTTCGCTGATTGCCGTGCTCATCCCGCTGCTGTTCATGGCCGATGTGGTGGGCCGGCTGTTCCGCGAATTCGCCATCACGCTGGCGGTGGCTATCCTGATTTCCCTGGTAGTTTCGCTGACCCTGACACCCATGATGTGCGCTCGCC
This sequence comes from Lelliottia jeotgali, assembly GCF_977070485.1. Taxonomy (NCBI): domain Bacteria; kingdom Pseudomonadati; phylum Pseudomonadota; class Gammaproteobacteria; order Enterobacterales; family Enterobacteriaceae; genus Lelliottia; species Lelliottia jeotgali. The sequence goes on from NZ_CDRVFO010000004.1 coordinate 150,839, forward strand.
TGCTCAAGCGTGAACCCAAGCAGGAAGAGCAAGGCCGCTTCTACCGCGCCAGTGGTGCCTGGATCGACTGGCTGATCGAGCACTACGGCCGTGGCCTGCAATGGGTGCTCCGGCACCAGCCGCTGACCTTGCTGGTGGCGGTCGCCAGCCTGGCACTGACCGTTTTCCTGTACATGGTGGTACCCAAGGGCTTCTTCCCGGTGCAGGACACCGGGGTGATCCAGGGTATCTCCGAAGCCCCGCAGTCCACCTCGTTCGCCGCCATGAGCGAGCGCCAGCAGTCGCTGAGTACGATAATCCTGCAGGATCCGGCCGTGCAGAGCCTGTCGTCCTACATCGGTGTGGACGGTGACAATGCCACGCTCAACAGTGGTCGCCTGCTGATCAACCTCAAGCCCCACGGCGAGCGCGACGTGACGGCCGGCGAGGTGATCAGCCGTTTGCAGCCTCAGCTCGACAAGCTGGTCGGCATCCGCCTGTTCATGCAGCCGGTGCAAGACCTGAGCATCGAGGATCGGGTCAGCCGCACCCAGTACCAGTTCAGCCTGTCCTCTCCCGACGCCGACTTGCTCGCGCAGTGGAGCGGCAAGCTGGTCAACGCCCTGCAACAGCGGCCGGAACTGCAGGATGTGGCCAGCGACCTGCAGGACAAGGGGCTGCAGGTGTACCTGGTGATCGACCGTGACATGGCCAGCCGCCTGGGCATCGATGTGTCGCAAATCACCAACGCCCTGTATGACGCCTTCGGCCAGCGGCAGATTTCGACCATCTACACCCAGGCCAGCCAGTACCGGGTGGTGCTGCAGTCGCGCGATGCAGCAAGCATCGGCCCGCAGGCGCTGGAGTCGATCCACGTCAAGGCCAGTGACGGTGGTCAGGTGCGCCTGTCGGCACTGGCGCGCATCGAGCAGCGTCAGGCGCAGCTGGCGATTTCACACATCGGCCAGTTCCCCGCGGTGATGATGTCGTTCAATCTGGCGCATGGTGCGTCTCTGGGCGAAGCGGTCAAGGTGATCGAGCAGGTCCAGCAGGAGATCGGCATGCCCATCGGCGTGCAGACCCGCTTCCAGGGGGCTGCCGAGGCCTTCCAGGCGTCCCTGTCGAGCACCTTGCTGCTGATTCTGGCGGCCGTGGTGACCATGTACATCGTGCTCGGCGTGCTTTACGAGAGCTACATTCACCCGATCACCATCCTCTCGACCTTGCCGTCGGCGGCGGTAGGTGCCTTGCTGGCGTTGATCCTCAGCGGCAACGACCTGGGCATGATCGCCATCATCGGCATCATCCTGCTCATCGGCATCGTCAAGAAGAACGCGATCATGATGATCGACTTCGCCCTTGAGGCCGAGCGCAATCAAGGCATGAGCCCGCACGACGCGATCTACCAGGCGGCGCTGCTGCGTTTCCGGCCGATCCTGATGACCACCCTGGCTGCGCTGTTCGGCGCGGTACCGCTGATGCTGGCCACAGGTTCCGGTGCAGAGTTGCGCCAGCCACTGGGGCTGGTCATGGTCGGCGGCTTGCTGGTAAGCCAGGTGCTGACCCTGTTCACAACGCCGGTCATCTATCTGTTCTTCGACCGCCTGGCTCGGCGCTGGCGCCCGGCCACTGAAGCGACGCAGGCCGAGGCATGAACCTCTCCGGCCCTTTCATTCGCAGGCCTGTGGCGACCATGCTGCTGAGCCTGGCAATCATGCTGCTTGGTGGCGTCAGCTTCGGCCTGCTGCCGGTTTCGCCGTTGCCGCAGATGGACTTCCCGGTGATCGTGGTTCAAGCCAACCTGGCTGGCGCCAGCCCTGAGGTGATGGCCTCCACGGTAGCCACGCCGCTGGAACGCAAGCTTGGCAGTATCGCCGGTGTCACCACCCTGACCAGTAGCTCCAACCAGGGCTCGACCCGGGTGATCATCGGCTTCGAGCAAGGCCGGGACATCGACGGCGCCGCGCGCGAGGTGCAGGCGGCGATCAACGCCACCCGCAACCTGCTGCCCAGCGGCATGCGCAGCATGCCGACCTACAAGAAACTCAACCCGTCACAGGCGCCGATCATGGTGCTGTCGCTGACCTCGGACGTGTTGCAGAAGGGCCAGCTGTACGATCTGGCTGACACCATACTGTCGCAGAGCCTGGCTCAGGTAAGTGGGGTAGGGGAAGTACAGATCGGCGGCAGTTCGCTGCCGGCTGTGCGCATTTCCGTCGAGCCGCAACTGCTCAACCAGTACAGCCTGGCCCTGGACGAAGTGCGTACTGCGGTGGCCAACGCCAACCAGCGCCGGCCGATGGGTTTCGTCGAGGACAGCCAGCGTAACTGGCAAGTACGGGCCAACGACCAGCTGGAAAAAGCCAAGGATTACGAACCGATCGTGATCCGTCAGCAGAACGGCACGATACTGCGCCTGGCCGACGTGGCGACCATCACAGACAGCGTCGAGAACCGCTACAACAGCGGCTTTTTCAACGATCAGAGTGCCGTGCTGCTGGTGGTCAACCGTCAGATCGGCGCCAACATCATCGAGACCGTCGACCAGATCCACGCGCAGTTGCCGGCCCTGCAGTCGCTGCTGCCGGCCAGTGTGCAGCTGAACGTGGCCATGGACCGTTCGCCGGTCATCAAGGCCACCCTCAAGGAAGCCGAGCACACGCTGCTGATCGCCGTGGTGCTGGTGATCCTCGTGGTCTACCTGTTCCTCGGCAGCCTGCGCGCCTCGTTGATCCCCAGCCTGGCGGTACCGGTATCGCTGGTGGGTACCTTCGCGGTGATGTACCTGTGCGGGTTTTCGCTGAACAACCTGTCGCTGATGGCGTTGATCCTGGCCACAGGCCTGGTGGTGGACGATGCGATCGTGGTGCTGGAAAACATTTCGCGGCATATAGAGGACGGCCAGCCGCCGATGCGTGCGGCGTTCCTCGGCGCCAAGGAAGTCGGCTTCACCTTGCTGTCGATGAACGTCTCGCTGGTTGCGGTGTTCGTTTCGATCCTGTTCATGGGCGGCATCGTTCGCAACCTGTTCCAGGAGTTCTCGATTACCCTGGCGGCGGCGATCATCGTCTCGCTGGTGGTTTCGCTGACCCTGACCCCGATGCTATGTGCCCGCTGGCTCAAGCCCCACCGCGCCGAACAGACGCGCCTGCAGCGCTGGAGCGACAATGTGCACAAGCGCATGGTCGAAGGTTACGATCGCAGCCTGAGTTGGGCCCTTCGCCACAAGCGCCTGACCTTGATCAGCCTGTTGGCGACCATCGGGCTGAACATCGTGCTGTATGTGGTCGTACCGAAAACGCTGATCCCGCAGCAGGACACCGGCCAGCTGATGGGCTTCATCCGCGGTGACGACGGGCTGTCGTTCACCGTGATGCAGCCGAAGATGGAAATCTACCGCCGTGCCTTGCTGGCCGACCCGGCCGTGCAGAGTGTTGCCGGTTTCATTGGTGGCAACAGTGGTACCAACAACGCCATGGTGCTGGTGCGCCTGAAACCGATCAGCGAGCGCAAGATCGATGCGCAGAAAGTCATCGAGCGCTTGCGCAAGGAAATGCCCAAGGTACCTGGCGGACGGCTGTTCCTGATGGCTGATCAGGACCTGCAGCTGGGCGGCGGTGGCCGTGACCAGACCTCGTCGCAGTACCTGTACACCCTGCAGAGCGGCGATCTGGCAGCGTTGCGCCAGTGGTTCCCCAAGGTGGTCGCAGCCATGCGCGCGCTGCCCGAACTGACCGCCATCGATGCTCGCGACGGCTCCGGTACCCAGCAGGTGACATTGGTGGTCGATCGCGACCAGGCCAAGCGCCTGGGTATCGACATGGACATGGTCACCACCGTTCTGAACAACGCTTACAGTCAGCGGCAGATCTCGACCATCTACGACAGCCTCAACCAGTACCAGGTGGTGTTGGAGATCAACCCGAAATACGCCTGGGACCCGAGTAGCCTGGAGCAGGTGCAGGTGATCACCAGTGACGGGGCGCGCGTACCCTTGTCGACCATCGCCCATTACGAGAACAGCCTGGCAAACGATCGGGTCAGCCATGAGGGCCAATTCGCTGCCGAAGACATCGCCTTCGACGTTGCCGAAGGCTACAGCCCCGACCAGGCCATGGCCGCGGTGGAACGGGCGGTGGCCAAGCTGGGCCTGCCCGAGGAAGTGATTGCCAAGCTGGGCGGCACGGCAGACGCCTTTGCCAAGACCCAGCAGGGCCAGCCGTTCATGATTCTTGGCGCGTTGGTGCTGGTGTATCTGGTGCTGGGCATACTGTATGAAAGCTACATTCACCCGCTGACCATCCTCTCGACCTTACCTTCGGCTGGCGTGGGTGCCTTGCTTGCGCTTTACGTCACTGGGGGCGAGTTCAGCCTGATCTCGCTGCTGGGCCTGTTCCTGCTGATTGGCGTGGTGAAGAAGAACGCCATCCTGATGATCGACCTGGCGCTGCAACTGGAGCGCCATCAGGGGCTGACGCCGGAAGAGTCGATCCGCCGTGCCTGCCTGCTGCGCCTGCGGCCGATCCTGATGACCACGCTGGCGGCCATGCTTGGCGCCTTGCCACTGCTGCTCAGTCGCGCCGAGGGTGCGGAAATGCGCCAGCCGCTGGGCCTGACCATCATTGGCGGCCTGGTCTTCAGCCAGGTCCTGACCCTGTATACGACGCCGGTGGTGTACCTGTACCTCGACCGCCTGCGCCACCGATTCAACCATTGGCGCGGCGTGCGCACCGATGCCGCTCTGGATACCCCGCTATGAACTTTGCCCAGTCTCCACTCCACCGTGCCCTGCAACTGCTGACCCGCGGGCGTGGTTCACGCCTGGTCGGTGCCGGTTTGTGCGCGGCGCTGTTAAGCGCCTGTACCCTGAGCCCGGACTATCATCGCCCGGAGCTGAGCACGCCGGCGCAGTTCAAACAGGCCGAGGGCTGGACCCAGGCCAACCCGTCCGATGCCATCGCCCGTGGCGCCTGGTGGGAAATCTATGGCGACTCAGGGCTCAACGCTCTGGTCGAGGAGCTCAACCGCAGCAACCAGAGTGTGGCTCAGGCCGAAGCCCAGTACCGCCAGGCCCAAGCGCTGGTGCGTAGCAGCCGTGCGTCGTTGTTCCCAAGCCTGGACCTGACTACCAGCAAGAACCGCTCGGCCCAGGGCACCGGCAGTTCGAGCTCAAGCCTTTCCAACAACAGCAGCGGCATTCGCAACACTTACAACGCGCAGCTCGGCGTGAGCTGGGAAATCGACCTGTGGGGCAAGTTGCGCGAGACCATGAACGCCAATGAGGCCAGTGCCGAAGCAAGTTTCGCCGACCTTGCCGCAATCCGCCTCAGCCAGCAGTCTGAGCTGGTGCAGAATTACCTGCAGTTGCGCGTTATCGATGAGCAGAAGCGCCTTCTGGAGGCCACCGTCGCGACGTATGAACGTTCGCTGCGCATGACCGAGAACCAGTACCGTGCAGGCGTCTCCGGCCCCGACGCAGTGGCCCAGGCCCGCACCCAGCTCAAGACTACCCAAGCCGATCTGATAGATCTGGTCTGGCAGCGTGCACAGTTCGAAAACGCCATCGCTGTGCTACTGGGTAAGGCACCAGCGGAGTTTGCCCTCGCCGACAGCAAAAGCATTCCGGCCTTGCCGCAGATTCCGGTAAGCCTGCCGTCGCAACTGCTGGAGCGCCGCCCGGACATCGCTTCGGCCGAACGCAACGTGATGGCCGCCAACGCCAATATCGGCGTTGCACGGGCCGCCTATTTCCCGGACTTGAGCCTGAGCATGAGCGGTGGCTATTCCAGTAGTACCTTCAATGACTGGATTCAGTTGCCCAACCGTTACTGGTCGGTAGGGCCGCAATTGGCGCTGACCCTCTTTGATGCTGGAAAGCGTAGCGCCGAGGTTGACCGCACTGTCGCCGTATACGACCAGACCGTGGCGCAGTACCGCCAGACCGTGCTCGACGGCTTCAAGGAAGTCGAGAACTATCTGGTGCAGCTCAAGGTTTACGGCGACGAGGCGGTCGTACGCCAGGAAGCTCTGGATGCCGCGCGTGAGTCGTTGCGCCTGACCGACAACCAGTACAGGGCCGGGCTGATCGGTTATCTGGACGTGGTCAATGTACAGACCACGGCGCTGAGCAATGAGCGCAGTGTGTTGAACCTGTTGCAGGGCCGGCTGGTGGCCAGCGTGCAACTGATTGCTGCGCTGGGCGGCGGTTGGGATGCCGAGCAGGCGTTTGCCGGGCAAGAGTGAAGGCAGGCCTGTGCTAAAACCCTGATCTGTTCGGCAACCCCTGTGGGAGCGGCCTTGCTTGGAGAGGTGGCCGCCCGGGCATGCATCAACGGGTTTTCTATCTGCCCTTGTGGGCGGATGGAAAGTCGACAAGTGGCATTTTGATATCACTGGTTCATCCAGACGCTCTATGGCGCAACTCGTGGCCTATCCAGCCAGGTTTTGGATCCATTTTCGTATTCAGAAACCCCGTGCGTTTCGCCAAAGCTTGAGTACAATCGTCAGCTTTTTCGGGCCCCCCCTGTCCCGTCGCTGGAACTCTCAATGCTGACCGGTAGTTACTCTTCTTCGCTGGTGCTGATCTCACTGTGCGTGGCCATCCTTGCCTCCTATACCGCCCTCGATTTGACCGGCCGCATCGCTACCGCCCAAGGCAGGGCGGTGCACCTTTGGATGGGCGGTGGAGCGTTGGCGATGGGTATCGGCGTCTGGTCGATGCACTTCATCGGCATGCTTGCCTTCAGCCTGCCAGTCGAACTGGGCTATGACATTGGCCTGACCGCCTTCTCATTGCTGATCGCCGTGCTGTCTTCGGGGTTTGCCCTATGGCTGGTGAGCCAACCGAGCCTGCCGTGGCTGCAACTGGCGTTTGGCGCACTGTTCATGGGGGCCGGCATCAGTTGCATGCATTACACCGGTATGGCAGCGTTGCGCATGCTACCGGGTATCGACTACGACCCGACGCTGTTTGGCGCCTCGCTGGCGATCGCAGTGGGCGCATCGGCGGCAGCGTTGTGGATTGCCTTCCGGTTGCGCCAGCATACCCCTTACGTGCGCCAGGTCCGTGGGCTGGCGGCTGTGCTGATGGGCGTTGCCATCGTTGGCATGCACTACACCGGGATGGCCGCAGCCAACTTCCCTCAGGGCAGTTTCTGTGGTGCCCTGCCAGACGGGTTGCAAGGTGACGGGCTGGTCTATCTGGTTCTGATCACTACCTTGGCGGTGCTCGCAGTGGCGTTGCTGACCTCGGTGCTCGATGCGCGCCTGGAGGCACGCACTGCGGAGCTTGCGCGTTCGCTGACCCTCGCCAACCAGGAACTGACGCAACTGGCGCTACATGACACGCTGACCGGCCTGCCCAATCGCACGCTGCTTTCCGACCGTATCGAGCAGGCGATCGGCAAGGTGGCGGAGCAGGGCGGTTGTTTTGCGCTGATGTTCATCGACCTGGACGGCTTCAAGCCAGTCAATGATGCGTTTGGTCACCATGTGGGCGACCTGCTGCTCAAGGCGGTGGCAGCACGCTTGCGCGGCCACTTGCACAGCCAGGACACACTGGCGCGCATTGGCGGCGATGAGTTTGTGTTGCTGGTGGAACTGCAGGAGCCCGCAGATGCCATGGATGTTGCAGTCAAACAGGTCAACCTGGTGTCGCGGGCGTTCCGCGTGGCCGAGCATGACCTGCAATTGACGGCGAGCCTTGGCATTGTCCTGTATCCGGGTAATGGCCAAGACCAGCTAGAGTTGCTGCGCAACGCGGATGCTGCCATGTATCACGCCAAGAGCGCCGGCAAGAATGGCTACAGCTTCTTCGATGCTTCCATGAACAGCAATGCCCGCCAGCAGTTGCAACTGCTGCAGGACCTGCGCATGGCCCTGGAGCAACGTCAGTTCCGCTTGCATTACCAGCCCAAGTTCGCCGCGCAGGCTTGCCAGCCGATCGGCGCCGAGGCTTTGTTGCGCTGGCAGCATCCGCAGCACGGGCTGCTACTGCCGGACCGCTTCATTGGCCTGGCAGAAAAAACCGGCCTGATCATCCCGATTGGCGAGTGGGTGCTGGACGAGGCCTGCCGGCAGATGCGCCAATGGCTTGACCAGGGGTATGAAAACTGGCGCATGGCGGTCAACCTGTCCGCGATCCAGTTCTGCCATGCCGGTCTGGTTGACAGCGTTGCCCGCGCCCTGCGCGACAATCACCTGCCAGCCAACTGCCTGACCCTGGAGATCACCGAAACCACTGCGATGCATGATGCCGATGCCAGCCTGGCGGTGCTGCAGCGGCTGTCCGACATGGGGGTGGACCTGTCCATCGATGACTTCGGTACCGGCTACTCGAGCCTGATGTACCTCAAGCGCTTGCCCGCCAACGAGCTGAAGATTGACCGCGGTTTCGTCCGCGACCTGGAGCAGGACAGCGACGACGCAGCCATTGTCTCGGCCATCGTTGCATTGGGCCAGGCGCTGGGCTTGCGTATTGTTGCCGAGGGTGTGGAGACCGGCGGGCAGCAGGACTTCCTGACGCGTCTGGGCTGTGATTCGCTGCAGGGTTACCTGCTGGGTCAACCGGTGCCGGCCGAGCAGTTCATGGGGACATTGCAGGTATTGCAGCAAAACCCGGAGGTGGTCGCCTAGCCGGCGTCACGCAGGGCGAGAACCGGTACAAAGGCATCCATTTCAGCTTCTACCGCCTCAATGATGCGTTCGACATCAGCGGCCGCCATGATCGCAGTGCAGGGGATGCCGGCAATCGCCAGCAAGGTTTCGCCCGTGGCACGGTCGAACAGGCGGGCGATCATGCTGCGTGGCGCATCCATGGTGGCCTCGAAGCCCAGCGGGTGGAAGTGCCAGCGCATCACCTGGCAGGCGTTGGGGAACGTCATCTTGTTCATGCCAGCCTCCTTGTCCTTACCTGGACGCGGTGATCGGTGGGACCGCGAGCGCGGCTGCCGGGAACCTAAAGATAGCACCCGACGGGCCGCTGTTCTGCCGAAAATACGACAAATCCACTCACGCTTGACCTCCGTCACAAACATCGGGCGTTCGCCGTTTGGGGGCAAATGGCCAAGCAAACGTTTTCCTTGGCAAGTGGTGCCAGAAGTGCCGCAGGGTTCTGCTATTTTTAACTGCATTCGGCGCACATCGTTTTCGGACGAGCGGTGCGAGCTGGGCAGACAGGGAGACAGTCATGCGCTATTCCAGGCTCACTCAACGCATCGCCGGTGAAACCGCTGCCGCCTGGGACATCCACTATCAGGCACAGGCCCTGCGTCGCGAAGGCCGCGAGATTTTCCTGTTGTCGGTGGGCGATCCTGACTTCGACACGCCTACGGCCATCGTTGAAGCTGCGGTCAGCAGCTTGCGCCGCGGCGACACTCATTACAGCGATGTACGTGGCAGCCTGGCACTGCGCCAGGCGATTGCACGCCGCACCGGCCCCGAGGTCAGTGTCGAGCAGGTAATGGTGCTCGCTGGCGCACAGTGTGCGCTATATGCCGTCTGCCAATGCCTGTTCGGAGCTGGGGACGAAGTGATCGTCGCCGAGCCCATGTATGTCACTTACCACGGTGTATTCGGCGCTTGCGGGGCACAACCGGTACAGGTGGCGGTAAGCCCGGAGCAGGGCTTTCGGCTCGACCCGCAGGCCGTGGCGCAAGCAATAACCTCGCGTACCCGCGGGCTGCTGCTGAACACACCGCACAATCCGACCGGCTGCGCCATCTCCCCTGAGGACATGGTGCAGCTCGCGCAGCTTTGTTGCGACCATGATCTGTGGCTGGTGTGCGATCAGGTCTACAGTGGCCTGCTGTACGACGGCGAAGCGGTTGCCCCCGCGCAATTGCCCGGCATGCGCGAGCGTTGCGTGATCATTGACAGCGTGTCCAAGTCGCATGCGATGAGCGGCTGGCGCGTGGGGTGGGTGGTTGGCCCCCCGGCGCTTACCGCGCACTTGGCCAACCTGGCCATGACCATGTTGTTTGGCTTGCCAGAGTTTGTCATGCAGGGGGCTTGTGTGGCGCTGGAGCATGATTTGCCTGCGGTACAACAGATGCGCGAGGCCTACCGGGAGCGGCGCGACCTGGTGTGCAGGGCCTTGGACAATTGTCCGGGGGTGCGCGCCCATCGGCCGGCGGGAGGCATGTTCGTGATGCTTGATATCCGCGAAACCGGGCTGAGCGCCCAGGCCTTCGCCCAGCGGCTGTTGACAGAGGAGGGCGTTTCACTGCTGCCGGGTGATGCCTTCGGGCCCAGCGGGGCGGGGCATGTGCGCATGGGGCTGGTGCTGGCGGCCGAGCAGCTGGAAAAGGTGTGTTGCCGGATTGGTGCCTGCGCCCGGCGGGTACTAGCCGAGCAGGCCGGCAGCAATATTGATGGTGAAACCGAGAATTGCCGTGTTGAACACGAAGCCTACCAGTGAATGTGCCAGTACCACCCTGCGCATACCCCGGCTGCTTACGCCGATGTCGGATGTTTGCACCGCGACGCTGATGGTGAACGAGAAGTAGTGGAAGTCCCAGTAGTCCGGGTTGCGTTCACCGTCGGCGAAGCGCAACGCGGGTGCCTCAGGGGCGCTGTTGTAGAACAGCCGGGCATAGTGCAGCGTGAAGATGCACCCGATCAGTAGCCAGGAGCCCGCCACGGTCAAGCCGGTGTACAGGTAATGCAGGGCTTGGTCACTGCCCTGCAGACCGCGGCTTGAAACCAGTTGCAGGGTGACTGCCGCAAGGCTGGCAATGGCGGCAATGCACACGGTGAAGAGCACCAGGCCGGCGTTTTCGTCCTCGACCTGAGCGACCTCACGGACCTTCTCGGGCGTTGCTCGCCAGGTCAGCCAAAGCACCAGCAGCAAGTAAAGCCAGACCCCCAGGTTCCAGCCAGCGAGGATGCGTTGCACGATGTCGCTGGCAGGGATCAGCCACGCGCCAAGGATACCGACCAGCGCGGCGAAGCTCAGGCGGGGGTGGGTGCGGGTCAGGCGGTGCAGTGCCATGGTGCCTCATCGACAGGGAGCCATGGCTACCACGATAGTCTATGGGATACCATTTCGGCTCATGCCCGCGACCAAGTCTCTGAAGTTCAAGGAAATGACGCAGGCCGCTTTACGCCTGGAGTGCCTTATGGCGCTCCGGGCTTCGCTACAGGATTCACGTTTTGTCCGACCTTTCGCAAAATCCACTGCTGCAGTACCTCGCCAGGCTGGCGCCTTCCAGCCAGCAAACCATGCGCTACATCTTGCAGGACGCTGCCGACCGGCTGGGTTTCATTGATTGCAACCTCGTCGATGTGCCATGGCACAAGCTTGAGCCGGGACATGTGATCGGCCTGGTTGCAGCACTGCGTACCGATGGCTACGCGCCCAACAGTTCGTCGCTTTATGTCAACGCAATTCGTGGCGTGATGAATGAAGCCTGGCGCCAGGGCCTGATCGATCATGAGCAGTTGCTGCGTATCCGTGAAGTCAAGCCGACAACCGGTAGCCGCCTGCCGCCGGGGCGCAACCTGCGCCGTAGCCTGATTCGCGAACTGATGGATGTGTGCGCGGCTGATCCGCGCCCGCAGGGCATCCGTGATGCGGCGATCATAGCGCTGCTTTATGGCACCGGCATGCGCAAATCGGAGTCGGTGGACATCGACCTGGAGCAAGTCGACTTCGAGGCGCGCAGCCTGCAGGTGCTGGGCAAAGGTAACCGGCAACTGATCAAGTATGCACCGCCCTGGGCCTTCGCAAAATTGCAGGCCTGGCTTGAACTGCGTCGGCAGTCGCTGCCAGAGGGCGCGTCAGACGACCCCTTCCTGTTCAATCGCATCCGCCGTGGCAACCACATTACCCGCGCGCGCATCACCAAGCATGCGATCTACTACATCGCCCGTCAGCGGGGGGCACAGGTGGGGGTGAAGATCATGCCGCATGATTTTCGCCGTGCGTTCATCACCCGGGTGATCGAAGAGCACGACCTGTCGATTGCGCAGAAGCTGGCGCATCACGCCAACATCCAGACCACTGCCAGCTATGACCGGCGCGATGACAATGAGCGGCGGCAGGCGGTGGACCGGTTCGACTATTGAGCGAGCGGGTTCATCCATCAGGCCGGCACCGTGTCAGATGGTACCGGCCTCGACGTTGATCGTCGGCAAGCAGGTTGTCATAGCTGTGGGTGACGGCTAGTGGATACTCGACGCCAGCTCGAAGATCGGCATGTACATCAGAATAACGATCACCCCGATAAGCAACCCGATGAAGGTCATCAGCAGCGGTTCAAACAGCTTCACGAACCACTCCACCCAGCGCCCTATCTCCTGGTCATGAAAATCTGCGCACCGTTCAAGCATCTCGCCCAGATTCCCCGATTGCTCGCCCGCCCGCAGCAGGCGTAGCGACACAGGCGTGACCAACTGTCCGGCTTCCAGCGCTTGCGACAATGGCAGCCCTTCACCCACCCCGCGGCAAGCCTGCTCCAGGCCTTGCGCTGCAGCGCTTCCCAGCAGCCCGCGGGCCATGCCCATGGCCGTCAGGATAGGTATGCCGCCTTGCAGCAGAATGCCCAGCGAGCGGTAGAAGCGCGCAAGTTCATACATCATCAGGCGCTGATGCAAGGCTGGCATTCGCCGAATCTGGCGTGACACCCAGCGCCGCAGAACGGGGTTGCGCCGCAGCAGCACCAAGGCACCGATGCCACTTGCTGTGGCCAGGGCCAAGGGCAGTTGCTGAGCATGCAAGAACAGGCCGATCTGCATCAGCATGCGCGAGAGCCAGGGCAGTTCGCTGCCCATACCCTCGAAGACCAGACTGAAGCGTGGTACCACGTAGCCGAGCAGGAACAGCACGACGCCACCGCCTACCAGTAGCAGTAGCAGCGGGTAGACCGAAGCCCCCACCAGTTTTTGCCGGACCAGGTCCAAGCGCTGCCGGTATCCGATATAGCGGTGCAGGGCGTCTCCCAGCGCCCCGGTGCGCTCGCTGGACTGTACCAACGCCACGTACAACGGCGGGAATATCCGCGGCTGCTGGGCCAGGGCCTGGGACAGCGAGCGGCCTTCGTACAACTGGCCAACCAGCGCTGCCAGCACTTTACGGGTTGCCGCGGTAGGGGCTTTTTCCGCAAGGCTTTCCAGGGCATCGATCAAGGGTAGGCCGGCATGCAGCAGCGTGGTCAGTTCCTGACTGAAGAGCAACAGGTCAAAGGCGACCTGGCGTCGCCAGGGCACACCGAACAGAGCGCGGCCTTGACTGCGTACGCTGACGACACGCAGGCCTTGGTCTTCCACCTTGCGCCGAGCCTGCTCGGCATCCTCGGCATCGATGTGCAATTGAACCACGCCCTCTCTACCCAGGGCCTTGAGGCTGTAGCGCATGGTCTTGTTCCTCATTGCCAACTGGTAATTTCGGCGTTTTCACCGTCGCCCCCGGGTTGGCCGTCCTTGCCCATGGACAGCAAGTCGTACTCGCCGCCGTTTTCGCCTGGTTGGCGGTAGATGTAGGCACGGCCCCACGGGTCCTGTGGAATTGCTTTCTGCAGGTAAGGGCCTGACCAGCGGGCCTCGCCGCTCGGGGCGGCAACCAGCGCCTGCAAGCCCTGCTCACTGTTGGGATAGTGGCCGACTTCCAGGCGATAGAGGTCCAAGGCCTTGCCCAGCCCTTCGATCTGCGCCCGTGCCACCTTGGCCTCGGAGCGGCCCAGCTGGCTGAAGTACTTGGGCGCGACGATACCGGCCAATAAGCCGAGCACCACCAGGACCACCAGAAGTTCGAGCAGGGTGAAGCCACGTTGGCGATTGGGTTTGCGCTGCATGGTGAAGCCCTCCTGCATGGGGACATGCCTTTTCAGGTTTTCATCCGCCATGCAACAGCCGTGCACGTCTGCCTCGGGGCCTTGCGCCATGGGCCATGGCAAGCGGCACATTGCTTGCGTCGTAGCAGAAAAGCCCGGGTTTTCCGGGGTATTTCCCCCATATCGGGGGGCACGGCGGGGAGGCGACCGACATGCGTGGAATTATCCTGGGACTGATCTGGCTGGCAGGGGCTACCGCCCAGGCTGATGTGTACATTGCCATCGATGGCAAGGGCGGTTACGTGCTGACCAACGTCCACCGGCCCGGGCGCAACTACGAACGGGTAATTCGCGAACCCGTTGCACAGGCCGGCCCGGCCAATGCGCAATTGATCACCGGGCGCCCCTACGCCGACTTGGTGGCAGCGGCGGCGCGCATGCACAACGTTCCGCAGGCATTGCTGCATGCGCTGATCAAGGCAGAATCGGGGTACAACCCAAAGGCTCGCTCGGCTGCCGGGGCGCTTGGGCTCATGCAGCTGATGCCGGGTACGGCGAAGGAAATGGGTGTTGAAGATGTGCTTGATCCGGAGGATAACGTGCAGGGTGGAGCTCGCTACCTAAAGCGCATGCTGAACCTGTTCGACAACGACATCACCCTGGCCGTGGCCGCCTACAATGCCGGCCCGGAGGCCGTACGGCGCCGCGGCGCGGTGCCACCCTTCGCCGAAACCCGGCGGTATGTGCCCAATGTGCTGCGCGAATACCGCAAGTTACAGGGGCTGGCAGCGGACACGCCGTTGTGATGAGCACCTGACGGCAGGCAGCCTTGCATCGGCCTTGCGAAAATCAATGTCATGGGTTCCCCAACTCTGGGCTATAACCTTTCAAAGGTGCTCAGCAGTGGTAGCCGCCATGGACATCGCCTCCCGTTCCGACCCACTCGAGTCACCCGCCAGCCCTGACGCTGGCACACCGCGCAAGCCGTTCAACCTCCTGCGTTGGTACGCCTGGGTCAGCTTGGCCATCATCCTCTCGGTGGCCGCCGGTCTGGGGTTGATATCCAGCCGTTTCATCATCGACGAAAGCGTCGAGCGTGACGCGCTGCTTACCGCGCAGTTCATTACCTCGATCGCCGACGCTGAAGTACGACATGTGGCGATCCCCAATGTGCGCACCATGGGAGAACTATTGGACCCGCGTACGGACCTGGATCCTTTGCCAGGCGTTGACCCCGTGGCGCGGCGCAAGGCCCGCGGCGAATTCCTCGACCACATCGCACACTTGCCAGACATGCTGCTGGCCAACATCTACGCCCCGGACCGCACGGTGATCTGGTCGAGCAATCCGGCGCTGACGGGCAAGCTGATTCAGGGCGATGACGACCTGGATCGGGCGTTCGAGCACAAGATGCGGGTATCGGCCAGTTACCACGGCTTCGAAGAAGCCCGCTCCGAGCAGAAGTTCGTGACCCCACCTGAGCAGTTGTTCATCGAGAACTACATTCCGCTGTTCGACGCAGATGGCAAGCACGTCGTGGCAATGGTGGAGATATACAAGGAACCCCATGACCTGATCGTGCGCATCGAACATGGCCTTGTCCTCATCTGGCTGGCGACCACGGTGGGCGCCGCGGTGGTCTACATCGGCCTGTATGGCATCATGCGCCGCGCCGCCCGGTTAATGGCGGTACAGCAGAAGCGGCTGATCAGCAATGAAACCTACGTGGCCCTTGGTGAGGTGTCCTCGGCCGTGGCCCACAGCCTGCGTAATCCGCTGGCCAGTATCCGCTCCAGCGCCGAGCTGGCTCAGGTTTACGACGAAGGGCCGGCGCAGCGCAATATCAACGAGATCATCAGCCAGGTCGACCGCATGTCGCAGTGGATCCGCCAGTTGCTGCAGTCGCTGCGACCACTGGATGACAAGGCGATACCGGTGGATCTGCCCCAAGTCCTGCAGGACAGCTTGCAGACCTTTGCCATACCGCTGGCACGCAGTGGCGTGACCCTGGACCTGAAGCCGCTTCCGGCACTGCAGGTGCTGGGACAGCCAGAATTGCTCGGGCAGATTTTCAACAGCCTGATCGCCAACGCTCTGGAGTCTATGGAGCAGGGTGGGCGGCTGCGTGTCGAGGTGGTGAAGAAGGATAGGCGCAGCGTGACCCTGCGCCTGGCCGACACCGGAAAAGGCATGAATGAACAGCAACAGCGCATGGCGTTCAAACCCTTCTTCACAACCAAACAAGGCGGGCTAGGGGTCGGGCTGGTATTGGTCAGACGGATCATGGAGCGTTTCGGTGGATCGGTTCGGTTGAGTAGCCGCGAAGGCCTCGGCACTCAGGTTTCACTCAATTTTCGGCTTGCACAACCTTCATAGAAATCTAGAAACAGACGATAAGCTATTGTTTTTAAAGTAAATCCTATTATTGGGTGCAAATTCCCCGAAACTGGGGATCTATTCTAGATTAAAGATTAGGTTATGTTGCTAACCGGTTGATTATCCTCAAGCTAGTTTCACAAGACATCCGTGGCTGACTTTTTGCAAGAAGAGATAGGCGATAAATGGCGGCTGCGGCCGGCGTGGCGAAGTGCTATCAGTTAGCTACGCACGGCAATTAGTGACAGCCTTCTGAACGGAATCCTTGCGCGGGAACCTCGCGATGCAGACGCTGGAAACCGATGTTCCCGACAAGCTCGTCGCCCAGCCCGGCAGTGGTCTGGCTACGCCCCTTCGCGAATTCAATCTGCTGCGCTGGTTTTCCGTGATCAGCTTGCTGATCATCACGTCGGTGGCAGGTGGTCTGGGCTATGTATCGACCCGCTTCGTGGTACGTGACAGCGTGGAGCGCGATGCCATGCTCACCGCCCAGTTCATCCAGGCCATGGCCCAAGCCGAGGTGCGTCATTCGCAGTTGCCACCTGGCACCACCATGGGAGAACTGCTCGATCCGCGCCTGGACCAGTTGCATCTGCAGGTGAGCCCGCAGCTGGCCATGGCGACGCGGGTCGAGTTCCTCGATCATGTCGAGCATCTTCCCGATACGCTGCTGGCCAATGTCTATGCCCGTGACCGCACCATCGTCTGGTCAACCAACCCCGAGCTGGTCGGCAAGCGCATCGAGGCCGATGGCGACCTGGACCACGCCTTCCGCTCGCGCAAGGCGGTGTCTGCCAGCTACCACAAAGTCGAAGAGCACCGCGAGGAGCAGAAGTTCGAGCGTGAGCCCAATTACCTGTTCATCGAAAACTACATCCCCCTGTTCGACAGCCAAGGTGAGCAGGTGCTGTCTATGGTCGAGATCTACAAAGAGCCACAGGACCTCATTCGACGGATTCAGCGCGGTTATGTGCTGATCTGGGCCTCGACCCTGGTGGGCGGGGCGTTGATCTACTTTGGCCTGTTCTGGATCGTGCGTCGCGCAGCGTCGATGCTGCACCAGCAACAGGATCGGCTGGTGGCGAGTGAAACCTATGTTGCCCTTGGCGAGATGTCCTCGGCGGTGGCCCACAGCCTGCGCAACCCATTGGCCAATATCCGCTCCAGCGCAGAGCTGGCACAGGAAATCGCCAATCCGCAGGCCCAGCAGAACATCGTCGACATCATCAGCCAGGTGGACCGCATGTCGCGTTGGGTGCGCGAACTGCTGGTGTCACTACGCCCGACCAGTGATATGCCCGAGGCCGTTGACCTGGTAGCCGCCATCAAGGATACCCGCCTGGCGTTCGCCCAGCAGATCGAGCGTAACGGCATCCGCTTTTCCTTCGACGGGCCCCAGACGCAGTGGGTAGCCAGCCAGCCTTTGCAATTGACGCAGATCCTCAACAGTCTGTTTTCCAATGCCATCGAAGCCATGCCAATGGGTGGCGAGTTGCGTGCCATGGTCTGCATACAGGAGGGTCAGCGCGCTGCTTTGCTGCTAAGTGACACAGGCAAGGGCATGACCAGGCAGCAGCAACGCATGGTCTTCAAACCGTTTTTCACCACCAAGCAGGGCGGCCTCGGTGTAGGCCTGGCGCTGGTTCAGCGCATCATGGAACGTTTTGGCGGCTCGGTCAGCCTGAGCAGCCGTGAAGAGGAAGGAACCCGCGTAAGCCTCACTTTCAATATCGCAGCGGGAGGGGAACATGGAGCACAGCATCCTGGTAGTCGAGGATGATGAAATCCTTGGCAACAACATTCGCACCTATTTGAACCTGAAGGGCTTCGAAGTGACGGTGTGTAACAGTGCGGAGCTTGCGCTGGAGCAGATCAAGCGGTTCCAGCCCGACGCGGTACTCACCGACAACTCGCTGCCTGGCATGAATGGGCATGACCTGCTGCGCACGCTGGTGGCGCAGATGCCGGAGCTCAAGGTAATCATGATGACCGGCTACGGTAACGTTGAGGATGCCGTACAAGCGATGAAAGAGGGGGCTTTCCATTACCTGACCAAGCCTGTGGTGCTGGCCGAGCTCAAACTGACACTGGAAAAGGCTTTGGCCACCGAACGGATGGAGCGCACGCTGTCGTTCTACCAGGAGCGTGAGGCGCAGAAGTCCGGGCTGCAGGCGCTGATTGGTGACTCGCCGGTGATGCTCACCCTCAAGCACACGCTGCGCCAGGTGCTCGATGCTGAACGCCGCATGGCCAATGACGACCTGCCGCCGGTGCTGGTCGAAGGCGAGACGGGTACCGGCAAGGAACTGGTTGCGCGTGCCCTGCATTTCGACGGCTCGCGCAGCAAGGGCCCGTTCATCGAGTTCAACTGTGCCTCGATCCCGGCCAATCTGCTGGAGGCTGAGCTGTTTGGCCATGAGAAGGGTGCCTTCACCGACGCCAAGGAACGTCGCGTGGGGCTGGTGGAGGCCGCGGACGGCGGCACACTGTTCCTCGATGAGATCGGCGAAATGGACCTGGTGCTACAGGCCAAGCTGCTGAAACTGCTGGAGGATCGCAGTATCCGCCGCATAGGTGCGGTCAAGGAGCGCAAGGTTGACCTGCGGGTGATCAGCGCCACCAACTGCAACCTGGAACAGATGGTGCAACAGGGCAAGTTTCGCCGGGACCTGTTCTTCCGGCTGCGCATCATCGCCCTGAAGGTACCGCGGTTGCACGCGCGAGGGCAGGACATCCTGCTGTTGGCGCGGCATTTCCTGGCCCATCACGGGCGTCGTTACGGCAAACCGAACCTGCGCTTCAGCACTGAGGCGGAGAACTTGATGCTCGGTTACAGCTGGCCGGGCAACGTGCGCGAGTTGCGCAACATGCTGGAGCAGACGGTGCTGCTGGCACCGAATGAAGTGGTGCAGGCGCACCAGCTGAATCTGTGCCTGGCCTTGGTCGACGAACCCCTCGCGCAGCCTACGGCCACGGTATACGAAATGCCGCGGCATGAGCCTGAACCCGGAACCAGCTTGCCGGACATGGAACGGGATTTGGTGTGCAGGACGCTGGACCGTACAGATTGGAACGTGACCAAGTCGGCGCGGATGCTGGGGCTGTCGCGGGATATGCTGCGTTACAAGATAGAAAAGCTGGGGCTTACACGGCCTGAAAAGCGCCAGTGGTGAGCGGTTCGAAGCGGCGTTCCTGCGTTGCCAATTCAGCCCTCTTCACGGGGCAAGCCCGCGAAGAGGGCTGTACCGCTCAGCGCTGACCGCCGTCCGATCCGTTACCACCTTGGCCACCCGTGCCTTCCGACCCACTGCCCTCCATCCCGGGCAAATCACGATTGTCATTCTGCCGGGCGGGCGGGCTTTCAGGGCCGCTGCCCTGTATTCGCGGGTCGGTATCCCGTGGCATTGGCTCCTCGATCGGGTTGAGGGTGCTGTCCACGCCCGGCTGTGGTGCCGGGTTGTGCGGATCATCCGGATGGGTCGGCCCGGTGCCGACCGCCAAGGCCAAGGGGGAGGCGAGCAGGGCAGCGAGTAACAGGCTTGTGCGCATCATGGGCAGGCTCCTTTGCGAAGGTAGGGCACGTACTTCTGTTGGGCCCTACCCAAAACGCCAAGGTGCCATCACCCCGATAAGCGGTCACACCACCGTTGATAGCATCATGATGAAGATGATGCCGACCACCGACAGGATGGTCTCCATCATGCTCCAGGTCTTGAAGGTCTCGGCCACGGTCATGTTGAAGTACTGTTTGACCAGCCAGAAGCCGGCGTCGTTGACATGGGACAGAATGAGCGAACCGGCGCCGGTGGCCAACACCAGCAGTTCACGGTTGACGCCGGGCACCAGGTCGATCACCGGCGCAACGATGCCTGCGCCGGTGATGGTGGCGACCGTCGCCGACCCCGTGGCGATGCGGATGACCGCAGCCACCAGCCAGGCCAGCATGATCGGTGAAATTTCTGCCTGTACTGCCATCTGGCCGATCACGTTGCCGACCCCGGTATCGACCAGCATCTGCTTGAAACCGCCGCCTGCACCGACGATCAGCACGATGGCAGCTGTCGGCGCCAGGCTCTGGTCGAGCATCTTCATGATCTGCTGACGGTTGAAGCCGCGCGCCGAGCCGAAGGTGTAGAAGGCCAGCAGCAGGGCAGCGAGCAGGGCGGTAATCGGGTGGCCGATCAGGTCCATCCACTGGCGAACGATGTGCTCGGCCGGCAGCACGACGTCAGCGAATGTCTTGAGCAACATCAGCACAACCGGCAGCAGCACGGTGACCAGAGTGACGGTAAAGCTCGGCAGGTTACCCTGATCGGACTCCTTGGCGATCTGGTCCATCAGCTCCTGTGACGGATTGCCCGGGATGTAGCGGGAAATGAAGTTACCGTACAGCGGGCCGGCGATGATTGCAGTGGGCAGTGCTACGAGTAAACCGTAGAAGATGGTCTTGCCGATGTCGGCGTTGAAAATGCCGATCGCCAGCAGTGGGCCGGGATGTGGCGGCACCAGGCCGTGCACCACCGAAAGCCCCGCCAGCAGCGGAATACCGATCTTGATCAGCGATACACCCGAGCGTCTGGCGACGATGAACACCAGCGGAATCAGCAGTACGAAGCCGATTTCGAAGAACAGCGGGATGCCGACCAGGAACGCGGCAAACATCATGGCCCAATGCACGTTCTTCTTGCCGAAGGCGCGAATGAGGGTTTGCGCAATCTGGTCGGCGCCACCGGAGTCGGCCATCAGCTTGCCGAGCATCGTACCCAGGGCGAGGACGATGCCGACAAAGCCTAGTACGCCGCCGAAGCCATCCTGGAAGGACTTCATGACCTTGGCAACCGGCATACCGGAAGTCAGGCCGAGGAAACCGGCGGCGATGGTCAGGGCGACGAAGGGGTGGACTTTGAAATGGGTGATCAGCAGGATCAGCCCGACGATGGTTACCAGGGCGTCGAGCAGCAGGAAGGTATCTGTAGCCAGTCCGAACATGGTTTTAATGCCTCGGTCTTATCGTTGTTTTTGGCGTTGCTTGAAATTGAACTATCAACGCTTTCAGGCGTCGGGACAGCGCTGTCTTTGGTGAGCCGGAAAAACCGCCAATTTCAAGCGGTCCGCGCCAGGTTCCGCTCACCGCAGGGCTTTAGCCAGGCATCTACCGTTTCGGCCAGCGCATCTATTGGCTGCGTGGCATCAAGGGGCAGGGTCAGAGGCTCGCCATGGGGGGGCTCAAGGGCGGCGAACTGGCTATCGATCAGGCTCGCCGGCATGAAATGGCCAGGGCGAGCGAGTACGCGCTTCTCGGCTTCGGCAGGGGTGAGTTCAAGAAACACGAATACCAGTTCCGGCATGGCCTGGCGCAAGGTATCGCGGTAACGGCGCTTGAGTGCGGAGCAGGTGAGGATCGGACGTTCGCCCGCCTGGACCGTGGCTTGCAACTCTTGGCCCAGGCGCACCAGCCAGCCGGCGCGGTCGTCGTCGTTCAGTGGTGTGCCCGCGCTCATCTTGCGGATGTTTTCGGCAGGGTGGAACGCGTCGCCTTCGATCAGGCGGCCACCGCTTTTGGCGGCAATGGCAGCGCCGACGCAGCTTTTGCCGCAACCGGCCACGCCCATCACCACGATGGCGGACAGGGAAGAATTCATCAGTACCTCCTGCGGGGTGAGATAGCGCTGTCTCGTTGCTGACGAAACACTAACTCCCCGGTGTTGTTGATCTTATCGTTACGCAGTATGGACGCTTGGCAGAAGGCGTGTAGTGGCCACCACCAAAGATTACGTTGCCTGCGTCCTGAGACAGCGCTACCTTAGTGGCCGTTCCCCTTCCTTGGCAAGTAGTAAAATTACAACACTCATGTCGCGATCAGGCTCCCGCACTACCGGTCGACCCACTCTGGCAGAAGTGGCCAGGCTTTCCGGGGTTTCCCCCATTACCGCCTCCCGCGCCTTGCGCGGTGTCAGCACCGTGGCTCCGGCGCTGGTGGAAAAAGTGGTGGCCGCAGCAGCGAGCCTTGGCTATATCGCCAACCCCGCTGCCCGGGCGTTGGCTTCTGCGCGTAGCCAGTCGGTGGTTGTGCTGATTCCGTCGTTGTCCAATCAGCTGTTCATCGACACTCTGGAGGCCATTCACGAGGTGATGCGCCCCCGCGGGCTCGAGGTACTGATCGGCAACTATCACTACGATATCGACGAAGAAGAAAATCTGATCCGCAATTACCTGGCGTACCAGCCGTGCGGCATCCTGCTAACCGGTTTCGAGCGTAGCGAGGCTTCTCGGCAGATGCTGGTTGCCAGCGGTGTGCCCTGCGTGCACATGATGGAACTGGGTGGCGCGCCTGGCATGTTGTCGGTAGGTTTTTCCCAGCAGCAGGCTGGTCGGGCTGCTGCCCGGCACCTGCTGGAGCGAGGCCGCCGGCGCCTGGCGTTCATCGCCGCGCAACTTGACCCACGGGTGATGCAGCGTGCCGAAGGGTTCCGCCAGGCGCTGGCTGAAGCCGGCATGCACGCAACCGAACTGGAGGTGCTGTCGCCGCAGCCTTCGTCCATTGCACTGGGCAGCGAACTGTTCAGCCAGTTGCTGGCGCAGGCACCGGATGTGGATGGCATTTTTTTCTGCAACGATGACCTCGCCCAAGGTGCTGTGCTGCAGGCCTTGCGCCAGGGTATCGAGGTTCCGGGCAGAGTGGCCATGGTTGGGTTCAATGACCTGCCGGCTTCGGCGCACATGGTCCCGCGTCTGACCTCCATTCGCACACCGCGGGCCGCCGTTGGTCGGGGCGCGGCACAGGCACTGCTGGCATTGCTCGATGGCAAGAGAGTGGCTACCGAGCAGCAGGATCTGGGGTTTGAACTGATGGTGCGGGAAAGTTCCTGAGCGGGCAGGCACGGGGCAATAGTGGGCTGAACGAATACACTAATCACTAAGTGATAGCAGTTTGCTTGCACGCTTTCGGCGCCGATCTATGCTCAGAAAAACCTGCGCATAAAGGACCCTGGCGCCATGTTCGATTTCCACCGCAAGTCAGATTTGCTCGAGATTCAGCGCGCTCGCCAGGCTTTGGCAGAAACCCAGGCAAAGCTCGCGGCGATCAGCCGCTCGATGGCGATGATCGAGTTTGGCCCTGATGGCACCATTATCGATGCCAACGCGCAGTTTTGCCTGGCAATGGGCTACAGCGTCGATGAGTTGCGGGGCAAGCACCATCGATTGTTTTGCGACCCTGCCTACAGCAAAAGCGCCGAGTACCAGCAGCTGTGGCGCGAGTTGGGCGAGGGCAAGCCTATCAGCGGCACGTTCGAGCGTATCGACAAGGCCGGCCGTGAAGTCTGGCTAGAGGCCAGCTACATGCCGGTGCTCGATGAGCGTCAGCAGGTCATCAGTGTGATCAAGGTGGCTTCCGATATCAGTCAGCGGATCAAGGATGAACACGAGAGCGAAAGCCTGCTCAAGGCCATCGGTCGTTCCATGGCGGTGGTGGAGTTCACGCCGCAGGGGCGGGTGATCAAGGCCAACGAAAACTTCCTGACGACAATGGGCTACCGCCTGGAAGAGGTGGTGGGGCGCCACCATGGCCTGTTCTGCCTGGCGCATGAACGGGAGTCCTCCGCATACCGCGAGTTCTGGGCTTCGCTGAACCGTGGTGAGTATCATTCCCATCGTTTCGAACGCGTCAACAAGCTGGGCCAGACAGTCTATCTGGAGGCCTCATACAACCCGATCTTCGACAGCAAAGGGCGGTTGTACAAGGTGGTCAAATTCGCCAGCGACATCACCGCACAGGTCAGCACGCAGCAAAGCGCCGCTGAAGCGGCCCATGCCAGTTCGGTACAGACTGATGCATGCGCACGCAAGGGTACCGAGGTGGTACAGCAAACCGTGCAAGTCATCGAGCAGATTTCCGAGGAACTCAATGATGCGGCGCGTAGCATTGATGCCGTCAGCAAACAATCGGACGTGATCGGGCAGATTGTCCTGACCATTCGCGGCATCGCCGATCAGACCAACTTGCTGGCTTTAAATGCCGCGATCGAGGCGGCACGTGCCGGTGAGCATGGTCGTGGTTTCGCCGTGGTCGCTGACGAAGTGCGCAGCTTGGCCGCACGGACCAGCAAGGCGACCTTGGAGATCGTCGATGTGGTACGGCAGAACCATGATCTTTCGCTCACGGCAGTGGCCAGCATGCAATCGAGCCTGACACGCACGGGACGAGGTGTTGCCCTGGCTAACGAGGCCGGGACCGTGATCATGGAGATCCAGCAGGGGTCACGCCATGTGGTCGACGCAATCAGCCAGATCAATTCGACGTTGCAATTGCACTGAGCGCGTCGGACAGTTCGCGCTGCAGGGTCTGCAGGCTGGTTTCCAGTTGCAGGCGCAGGACGTCGGTTGGCACACCTCGCGCCTGGGCCTGTTCGATGGCTTCGCAATCCTTGACCACGCCGCGCACCTTGAGCATCTTGGCGCCACCTTTGATTCGGTGTACGACGGCGCGCACCGCATCGCTGTCAGGTTGACTGCCCAGGCCGCGCAGCGCCGCCAGGTCTTCGCTTGCGCTTTGCGAAAGCTGTTGAAGCAGGCGGCGGACAAGCTGATCATCGTTCTGGGTCAGGTGGTGCAACTCGTTCAAGTTAAGACCGCTGGTCTTCGGTTGCGGTGTAATCGACGTGGCTTGACCCTGCGGCAAATGGGCTTTGAGGGCACTGAGGCCGACCGGTTTGAACAGGCAGTCGTCCATGCCGCTGGCAAGGCAACGTTCATGTTCTTGAGTCTGGGCGTTGGCGGTGATCCCGAGGATCGTGCAGGCAGGCAAAGCCATTTCATGCTCCTGCATGCGAATGCTGCGTGCCAATTGGTGGCCGTCCATTATCGGCATGCTGCAGTCGGTGATTACCAGGTCGAAGCGTTCAGCCTGCCAGAGGGCCAGCGCCGCTTGGCCATTTTCGGCCAACGTCACCCGATGGCCCAAGGTATTCAGCTGTTTCTCCAGCAGCAGCAGGTTAGCCGGGTAATCATCCACCACCAGAATGTTCAGAGGGCCGCTTTCACCGCCCTGGCTAGGTGCGGCGTGCTCGACAGGCGTCGGTGCATGGCACGTCGGCAGTTGCAGCTCGACCGATACCTTGGTGCCTACGCCTTCGACGCTTTGCAGGTTAAGGGCGCCGCCCATCAGATTGGCAAGGGTGCGGCTGATCACCAGACCCAGCCCAGCGCCCTGCCGCGCCCGCGGGCCGTCAGCCTGGGCAAAGGCGCTGAACAGACGAGCCTGGTCTGCCGAGCCAATGCCGATACCTGTGTCGCGCACGCACAACTGGACTTGCACGCTGCTGCCGGCGGTTACCGGCTCGACTGACAGGCTAACG
Organism: Lelliottia jeotgali; assembly: GCF_977070485.1. NCBI lineage: Bacteria > Pseudomonadati > Pseudomonadota > Gammaproteobacteria > Enterobacterales > Enterobacteriaceae > Lelliottia > Lelliottia jeotgali. The sequence continues at coordinate 176,319 of NZ_CDRVFO010000004.1, forward strand.
TGAACCTCTCCCCGATCTGTGAATTTGATCGCATTGCTCAACAGGTTGGAGAGGATTTGCTTGATCCTCAGGGCATCTGCCAACACCCAAACGGGCCCTTCCGGTAGCAAGCAGTGCAGGCGCAGACCCTTGACTCGCGCATTGCCGTCGAAAACCCTCAGGGCGCTGCGGACCAGTTCGACCAAGTCGGTGGCCTCTGGCTGCAGGGTCATGTGACCGGATTCGATGCGGGAAATATCGAGGATGTCGCCAATTAGCCCCAACAGGTCAACGGCCGAATCATGCGCGGTCTGCAGGGCTTGAGTATCGCAGCGGCCCTTGCGGCTATCTTCCAGCGCCAGCTCGAGCAAGCCAATCACCGCATTCATTGGGGTGCGGATCTCGTGGCTCATGGTCGCGAGGAAGGTGCTTTTGGTATGGCTAGCCCGTTCGGCATCGTCCTTGGCCTGGCGCAACTGTTCCAGCAGGCCGCGGCTTAGGGCCAATTGTGCCTGTAATGCGCGCTGCGCGTCGGTACGCTGATTTATCAGCTTGCGCAGGTAGCTGTTCCAGAACACCACGCCGGCCAGCAGCAGCGCAGAGAGCACCAGCACCTGCAATGCCAGTGTACGGTAGTTGCGCCATGGGCTGTCGCTGACCATCGTGCTGATACGCCAGCGATTGATCAGTTGGTCGAGTTCTTCAGGAGGAATGCTCAACAGGGCTTTGTCGAGAATGGCCTGCAACTGGGGCTGGTCAGGGGCGACGGCGAATGCCGCAGTAGCCGGGTCATCACCCAGCACAGTGGCTATGCGTAGCTGGTCTTTGAAAACATGAGTAATGTAGTACTTCGCGTTGATATGGCTGCTGTAGGCGACGTCAGCATTGCCGTTGGCGACTGCTTCCATCAAGCCTAGCGGGTTGTTCACTTCCACCAATACCGCCTTGGGGTGCTGGCGTTGCACTTCTGCTCGCAGGGGTGAACCACGCAGCAGGGCGATACGTTGGCCTTCCAGTCCTCTGGACTGTGGCGGCCAGGGCGCCTGGCTGCGTGTGACCAGAACCCTCGGGCTGACGAGGTAGGGGCGGGTGTAGCGCAGTTGCGTCTGGCGCTGCGCACCATAACCCAGAGCCCCGATCATTTGCGCCTCGCCACGTGCCACTTGCTCGATCATGGTCTGCACGGCGTTGCGCTCAATGAGTTTGAATGTCAGCCCGGTGCGTAGGGTGATCTGCTTGAGCAGGTCGATGGTAATCCCGCTGGGCTGCTGCTGGGCATCGTTGAAGGTCAGCGGCGCAAGTGCGGCGTCGACCAGTACACTCACAGTGGGATTCTGGTCTATCCACGCTTGTTCTTCAGCGGTAAGTGCTGACAGATGGCGTTCGAGCAACAGGCTGGTGTTGCCACTGGTCCAACGGCGCAGGATGTTCAAACGCTCGCTTTCTGTGATCCTTGCCAGGGCCATGTCGATCAGGCGACGCAGGCGCGGGTTGTCATTGGCGAGGGCGAAGGAAAAGGTGCCTGCTGGCCCACGGCAGAAATGGTCGATCTTCACCGTACCCTGGTAACTTTTGCCAATAAGAAAATCGGTGCTTATGGCGTCGCCCAGGTATGCGTCCACCTCTCCCGTTTCCACCGCCGCCAACCCTGCCAGCGTTGAGCGATAAAGGCTCAGCTGTGCTTTGGGGTAGAGCGAACGGACTGTTTCGCTTGGCAGGTAGTGATCGACCATGCCCAAGCGCAAGCCTGTGAGGTCTGTGTCGTTTTTCAGGGTGCGCCCTTCGCGGGTAACGATAACTGGCAGATCGTCAGCATAGGGCTGGCTCAGGCTCAGCTGGGCATCGGCCGCTTCGAAACCGTTGGAGCTGCCAAGCAAATCGATTTGTCCGTCGCGCAAGGCTGCGATCGCCGCATGGCGGCTGGGAAAGCGCCTGATCTCGACCGGTATCCCCAGAAGTTCGGCGATAAGCCCGGCATAGTCTGCGCTCAGGCCCTCATAGTCGGTCGGGCTGATGTTGATCTCGAACGGTGGATAATCGGGGCGCGAGCTGCCCAGCAACAGAACTTTGCGCTGTTGCAACCATTGGCGGTCCTGACTATCGAGTTGCAGTGGCGAAGCGGTGCTGACAGCACGTGCCAACAACCGCCGCGTTTCGACATCTGCCGGTGCGGCGAGCGCCGAGCCAGCCATGCCAATGGCCAGCAACAGTGCAACCAGAACGCACTTCATGCCGATCACGCGCCTAATTGACCTTATTGCGTTTGGCCAGATCAACCATTTCTACCAATGATTCTGTCTTGAGCTTGTCCATGATGCGGCCACGGTAGGTGCTGATGGTCTTGGCGCTGAGGTTCATGCGATGGCCTATGTTCTTGTTGTTCTCGCCACGGGCCAGACGCCGAAGCACTTCCATCTCCCGATTCGACAGGCTGCCCAGGCGCCCTTGCTCGCTGTCCAGAGTGTTGCTGTTCACCGACATCTGCGGGAAGGTCGAGTAGCCCTTGACCAAGGCTTTCATCGCAAAGACGACGGCATCGAGATCTTCATCTTTGGTGACAAATGCGCCTATACCTGCATCCAGGCAGCGGCGTACGTACAATTCCGATGCCTGTCCGGTCAAGACCATGATCTTGGGGGCATGTTCAAGCTGCTGCAGGCGCTTGATGACTTCCATGCCGTCCAGGCCAGGAAGCCCGATGTCCAGTACTACCACATCGGGTTGCAGGTTGCGTGCTACCTGCGCCACTTCGCTACCGTTGTCGACTTCACCCACAATTTTGAAGCGCTCGCGCTCAAGCAGCATGCGCAGCGCGAATCGAACGGTAGAGTGATCGTCAACGATCAGCACGGTTGTCATGAGGCTAACTCCTGTCGGAATGTGGTCCGTTTCCTAAGGCTAAATCAGGAATACGTCTGCAAGGTCTTTCTGCAGCGCAGCACCATACGTCCATTCCGGTTCCTTGGTAATGGCGAGTATAGATCTGTTGAGTAAGGCGGGTGATATTGTTGAAAAGTCCTACAAAATCGCCTGAGAACAAGCATCGCCGGGTCATTTTCGGCGATGCTTGGGGCTGCAGTCTCTTAAGCGCAGGGGGCGTGAGGCTTGAGCACGCGCCCAGTGGCAGGCGGGTTGTTGCCCAAGGCCGTGCCTACCCGGGTGGGGCGTGTGACCAATTGACCTGAGCAGTTGGGGCAGCGGCCATGGAAGCGGGTTTCTGCACAGCTTTTGCAGAACGTGCATTCGAATGAGCAGATCAGCGCGTCAGGGCTATCGCCCGGCAGATCAGTATTGCAGCATTCGCAATTGGGGCGTAGTTCCAGCATGGGCGCGACTCCGGTCCGCGGGATGAAGCCTGGAGTCTGCTATGGCCTGTATCAGCTTGGCAATGTTCAACTGCCCGGGCGATAGAGGTGCGCATGCCCGGCGCGGTAAAGGGCTGATTCAGCGAACGGAGCATCGCCCAGCACGTGCCCGACGAGGATCAGTGCAGTGCGACGAAAACCCTTGGCGGCTGCCTTCCCGACGATGTCGTCGAGCGTGCCCCGTGCCCAGTCCTGATCGGGCCAAGTGGCCCGGTGAACCACGGCCACCGGGCAGTCTGCGCCATAGTGGGGGAGAAGTTCATCGACGATTCGAGCCAGGTGTTTCACGCCGAGGTGGATCGCCAAGGTGCAGCCATGACGTGCCAGGTCGCGAAGTTGCTCGCCTGCCGGCATGGGCGAGCTGTCCCCGTAGCGGGTTAGAATGACCGTCTGCGCCACCTCAGGCAGCGTCAGCTCGCAGCCCAGTAACGCTGCACTGGCGGCGGTAGCGGTTACACCCGGAATGATCTGGTAGTCGATGCCCAGCTCACGCAGATGGCGGATCTGCTCGCCGATGGCGCCGTACAAGCTTGGATCGCCACTGTGAACACGGGCGACATCCTGGCCTTTTTCATGGGCCGCGTGCATGGCGTCCATGATTTGTTCCAGGTGCAGTTCGGCGCTGTTTATCAGGGTCTGGGCCTGGTGCCCTTCGAGCACTGCCGCGGGCACCAGGGAGCCGGCGTAGATGATCACTGGGCACTGACGGATCAGTCGCTGCCCTTTGACTGTGATCAATTCCGGGTCGCCAGGGCCGGCGCCGATGAAGTAGACCGTCATGGAAAATCCTTGCAGGTGAATGGATGTAGCAATTATCCGCCGCAGGCGAGGGCGAGGGTAGCGGCGCCTAGCGTTTGCCGCGTTACCACAAGCGCGGCGTTGCCGCGTTCATGATGGGCCAGGGCCAGGGCTGCGCTCTCCGCGACGCCCCAGCAACCGCTGTGGGCGAATGCTACCGCAGAGCGGTGGCTCAGTTGCGGCTCGTATGCCTGCAGTTGTGAGGCATCGAACACCAGCAGTGGCAGGTTGTGACGTTCGGCGAGCTGTTGCAGGCCCGGTTCGTCGGCTTTCGACGTGATGCTGGCGATGCCTCGCAACGCCGCTAGCGTCAGCCCGTGGCTATAGAGTGCCTGGTGCAGCAGCTCGTCGAGGACCTCCACCGGGCAACCCCGGCGGCAACCAAAGCCGGCGTACAGCGCCGGCAGTGGGGATTGGCTTGCCATCAAGCCTGGCTGGAGCGGCGGTACAGCCAGGCGCTGAGCAGGCCCAGAGCCAGCCAGAAGGCAGCGTTGGTTACCCACGAAGCGATCTTGAATTGGGTTTCCAGTGCTTCTGGGGCCAGGCTTTGATGAACTTCGGGTTGCGGAGCACCGATCAGATGCGGCACTACCAGTAGTACGGCCCCGAGGGCCTTGAGCAGCCAATGACGAGCGAACACCAGCAATGCAAGCCCCAACGCGGTGGCGGCGGCGGTGCCAATCCACCAGTTTTGGCGCTGGCCGAGGTCTGCGGCCGCGGTGCCTGGCAGCTCTGGCGGCAGGCCCAAGGTGGGTGCCAGGCAGAACACGGCGAACCCTGCCAAGCCCCATAATGCGCCGGTGGTGACGCGATTGGGCTCACGCAGGCTGTACAGCGCGGCAAGGATCAGAGCGAAACCGACGGCTACGACCAGGTTGCCACCGGTGGTGGAGAGGATGCGCTGCCAACCGTGCTCCGGCGACCACGCATCTGCACTGTGTTCGTGCGCCGCAGCATGTTCATGCCCAACGGTTGCCTGGGTATCGTGGCTGTGATGCTCGGCGCTCGGGGCTGCCGATTCATAGGTTTCCGCCTCAAGAATCAGCGGTGCGACCCAGAAGCTTTGCAGCAGGGTCAACAACAAGGCTGCGAGCAGACCGCTGAACCCGGCGGTGCGGGCAATGCGCTTGATCATGGGGCGGTCTCAGTGGCAAGGGAATGCGGCGCTGTGGCGGGTGTCGTGGGCAGCGTTGTGCACGGCTTCGATGTGTGAGAAGCCGGCAAAGTAGATCAGGCACAGGCCCAGCAGACTGGCAGCGGTGGCGATGACCACGCGCTGGCTGAGGGTGACGGGGGTGGCGATACCGTGTTTGGCGCTGGTGACGGGCATGACGCGTTCCTCTGCTTTTAGGGCATTGTGCTGATTGAGCAACAGGCAAGCGCGGCGACCCCGGGCTTGAGTGGCCCAGGGAAATGCGACAGCGCCCGCCCACCGCGGGGTGTTCATGAACGCCAGGCCGGTCTCCGGGCTTGCGAGGAGGAGCAGGGCTCCTGGTAAAGCGTCACCTTCCCATGCCGTACGACGTGGCACAGTGGTCTAGACGCTTCGCTCGCTTACCGTTGCGGGGGCAGCACCGGCATTGTCCGGCCCTGATCGAGGGCCTGCGACGCACCGGTTTCCCGTTTCACCCCCAGAGGGGGCACCTGAACGCAAGGTGCAAGGAGAGCACGGGGCAGGGTTTGCGTCAATCGCAGGCCTTATCGCAGGTCATTGTTTGGTTGCCGTTGCCGTTGCCGTTGCCGTTGCCGTTGCCGTTGTTTTGCTTTTGCTTTTGCTTTTGCTTTTCAGAACGCGATAGTTCAGACACCGCAGATTGCGACTTCAGGAGGCCGAGCGCAGGTCTTGCGGAGGGAGGTGACGGGCATGGATGCCCGTCAAGCGCTTCGGCCCATGGATGGGCCGTGAGCGCGGTCCTCCTGGGAGCAAGGCCGGAGCGAGGGAACCCCGAAGCGAAGCGTAGGGGCCGGATGATGGGAGCGGGCGGTTTTTGGTTCCTTTTTGCCAAGACAAAAAGGGACCCGCCGTAAGGGCGGAAAGGTGATTCAGCGCCGCCACGGCCAATGGATATTCACGCTAGCCGCTAGCCGCTAGCCGCTAGCCGCTAGCCGCTAGCCAGAAGCCAAAAGCTCATGCGAGGGCTTTTATTCAGGCGGGCATATCCACCTGCGCTCGGCCTCCTGACGTCGCAATCTGTGGTGCCTGTACTTGCGCGCTAGAAAAGCAACAGCAACAGCAACAGCAACACCAAGAGCAAGAGCAAGAGCAACAGCAAGAGCAAGAGCAACAGCAGGGTTAATTGGAGAGGGCGTGGGTGGTGCACGCCAACAGTTGACCACCCGCCACCCCCCGCGTAGCCTTGCCGCTTCGAGGTTCTTCGGCCAGGCCGAAGCTAAGACGGGAACGCGGTACAAGCCGCGGCTGCCCCCGCAACTGTAAGCACCGGTAACGGATCGACATAGCCACTGCGCCCAGGCGCGGGAAGGCGTCATCCCGCCAGCCCCGTGATTGAAAGGGCCGCAACGGTGCAAGCCAGGAGACCTGCCTCGCAACGTTTTCGACTATCAACCGGGCGGGGTGATCCGGTGGCGAACGAGCCCGGCCGGCCTGGCCGCGGCTTTCGTCCCGCATGCCCGCGCCATCCTGCCAAGGGCAACGCGACATGAAAACACTGGCCAAGCTCCCCGTCACCATCGTCACCGGCTTCCTCGGCTCGGGCAAGACCACCTTGCTCCGGCACATGCTCGACAACGCCCAAGGCAGACGCATCGCAGTCATCGTCAATGAGTTCGGCGAGCTCGGCATCGACGGTGAAATCCTCAAACAGTGCAGCATCGGCTGCACCGAAGAAGAGGCCAGCGGCCGCGTCTACGAACTGGCCAACGGCTGCCTATGCTGCACCGTGCAAGAAGAATTCTTCCCGGTCATGCGTGAACTGGTGGCCCGCCGTGGCGACCTCGACCATATCCTCATTGAAACCAGCGGCCTCGCACTGCCAAAGCCCCTTGTGCAAGCCTTCCAGTGGCCTGAAATCCGTAACGCCTGCACCGTCGACGCGGTTATTACCGTGGTCGACAGCCCAGCTGTAGCCGCCGGTACATTCGCCGCCTACCCAGACCAGGTCGACGCCCAACGCAAGCTTGACCCCAACCTGGACCATGAGTCGCCGCTGCACGAACTGTTCGCCGATCAACTGGCCAGTGCCGATCTGGTGGTATTGAACAAAGCCGACCTGATCGGGGCCGAAGGCCTGGCGCAAGTACGCGCCGAAGTGGCCGAAGAATTGCCGCCTGCGGTCAAGGTGGTCGAGGCTAGCAGCGGCCGCCTGCCGCTGAACGTGCTGCTGGGCGTTGGGGCAGAGTCCGAGGCGCACATCGATAGCCGCCGCACTCACCATGATTCGCATCACGACGGTGAAGACCACGACGACCACGATCATGATGCCTTCGACTCCATCTCCATCGACCTTCCAGAGGCCGACGAAGCGCTGCTGCTCGATGCCCTGACCCAACTGGTGGTGGAGTTCGGCATCCTCCGTGCCAAGGGCTTCGCGGCCATTCCCGGTAAGCCCATGCGCTTGCTGGTGCAGGGTGTAGGCACCCGTTTCGACAAGCACTTCGACCGCGCCTGGCGTGCCGACGAACCACGCATCACCCGCCTTGTGCTGATCGGCCAGGACCTTGATGCCGCGCATCTGCAAGCGCGTCTGCGCCAGGCTCTGGGCGCCTGACCCATGCACTTGCTGCGGACCCAGCCCGGCGGCTTCGTGCCGGACGACAGCATCGCCGACCTCGGCCAGACACCCGCCGAGCTGGTGATCCTCTGCAGCGGCGACTCGCACTTGGCATTGCTCGCCGAAACCGCCGAGCAACTGCCAGACGACTACCCCAGCCTGCGCCTGGCCAACCCCATGCAGGTGCAGAACCATGCCTCCGTCGACCTGTATGTCGACGAGGTGCTGCGCCACGCCAAGGTTGTCCTGGTGTCTTTGCACGGTGGCGTCGGCTACTGGCGCTATGGGGTGGAACAGCTGGTCGACCTGGCTTCACGCGGCGTGCAATTGATCCTGGTGCCCGGTGACGACCGCCCCGATCCGGAGCTGACCGGGCTTGGCACCGTCACTGGGGAGCCAGCCGAGCACCTTTGGCATTACCTGCGTCAAGGCGGCAAGGCCAACGCTGTCAACCTGTTCAATTACCTGGCCAGTCAGTGGCTGGGCCGCGATTACGCCTGGGATGCACCGCAACCGTTGCCACGCACGTCGGTGTATCACCCATGCATCCCCAATGCGACGCTCCAGGACTGGTTCGGCCAGTGGAGACCTGAGCGCCCGGTAGCGCCGCTACTGTTCTACCGTTCGCACCTGCAGGCAGCCAATACCGCGTTCATCGACGTGTTTTGCCAGCGCCTGCAGGCGGCAGGCCTCAATCCGCTGCCGATCGCCGTTGCCAGCCTCAAGGAAAGCGCCTGCCTGGAACAGGTCGAAAACTGGCTGGACGAAGTGGGCGCCGAGGTCCTGATCAATACCACGGGTTTTGCCATGTCCAGCCCGGAGCGTCCCAACCTGCGGCCGTTTCGCCGCGACATACCGGTGCTGCAGGCTATCTGTGCGCAGGACAACCAACCCGGTTGGCAAGCCAGCGAGCAGGGCCTGGGCGCTCGCGATCTGGCCATGCACATTGCCTTGCCCGAGCTGGACGGGCGCATCATTACCCGGCCGGTGAGCTTCAAGGACATGGCCTGGCGCAGCGAGCGCAGCCAGTCTGACGTGGTGTGCTATCGCGCCCATCCGGAGCGTATGGATTTTGTTGCCGAGCTGGCCAGACGCTGGGTGGAGCTGGCGCGCCTGCCCAATGGGCAAAAGCGCGTTGCGCTGGTGCTGGCCAACTACCCGACCCGGGACGGGCGCATCGGCAATGGTGTTGGGCTCGATACCCCTGCGGCGGCGCTTAATATTCTCAAGGCGCTGCAGGCTGAAGGCTACCCGCTGGGCGAACTGCCGGACAGCGGCACCCAACTGATTCACCAGTTGCTCGGCGGCGTCACCAACGATCTCGATCACCTCGACCAGCGCCCCTGCGCCCAGAGCCTGAGCCTGGCGGATTATCAGGCCGCTTTCGAGCGCCTGCCCGAAGCCAACCGCCAGGCTGTGCTGGAGCGCTGGGGGGCGCCCGAGCAGGACCCGATGTTCCGCAGCGGCCGCCTGATGGTGGCCGGGCTGCGCTATGGCATGACGTTCGTCGGCATCCAGCCGGCACGCGGTTACCAGGTCGACCCGAGTGCCGTATACCACGACCCGGACTTGGTTCCGCCGCATGGCTACCTGGCATTCCATTTCTGGCTGCGCCACGCCTTTGCCGCCGATGCGGTCATCCATGTGGGCAAACATGGCAATCTGGAGTGGCTGCCCGGCAAAGGCGTCGGCCTGTCTGACCAGTGCTGGCCGGATGCATTACTCGGCCCGCTGCCGAACATCTACCCGTTTATCGTAAACGACCCGGGCGAGGGGGCTCAGGCCAAGCGCCGCACGCAGGCAGTGATCATCGACCACCTGATGCCACCGCTGACCCGAGCCGAAACCTATGGCCCGTTGCGCCATCTTGAACAACTGGCTGACGAGTTCTACGAAGCGCAGATGCTCGACCCGCGCCGCGCCCGTGAACTGCAGCGCGACATCCTCGAGCTGGTCAAGGCCAACCACATCGACCGCGAGCTGCAGCTGGAAGGGCAACTGGACGACGCCGCCGTGTGGCTGCCACGCCTGGATACCTACCTGTGCGACCTCAAGGAGTCACAGATTCGTGATGGCCTGCACGTATTTGGCCAGTCTCCGCAAGCCCGCCTGCGCATCGACACCTTGCTTGCTTTGCTTCGGGTCGAGCGCGGTGATGGTCGGGGTGGTAACGCCAGCTTGTTGCGCACGCTCGCCAAGGCTTTGTTGCTGGGCTTCGACCCTTTGGACTGTGACCTGGGGCAAAACTGGGCGGGGCCGCGTCCGGAGCGACTGCAGGCCGTCAGCGACGCTCCGTGGCGTACCTTTGGCGACAGCCGGGAACGCCTTGAGTTGCTGGCACTGCAGGTGATCGAGCAAGCTTTGAGCGGTACTCTGCAATTGCCCGACGAGATGCAATGGCAGCCGGTACGTCAGGTGGTGCAGGCATTACAGGAACAGGTAGCTCCAGATCTGGACGCCTGCGGGGCGGCCGAGATCAATGGCCTTCTCGCAGCTTTGGCGGGGCGCTTCGTACCAGCCGGCCCCAGCGGAGCACCCAGCCGCGGCCGCCTGGATGTGCTGCCAACGGGCCGCAACTTCTATACAGTGGATGTGCGCAACCTGCCAACCACGACTGCGTGGCGCCTGGGTTTCGCCTCAGCGAACCTGATTCTCGAACGCCATTTGCAGGACCACGGCGACCACCTGCGCCAGCTTGGCCTTTCGGTGTGGGGTACGGCAACCATGCGCACCGGCGGTGACGACATTGCCCAGGCCATGGCGCTGATGGGCGTGCGCCCGGTGTGGGCTACCGGTAGCCAGCGTGTCGACGATTTCGAGATCCTGCCGCTGAGCCTGCTCGATCGTCCTCGGGTGGATGTGACCTTGCGTGTCTCGGGTTTCTTCCGCGACGCTTTCGGCAACCTGATCCGCCTGTTCGATGCGGCGGTGCAGGCGGTAGCTGCGCTGGACGAACCGGAAGACCTCAACCCCCTGGCGGCGCGAGTACGCGCCGAGCGAGCGGCATTGCAGGCTGAAGGTTTGGAGGCCGAACAGGCTGCACGCCAGGCCGGTTGGCGGGTGTTCGGCGCCAAGCCCGGCGCCTACGGGGCCGGGGTGCAGAATGCAATCGATGGCCGCCTATGGCATAGCCGGGCTGATCTGGCCGAGGTTTACCTCAACCATGGCGGCTACGCTTACGGTGGCAGTGACGAAGGCACTCCGGCGCGTGTTCAGTTCGCCAGGCGGCTGGGCCAGGTCCAGGCGGTGCTGCAGAACCAGGACAACCATGAGCACGACCTGCTCGACTCCAACGACTATTACCAGTTCCAAGGTGGCATGCTGGCGGCGTCCGAAACCTTGTCCGGTGCGGTGGTGGCCAGCTATCACGGCGACCACAGCCAGGTCGACCGGCCGCGTATCCGCACCCTCAAAGAGGAACTGAACAGGGTCATTCGCGCACGTGCCCTCAACCCTAAATGGATCGACGGGGCCAAGCGGCATGGCTACAAGGGCGCCTTCGAACTGGCGGCGACGGTCGACAACCTGTTCGCTTTCGATGCCACCACACACCTGATCGATGACCATCATTATCAGTCGCTGGCCGATGCCTATGTGCTCGACCCGGCGACCCGCGACTTCATGCGTGAGCATAACCCCGAGGCTTTGCGAGACCTCACCGAGCGATTGCTGGAGGCCCAGCAGCGCGGGCTCTGGGAAGCGCCTGGTGACTACCGCGAAGCCCTTGAGGAGCAGTTGCTCGACGGCGAGGAACAAGCTTGAAATGAGTGAACCCGTGCAATTTCCCCTGGCGGCCGTGGTCGGTGCAGACGACCTGAAGCTGGCGCTGTGCCTGACCGCAATCGACCCGAAAATCGGCGGCGTGCTGATCGAGGGCCCGCGAGGCATGGCCAAAAGTACCCTGGCTCGCGGCTTGGCCGACCTGCTCGGTGAGGGGCCGTTCGTCACCCTGCCGCTGGGCGCCAGTGAGGAACGGCTGGTCGGCACGCTCGACCTCGATGCGGCACTGGGGCAGGGCAAGGCGCAATTTTCGCCAGGGGTGCTGGCCCAGGCTGATGGCGGCGTGCTGTACGTCGATGAAGTCAACCTGCTACCCGACACCTTGGTCGATCTCTTGCTCGATGTGGCTGCCAGCGGCACCAACCGTATAGAGCGTGACGGCATTTCCCACCGCCATAGTGCCCGTTTCGTTCTGATCGGCACCATGAACCCCGAAGAAGGCGAGTTGCGTCCGCAGTTGCTTGACCGTTTTGGCCTGAACGTGGTGCTAGACGGGCTGCCAGAGCCGGAAGCGCGCCAGCAGATCATTCGTCGTCGCTTGGCATTCGATACCGACCCCCTGGCGTTCTGTGAACAGTGGGCTGCTGCCCAGGCGCAGTTGCGCGAACGCTGTCACGCGGCGCGTCAGGGGCTGGCAGCGATAGCGCTGGACGATCAGGCCTTGGCCTGGATCACCGAGCGCTGTTTCGCCGCTGGGGTCGACGGCCTGCGTGCAGACCTGGTCTGGCTACGTGCCGCCCGCGCCCATTGTGCCTGGCGCGGTGGCGAGGCGATCGAGGAGCTTGATGTCGATGCGGTCGCGGAATTTGCATTGCGCCATCGGCGCCGCGTACCGCCAGAGGTGGCACCACCCTCCACGCCCCCCGTGGCAGGCGGGCGCGATGGACATAGCCAGGGCGGGCAGGGTGACTGGGGCGCGCTGCCTGCGCAGCCTGTGGCAAGCAGCGCCCGGCGTGAGGTACCGAACTGGGCAAAAAAGCCCTGAGCATCCGCCCGCCAGGCACTAAAGTGGCGGATGCCTTGCCCCGGGTCGGTAAGCTGAGTGGTGCCAGCCGTGGTCGCATGCGCGCGGCGGGGAAAGGCCGAGTAGCCTGGCTTTCGACTTTGCTCAAAGGGCGGCCACGCCTGCCCAAGGACCTTTGCTGGCAACAGCGCCAAGGCAGTGCTGCCCAGCTGTGGCTGGTGATCGTCGATGCTTCGGCCTCCACCCGCCGGCACCAGGCACTGGCACAGAGTAAAGGGCTGCTGGCAGAGTTGTTCGACCAGGCTTATCGCCAGCGCGCCCGGCTAGCCTTGCTGACCGCCAGCGGCGGTGCACCGCAGTGGCAGCGTCACGGCCTGAAAGCCTCGGCGTCACTGCAACCCTGGTTGAACGCATTGGGTGCTGGCGGCGGTACGCCGTTGATCGCAGCCCTGGAGCAGGGCAGACGCTGGCTGCAGGCACGGCAAAAAGCCCATCCGCAAGAGCAGCAGCGCTGTCTGGTATTCACCGATGGACGTCTGCAGCGCTCAAATGATCTGCAGCCGATGCCCTGTGCCACACTATTGGTGGACATGGAAATGGCGCCGGTTCGTCTGGGGCGTGCACGGCAACTGGCCATGCAATTACAAGCACACTATCAGCATATCGAGCAATTCAGGCTAAAAGAGTGATGCACTGCGCGAGGGCGGGGCGACACTTTGTCGCAGTTGTGCAAGTTGCCTGAGAGGCACGGGGAAGTTGCACAAGTGCGTGCCGAACACGCACTTGCAGGCAAACTCTGATATTACTTCGGCATCGACCAGGGTTGCAGGGCATAACCTTTCTGGCACAGTTCGGCGCGCACTTCCTCGATCAGGCTGGCCCACTGGGCCGGGTCGGAATAAATACGCGAAGACACTTGCTTGCTGCCGATACGGGTGCTGGTCCGGTCGATCACTGCCAGGCTCAGCTCACCAGTACCATTGGGTGCATCCCAGGCGACGCACTGGAAGGGTTCGAAGGCGTGGTCGGCAATCAGCAGTGCTTCGTTGACACGGAGCGGGGCATTCATGGTTCGGTCTCTCTATGGTCCCAAACATCGAAATTCAAGTCCGCGTAACTGCACCATCGCTTCAGGTTGTGGCGAATCGCAGCGCGGGGTTATTTGTACTGATGCTCCAAGTTAGGGGTGAAGTCACACAGTGGCAGTAAAATTTTTTACGACGCACACGTTTTTGTTTCCTGCGCCGCCTGTGACGCCGTTTATTATGAAAAATTCCCGAATGCCCGAGAACCGTCTGAAATGGGCGGACAGACGGTAGTGGGCAGCGTCAAGTTCGTTGCTACTGTTAAATGGGCGCCGCAACTTACTGTTTTCTCGTAAAAAACCATAATCTGGCGCCAAGGAACGGTCATGCACGAAACCGCATCCCTTCGTCGCTTGCTCATCGTCGACCCCTGCGACGATTGCCACCGCTTGCTGCCGGGCCTTGAGAATGCCGGTTGGGATGTCCACAGTTGCAGCCTTGACCTGGCGCTGGAGCACCGTTGCGATATCGGCCTGTTGCGCTTGCAGGATTCGCATTTGCGACACCCCGATGCGGTCAAGGACATGATCAAGCGCAGCAACACTGAATGGATCGCGGTACTCAACGCCGAACAACTGCGAATGCAGAACGTGGGTGACTTCGTTTGTGAGTGGTTCTTCGATTTCCATACCTTGCCCTTCGATGTCTCTCGGGTGCTGGTGACGTTGGGACGCGCGTTTGGCATGGCTCGCTTGCGAGGCAAGGGGGCGGTGCCGATCGATGGCCTCAAGGACGAGTTGCTCGGCGACAGTCGACCGATTCTCGAATTGCGCAAACTGCTGGGCAAGCTGGCCCCAACCGAATCACCCGTGCTGATTCGCGGGGAAAGCGGTACAGGCAAGGAGCTGGTCGCTCGTACTCTGCATCGGCAATCGCAGCGCTGCGAAAAGCCGTTTATCGCAATCAATTGCGGTGCGATACCCGAGCACCTGATCCAGTCGGAGCTGTTCGGGCATGAGAAAGGAGCTTTTACTGGCGCCCACCAGCGCAAGGTCGGCCGCATCGAAGCGGCCCATGGCGGCACCTTGTTCCTCGACGAAATTGGCGACCTGCCGTTGGAGTTACAGGCTAACTTGCTGCGGTTTCTGCAGGAAAAGCACATCGAACGGGTAGGTGGAAGCCAGCCGATACCGGTCGATGTGCGGGTGCTGGCGGCGACGCACGTGGACCTGGAGCGTGCCATCGAACAAGGCCGCTTTCGCGAAGACCTGTACTACCGGCTAAATGTCTTGCAGGTGGTGACGGCGCCTCTGCGAGACCGGCATGGTGACCTGTCGATGCTGGCCAACCACTTTTCTCATTTCTATAGCCTGGAAACAGGCCGCAGGCCGCGCACATTCAGTGATCACGCTTTGGCTGCAATGGGCCGCCATAATTGGCCGGGCAATGTGCGGGAGCTGGCCAACCGGGTGCGTCGGGGGCTGGTGCTGGCAGAAGGGCGACAGATCGAGGCCCAAGACCTTGGCCTGCATGTGCTGGAACAGGAAGATCTGCCGTTGGGTACCCTGGAAGACTACAAGCACCGGGCAGAACGTCAGGCTTTGTGTGATGTGCTCAACAGGCACAGCAACAACCTGAGCTTTGCCGCAAAGGTGCTCGGAATATCACGCCCTACGTTTTATCGGCTATTGCACAAGCACCAGATCCGCTGAACTTTTTGCAGCGGCGCCTACCTTGGGAGCCGCCTGCGACAGAGAGCCGATCAGCTCGACTGGGCGATATGCCCCTGCGAACCATCTTCGACCGTCTCATCTTCCCCTGGCAGCGCCGTGATCACACTGAAATCGCTGACTTCGACTTCCCCTGCGCCATAGCCCAGCAGGTGGAATGAAAACGCCTTGCGCTGCGTCGGGTTGTCGAAGCCGAACTCCATCTCCAGCGGTTCAGCGGCCGTCACGCGAATTTCTGCGGGCAGCCCCAGTGGCACATCCTGCTCCCGTTCCTTGGCCTTGAGTTGAATGTAGGCGGCATGCTGTGGGTCGAGTGCGCGTACCTTGACCCTTACCCGCGTGCGTGAACCCCCAGGCATCTCCATGTACTGCGCGCCAATCAGGTTATCGGCCCAGTCATCGCGAATTCGCGCTTGCAGCTGGATGGGCGAGGGGCCGCCGAACTGATAGCGCAGGTTGAGCGGCGTTTGCAGCAAGGACTGGTCGAGCACGCCGGCGAGGGCGCCGAGTTGAGCGCCGAGTCGGCTGTCGCCAGCGCCGAGGTACTTGGCCTTTTCGGCAATGAAGCCCTCGCTGGCATAGCGGCGGCAACGCTGCTGGAAGTCGCACTCAGTGAACACGCCCTGGCCATCGTGGTAGCGCAACATCGCGTTGGTGTAGGAAATCATCTCGCGACCAGTATCGTAATTGCGGTAAAGCGAGCGGCCGCCCAAGGCGGCGGGTATTGGCAAGGCGAAATAATCGAGCAAGGACGTTGCCAGATCGATATGGCCGTAGGTGCCATGTTTGATATGTGGTAGCTGCGCCTGCTCCGGGGCCAAGGTCAGGTTGAAGCCCCAAGAGGAGGCAAGACGCACCCCGTCGATACCGTGGGACTCGTCGGAGGTGACTACCACCAGAGTGTCTTCCAGCACGCCTTGGCGTTCGAGGTTGTCGAGGAAAGCACCGATTGCGTCATCCAGATAAGCCACCGCAGCCTGCTTGGCTGTGTCATGCCGCTCCAGGTATTGAGCGGGCGCCGAATACGGTTGGTGGGTACCCACGGTGAGCAGGGTAAGCATCCAGGGGCGGTCTTGTTGCCTGAGCTGGCCTACGTAGTCCAGCGCACCCTCGAAAAACGCGCGGTCATCCTTGCCCCAGGGGAATTGCAGGTAATTCTCGTTGCTGAACCATTCCAGGCCGTGCACCGAGTCGAAACCGATGTGCGGCATGATGCGGTCCTTGGCCATGAAGCGCAGGCCAGCACCTTGCAGGTAATGCGTGGTGAAGCCGGCTTGGCGCAGCTGGGCTGGCAGGCAAGCCTGGTTGCGCTGGTGCTGGGTGAGCAGCTCCATACCTTTTGGCGTACCGTTGGCAAGCTTGTCGTAGTCACCGCAAAGCATCGCATACAGGCCACGAATCGTCTGGTGAGTATGCAATACGTAGTCTGGCGTGTTCATGCCACGCTCCGCCCAGCGGCTGAGGTTAGGCATCAGGTTTTCGTCAAAACGGCTGTGCAGGGCCTGACGGTTGGGCCGCACATAGGCGCCTGGGATGCCTTCGAGGGTGATCACCAGCAGGTTGCGGGCACGGCCGCTTGCCAACTTCTGGCCGTTCAGGTCGGACTGGGTAAGGCCGGCACTGGGCAGGGGCGTGATCGGTTGCGTTTGCCCGGCCCAGCTCAGTGCCTTGTGCTGCAACGTACCGACGCCGACGGAAAGGAGCTGGTGGGGAAGGTTGTACTGGCGCCACTGTTCGGCTTCAGACGGCGCCAGATGCTGAGCGCCCCAGTGCAAACCAAACAGCGTCAGCGGTATGGCCAGCGCCTTGGGCCCCAGTGGTGCGTCAGGCGTTGTGCGGCTGCGCCAGGCAGAGCGCGCCCAAACCAACAGGCCAGCGCCCAGGACCCAAGGCAACCAGGTGTTGGCAAGTCCGCCGTCGGTGGAGTTTTCCATGAACTGTGTATCGAACAGGTAACCCAGGTCGGCACTGGTGGGCAACCGTCCCACTGCACTGACCAACTCTGCCGAGGCGACCCATAATGCAGCCCACGCCAGCAGCACGGGCGTTGCCAGCCACCAGGGCCTGCGGTGCAACAGCAGCACCAGCAGGCTGCCCAAGGCAAGGTCCGATAGATAGCCCAGCGGGTTGGACCAACCCAGCAGGGTACGCGCAGCCAGGGGTATCACCATTACCAGGGTCGCAAGGGCTACGAGCCGGGTATGCGTATGGCCGTGCAGGTTTTTCACGAAAACTTTCCTTGATTGCCGTTAAAACGTCACAAATGTGTGCGCCATCATAGCAGGGCGGGGTCATGAAAGCGGCTGACTACAAGGTTGGTCACCAAAAAAGCCGGGCCCGCCGGGAGCCCGGTTACACCGACATCAGAAGTAGTAAGGGAACTTCAGGCTGAAGGAAAAGTCCGGGGCATCGTCGGTCAGGCCGATGGCAAGGTTCGGGACGATGGTCAGGTTGTTGGAGGCCGCGAAGGTCATGCCGATGTTGAAGTTCGCCGCGTTGTAGTCGCTGTTGGTGATTGACTGCCAGTCACCACCGTCCGGTTTGATCTTGCTCTTGCTCGAGAACTGATCGGTGACTGAGAACGACATGCTCATTTTCTCGTTCAAGGCGAACGCAATGCCGCCGCCGATCTGCCAGGAGTCCCCGAGTTTCACGTCACCAGGCACCTTGGTGTTGACCGTGGGGCTGATGTCGCTGAACGAGTCCTCCATGTTGTAGGTGTAGGACAGGCTGGCGAACAGCACTGCCGGGTCGAAGGTCTTGACCAGCGAGATACCGGGCGTGATCGCCCAGACACCGTTGCCGGTCGGTAGGTCCTCAGGGACAGCGAGGTTGTCATTCCCGGCAACCGGGATGAGTTTGATGCCATAGGGGTCGTCGCCAGTGGGCGCCTTGATGCGCAGTGTGGCGACTGCGTCGGGCCAGTTCTCCGACTCATCCAGGAACTTGTAGGCCACGCCGACGTTGATATCACCCAGGGCGGGGTCGCGGGTAACGGTACCATCGGAGCTGACACCGGCCGCTCCACCTGCGCCGCCGGAAGAGTAGGTCGATTCGCGGTAGACAATGGGTACGTTGATGTCGAACTGCCAGCGCTGATCGACGTTGTAGCGAGCCGTCAGGTCCAGCGTCCAGTTGTCTGCCTTGATGCGGTCGATGTTGATGTTGCCGAGGAAGATCGAATCGAGG
Source organism: Lelliottia jeotgali (assembly GCF_977070485.1). Taxonomy (NCBI): domain Bacteria; kingdom Pseudomonadati; phylum Pseudomonadota; class Gammaproteobacteria; order Enterobacterales; family Enterobacteriaceae; genus Lelliottia; species Lelliottia jeotgali. The sequence continues at coordinate 194,880 of NZ_CDRVFO010000004.1, forward strand.
GCGAGGAAGCCGTTGAGGGTCAGGGCGCGCGTGTCGTAGTGGGTGTAGGTCAGCCCGGTTTCGACACTGAACTTGCCGCCGCCGAAGAATCCACTGGCTTCGTCGTACAGGTTGGAGACACTTTGCGCAGGCTCCGAATCTTCCTGCAGCGATTGGCCATAGGAACTGCCGGTGGTCCCAGGTGCGCCCGATGCCACGGTCTGTCCACCCTTGACGCCCTCGGCGGGCGACTTTGTCAGGCGCTTGGGCGCTGGAGCTCTCGGCGCTTCCTCCACCTGGCGCAGGCGTTGTTCCAGTACCATCAGTGCGTTCTGTTGGGCTTCATAACGCTCTTTGAGCGCCATCAGTTCCTGTTTGAGAGTTTCGACCTGTGGGTCGGTTGCCGCCTGTAGCAGAGTGGCCGGGGCCAAGGTTGTCAAACAAACGATAACTCTGAACGTCAACAAACGGTGCATGGGTTAGCCGTCCCTTCTGACTACATACGATGAGACTGAGCGTAGATCAGTATCCAAGATTGCGAAGGCCTTTGAGCTGATCAAGGTTTGGGGCCATCGATCCGGCTGTGGGCGCGTCACGCAGCACCACATTGAGCGACGTCAGGTTGCTGACGCGGTTGCTGGCGCCGAGCAGGGTAGTGTTCTGCATGAGGCCGCCCTGGCCCAAGCGCTGCACGGTGTTGCCCTGGTTGTTGCTGGCGATGATGCTCAGCTGCACGCCGCGGCCACTGGAGGTAACGCTCAGCGAGCCTGCGCCATTGGCGCCGACCAGCGTGGTACCTGCGGCCAGGGCCTGGCCATGGGGTTGTGTCGCTGACGCTTCGTTGGCCTTGGTGACATTGATGTCGACATTGTTATGGGCGGTGTTGTAATCGCCGGCAGCACGCACGACCTGGGTTACGCCTTCAGTGCTGTTCAGGCCACCGCCGCCGGTGACGGTACCGGTGCCGGCGCTGCTCGATTGCGGCCTGCCTGTACCTTTCTCATTGATCATCGATACATAGAACTGCGGTTTGATGGTCGACTGCTGGATCTGCATGCTGGAGGTTGCACCGATCACTTCACCGTTGGCGTTCTGCCAGGTGCTGGTCATGACGATGCCAAAGCTGACGATGCGCCCAGGCATTACGTAGCGCCCGCGCAGGTTGGCCAGTTCCTGATCTTTCAACTCGATCGGTTTGAACGTTTCTGCCTGGGTCGGAAGGCTGGCGGCCAGGCAAATGGCGGCCAGCCAGATTGAAGTCTTCATGGGATGCTCCCGGAGCTTCTTGCCCATTGTCGTTAGAAGAAGTCGCTTTGGATGAATCCGAAGTCCATCAGCTCGGCGTCCTGCACCGGGGTGAAGTTGCTGACACGGTTCTTGGCGCTCAGCGGCAGCGGCGGATCAAGCAGGATATTGCTCTTGTCGTACCCTTGGCCGATGACGGCGAATATGATGCCGTTCCAGCCTTTGACGAAGTCATCGATCTTGAAGCGCTTGTGTCCTAATACCGGGTCGCCGATGTATACCCAGCCCTTGTCGACTTTCTGCATTACTACGAAGTGCTTGTAGCCGCGGATGTCCATTAGCACGACCACCGGTATGCGGATACTGTGCAAGGTGTCCGGGGCTACCCGATAGCCGCGAGCGCGCATGCCCAGGCTTTCCACGTAGCGCTTCATGTCGAGCATCGAGAAGCCTTGGGTGCGGACCAGGTCCTGGTCAGCGTGTGCCAGCATGCCTTCTATTACGTGCTGTTCGTCGACGTCCAGCCAATAGGCCTGACGCAGGATGGTTGCCAGTGAGGCCGCACCGCAACTGAAGTCGGTTTTCTGCTGTACCAGGTCAGCGAACTTGCGTTCGCGGATGCTCTGGATGGGTTTGTAGATCACCGCGCCACCCGGTAGCACGGACAATGGCATCTGGGCTGCTTCGCTGACACCGGCCATGCCCAGCAACACTGCCAAGGCGATCATGCGCATGTTCGACGCCCCCTGTTTTCTCTTGTTAGAAAGAGGCCCCCCGAAGGGGGCCTCCAGGCCGCAGTTGTTACATCGAGGTGTTGGAGATGGCCAGCGAGTTGCTTTGCTGGTTGCCCACACCTGCTGCCACGTTGACGCCCAGGTTGCCGCTGCCACCATTGACCGAACCACTCAGGGTCGCGGTGTTGGTCACAGGGTTGGCCCAGCCGGTCGGGGTCAGCACTTGGAACGACACGGTGTTGCTCAGTGCAAACTCGCTAGACTCGCTGAAGCTCTTCGAGATGCTGTCCGAAGATTCCGACGCTTTTTCGCCAGCTTTCTCGTAGGCTGAAGCGCTTGCTTTTTCCCATGCCGAGTCGTGTGCCTTCTCGTAGGCGGTATCGCGAGACTTGTCATAGGACGAGTCACGGGTACGGTCATACGAAGAGTCATACGCCTTGTCGAAGGACGAGTTGTAGGACTTGTCGAACGACGAGTTGCTGGCCGACTCATGCGAGGTATCGACCGATGCATCAAGCGAGGCATTGAGTGAGGCGTCGAACTCCGCGCTGCGAGAGCGCTCGAAGCGACCAAACGTTTCGGACGAGGAGGAGCTGCCGTTAGCGCTTGCATCGAGCGATGCATTGAGCGAAGCACTAGACGAAGAGCTGTGGTCCCTGCTGGCCGAACCGCTGGCATCCCAACCGCTGGAGCCGCTGGCGGCCATACTGTTGGTGCCACTGGCGCTGCTGCTGTTGGAGCCGCTGGCGCTCATGCTGCTCGAGCCGCTGGAGCTGCTGCTCTTCGAACCGCTGGCGCTGCTGCTGTTGGAGCCAGCCACACTGAAGCTCGAGCTGGAGCTCTTGTCGACGCTTGCATCGAACGAGCCACTACGCGAGGACGAACCGCTCTTGCTGGTGGTGAAGGTCAATGTGTCCACGGTATAGGTGCGGTCGGCGCGGTTGTTGACTACCAGGCCAGGGCCACTCTGATCGGCTGAAGCTTTGGCGGTCGAGTTACCGATAGCGGCGCTGTTGTTGGCAATAGCCATGGTATTTTTCTGCTGGTTCAGGTCGCCGCCAGCCACGTTGATACCAATGTTGCCGCTGCTGCCATCAGCCGAGCCGCTCATGACCGCGGAGCTTTGGGTCGACCAGTTGTTGACGGTGTTATTGTTGCTGCGCTGGACAACATCGGCGGTTGCGGTGGCAGTGCCGAAGACGAAGCTGTTGTCGATGTCGGCATTGTCAGATGACGTGTTGGCGATTGCTGCGGCGTTGTCCTGCTGGTTGCCGTTACCGGCTGCCACGTTGACGCCCACGTTGCCACTTGCGCCAGTACCGGAGCTGCTCATCTCGGCTTCGTTGATGGTGCCTTCGTTGCGGATGCTGTTGTTAGTGCTTCTCTGCATGTCGGTCGCTTCAGCAGTGGCACTGGTGTACACGGCTTTTGCCGGTGGTGTGTAGTTGTGGTTGTGGCCGTTGCCACGCCTGTCGTTCTGATCCGCTTGTGCAGCAACAGCCATGACCGCAGCAATTGCGAAAACCAGAGGCTTGATTGCCATCGAGGGTTTCATGGTGTTTCTCCGTCTTTTTAGGTTAAGTGTTGTTCTCACCTGTTTGGGTCAGTTTGCGACCCGTACGCTCAGGGTGTTTGCCGTCTGGTTGCCCACCCCGGCGCTCTGATTCAGCTGGATGACCCCGCGACTACCGGTGAATGCCTGGTCACCGGTAGTGACCTGGCGATAGCCGGGTGAGGTATCAGTTGGATCGGAGCTGTTGATCAGCGCCACGTTCTGCTGCAACAGGACGCTGTCATCGATGCTTTGCGGTTGTGTACTGATGCTGATGCGCAGGGCATTGGCCTGTTGGGTGCTGGCGCCTGCGCTCTGGTTGACCCCCAGAGCGCCGCTGCCATGGCTGAAGGCGTCGCCCTGAATGCTGGCGGTGGCTCCCATATTGGGATCGACGATCGACTGCTGGCGTTGGCGAATCTGCGTGGTTGCATCAGCCCCGTGGCCAATCGCAAAAGCCCGGGCATTGGCCTGTTGCTGCCGGTCGCCTGCGGCCTGGTTTACGCTGAAGTTGCCTTGGTATTGCGCGCCGGAGCTGTCGATGGTGGCATTGTTGAGTACGGGGACTGGGGATTGGGCGAGGGCCGACACACTGAACAACGTGGCCATGATAGACAACGTCTGCCTCATCTCATTTGCCTCCGGTAAGGATCTGCAGGGGGGCAAGGCCACGCTGAACGCTTGAGTTGACCATGTTTGAAATTCCGTTGCCGGAGCCTGTGCCACGACCAGCTGCCATGTTTGGTAGCTGGTTCTGGTTGCTGATGTTGCCGCCCAGATTGTCGGTCTGCTGGGTAATCAGCGAAGAAATTCCCGTGCCACTGGTGATGTTGGCGAAGTCGCCATCGCTCAATTCTGTGCTCTGTTTGAGCACGTACGCGGACGGGTTGGCGTTGGCGGTAGTGGGGTTGGGGTCGGGCGCCAGTGGCGCACGTATCGCCATTCGAGGCTGTACATCGCGGGTGATCACGATGATCCCGTTGTCTGCCTGGACCGGCAGCGCCATGCCTGCTCCCAATACGCAACCGACAAACAGGAGGCGGGTAATGCCTTTATCCAGTGTGCTCACGACGGCGATTCCTTCTTCGTGCGCTGGCCTAGTTCAGCGTTGCGAGGAGGAGAGCAGGAGGCGTGCCGCTTTTGGAAAAGGCTATAAATTCAGTGGGTTGCAGAAATTAGCTGGGAGCGACCGGAAGTTGTTGTATCAGCGCTGAGACACATTCGCCGGCGCTTGCCGTTTTGCCCTCTATGCACGTTGCCTGCAGCGCTTTTTTTAACAATGTCTCATCCGTTTGACACTCCCCCCGCAATTGGTGGGGAAGTGCGCAAATACGGGGGGCAAGGCCCAGCGAGGTGTATCACCGGTTTAACACTCGGTGGGGCAGTGCGCAGTTGTGCCCAGCAGCAGGTGTTGCACGGCACGTAATGCTGAGGCGCTACGCTGGGACCAGTGGCCGTCAATGATTTCCAGCCTTTGCTGATGGCGCTGCAGCCATTGCAGGCTGTCATCGAAGAATGCCTGGCGGTCAGCCAGGTCGGGCTGGCTGCGCTGGCCATCGGCAACCCAGCCAACCCCTTGCGGACTGAGCAGCAGATGCAGGTCGTAGTGGCGTGCAAGCAAGGCCTGTTCAAGCCAGGGTGGGCAATCCTGGAACAGCGCTTGGCTCCAAAGCATATTGCTGAGCAGGTGGGTATCGAGGATCAGCAACGGCGGCGCCATCTCCCGGGCCTGGTCCTCCCAGGCCAACTGGCCGCGGGCGATGGGGGTGATATCGGCATAGCAGGTGTCGCGGCATTGCTGGTCGATGAAATACCGCACGTACTCGCTGACCACCACACCGCCAAAGTGCGCCTGGATTTCGCCGCTTAGCCAGCTTTTGCCGGTGGACTCAGGGCCGCACAGTACCAGGACCTTCATGGCTGCACCTCGTTTGCCCGCAGCGCAGGGTCATGGCGCCACTCCAGCCAGCCACGCACGGCGATGAGGGTCAGCAAGGCGAAGAAGCCGGCCGTGAAATACAGCTGCTGGTGCAGGTACTGGCCGACATAGACCACGTCGACCACCACCCAAAGCGGCCAGCATTGCACGCGTTTCTGCGCCATCCACACTTGCGCGACCAGGCTGAAGCCGGTCAGCGTGGCATCCAGCCAGGGCAGGACAGCATCGGTCCAGTAGGCCATGGCTGCGCCGAGTGCAACGCTGAGCAACAGGCCGAGCGCCAGCCCGATGAGCACCGCATGGCCGGGCAGGTGCGACACCACACGAGCATCCTCGGCGCGGCCCGGGCGTTTCCATTGCCACCAGCCGTACAGTTGCAACACCGCGTAGGCTCCTTGCAGCAGCATGCCCGAGTACAGCTTCACATCGAAGAACAACCAGCCATAAATGAGCACCATGACCAGGCCCACCGGCCAGCACCAGGCATTCTGTTTGACGGTGAGCCACACGGCGGCGGTGCCGAGGATGGCGGCGATGAGTTCGAGGCCGGACATCGGCGATCCTTGGAACAATCGGGGGCGCGATTGTACCGCGAACGCCGTCGAGTGCCAGCGCAAATGTTGGCATTAAATCCGGCCAAATCAAAAACTAGTAATTTTGTCAGTTGCCGCCATGAGCTCATAACTTTAGCCTCTTTCACGCAGTTGTATTAATTGCACAACTTAACAGAGGCAATGTCATGAATATATTGGCAGGTAAAGTCGCGCCCGTGTTATTTATTCCGCTCATCACTTTTACAGTGTCCGTACAGGCTGCTAGTTGTGAGTCTGTAGTGTCGGAAATTACCCGGTGGTACAACAATACGCCGTCCGCTTGCGGTAACGACCCTGCGGTTGACTGCTCCGGTGTGATGATGCGAGCGACGCATCGATGGGATGAAGCCGGCGCAAGGCAGCCACAGCGTTATGACGTGTGGAACCCTAGCCCGGCCTCGCAGACTTCCGGGGGTGTTTCGGTGTCCTGGATGCGCAGTGATCGAATCGGTTACGAGGACCCCGGGCTGAACGCTAACAACGGCATTATTTTTACGCCGCGCCAGTTTGTTGAACGACCACTATCCAAACTTGATGTTTATTGTGCTTACCCCATTGATGCGTGGACGGATTATCGGGCTGAACGCGGCTGTGGCGATAACAGGCAAACATCAAACGTTGAAAAAAGTTGCCAGGCACTCGGTATCAACGACCTCAATGGCTGGAAACAGCACTACGAGGCTTTGGGCGGTAGTTCAGACCGCCAAGTGCGCCACAAACGCCAGTGTGCCTTCAGCATGCGCGGCAGCATGTCCCGCACCGAACGCCGGGATGCGTTTGAGCAATTTATCAAAGCGCGCAAATCGATCGCCGGCAGAACCGAAGGCCGACAGGTGCAGACGGAGTTGAGGGTGGTTACCTGGGGTGCCGATAAGGCCCCGGTGGCGGCATTCTTTTACAGCGAGGCGCGCGGCAGGAAGGATGCCATGAAGAATCAGTTCGACTATTACCAGAAAACCGGCAGGTGGGTGCCCACCGTGAAAATGGATTTCCCCAAGAACGCCGACAGCAAAGCCCGGTTTGCCTGCGAGGCGACAGCTCAGCACAAGGACCTGCCAAGGCCGGTGAAGGTCTCGGCGAAATCGTGCGACGGCTTTATTCAGACAGCCAAGTGGATCCAGCGTGATGACCCGAAACTGGGTAAAGGCGTGTGGACGCTTTCGGTTACGCCTACTGATTGTGGGCGCAGGATCAAGAGCGATCAGACGGACGCCATGTATGCCGAGCTGGTGCGCAAGTATGGTGCCGACCCGCGTTGGAGTGGTGCCAAATATGGAGGCGGCATGCGGCGCCAGTTGGTATGTCACCTGACCCATGTCTCCAAAGGCCAAGAAGTGCGCTACAAACCGGTCTACAACCTGGAACCGTCAAGACCTGACGTTAGCCACGATCAGTCATTAGCGCAGGGCTGCAACCCGTATCCGGCAGTTCCCTACCTGTGACACCCACCACGTGCAGCCCAGCGCAAGACTATGCATCGTTGCAGATCATGTTGGGTTGCACCCATGGGCCTTGGTTTTTTCAGCACTCACTGCAGGACGGTGGGGCTCAAGATGCCACTGTGCCTTGCTGCGGAAATTGTTCTGCAGACAAGCCAATTGCGCGCGCATACTGCCTGCCGCGCGTTCCTTCCACTCGATATCGTCGCCACGCAGACGCACCAGTTCCTGGTAGAGAGCCTCGTTGGGGGCCGAGCGTCCGGCCCGAGTGGGAATGACCTGCAGCCCCCACTGCACCTTGCCGCTGCTCCTGTCGGTAAACGTGTTCCACGATGAGCGTTCAATCAGTTCCGAGGTCACAGGCAGCACCGGATTACAGTGCGCCTTTGCCGCGTCGTCGGCACTTACGGTGGGGCGGAAGGGTTCCAGGTTCCATTGCTTCTTCTCGGGGTAATTGCTCACCAGACACTCGAGTTGCTGGCGCATGCTGCCGGGGCTGCGTTCATTTTCCCGCCATTGTGGATCTTGGCCTCGCAGGGCTTGCAGTTCGTCGTAAATGGCCTGCTGAAGCGTGCTTTGAGCCTGCGTGCCGGCTGAAGTGGGCACCACCTTGAGCGTCCACTCCTGGCGACCGCTGCCAGGGTCCAGGCGCAGTAGCCATTGCGCCGACTCAATGTAACCATCCGCGCTGGCCTGTTTGGCGCCCAATGGCACGACCTGGTCTTGTTCGACGAAACCAAACCGTTGAGCAGCGGGTTTGTTGAAGTTCAGACGAAGGATCGGAACAGCGTAGCCCTGGGCGTAGAGCTTGCGCTGGAAGCTGCGCGCAGGTTCCAGCCCTTTGGTAGGTTTGGGCTTCTTGACATCGCCGCGAGTGTTGGCGACGTAGGTGCTGTTGACATCCCAGACCACCGCGTCGATGTAGGGCAGGCGTGCACTGCCATCGTCTGGTGATTGCTGTTGTGCCGGTTCCACGTTGCTCAGCAAGAACTCGTTGAACAATTCCTTGCGGGCAAACGTGTCCTTGCCGATGGTCCTGGGGTTTTCGTGAACACCGATCATCGCGTTCCAGTCCGACGGCTGCTCGGCATTCCAGGAGCATTGAGTCACCTGGATTCTATTCATGTCGTTACGTGCGTAGCGGTAGTTTTTGCGCCATTGCTGCGCGGTATCGACACCTCGCGTATCGCAGTTGCCATAGGCAAGTGCTGCGTTGCGGTTAGGCGGGGAGGTTGCCGAATTTTTCAGATGGTTTGCTGGCAGGGGGTAGCCATAACGGCCGCATCCGTACCATTTGCGTTCGGGGCCTGTGAAGCCGTCGAAGCTATAGATACACACGAACCCCTTCTCCATGACTGGCAGGCCCAACTCCCGCGCGTCCATGGGCGTACGCAGGATGTATCCGGCGGGGCGTATGAGGCGGCTGGTGCTCAAGTCGCGGCGGATCCAGCTGAATGATGTGGCGCCCGTCTTGACAGCAAAGGGGCTGTAGTCCCATGGATTGAAATTGCCATCGTCGACCATGCGCAATGTTACGCCACTGCAGTAGTAGTGGCCCCGCGGTGCCAGTGTATCTGGCTCCCGGCAGGCATCGGTCACCGTGTTGTAGTTGCGGTTGATACGCTGCAGCGTTTGTATCGGGTCAAGGTGGGTTATTGGCTGCGGATCGGCCCAGGCAGGGGATAGGGCCACGAGCAGCGCACCGCAAAGGTAACGGGTATCCATAGTGAAACCTCCAGGTCAATGGAGGTTTCACAGTGTTCAGCTGGCCGTACCAGGTCTACTGGCAAAAATGTCAGGTTGGCGCTTGAGAAGCTCTACCTTGAGGGTCCTGGCGTGATCGTGACGCCGCTAAACGCGGAACTGGCGCAACAACTGCTCCAGCTCCTCACTCAATTGGCCCAATGCCACGCCTGCATCACTGGACTGCTGGGCCGCAACGGCGGTCTGCTGCGACAACCCGGCCGTATCCAGCACGTTCCGATTGATCTCCTCTACTACATGCGACTGCTGCAAGGTGGCGCTGGCAATGGTGGCGTTGAGCACCGTAAGGTTGTGCAGCGCCTGGCTGATGGCGTCCAGGCTGGAGCCGGCCTCCCGGGCTTGCTCCACTGTCTGGCGCGAAGCTTCGCTGCTGGTGTCGATGGCCTTGACCGCGGCGTCCGATTGCCCTTGCAGGTGCTCGATCATGGTGTGAATCTCTGCCGTCGACTGGGCGCTGCGTTGAGCCAGCAGCCGAACTTCATCGGCCACCACCGCGAAGCCACGGCCCTGCTCGCCGGCGCGGGCCGCTTCGATGGCCGCATTGAGGGCTAGCAGGTTGGTCTGTTCGGCGATGGAGCGTATCACCTCCAGCACCCCGCCGATTTTCGTGCTGTGCCCGGCCAGGTCACGTATCACGTGTACCGCTTGGTCGATAGTCGCCGAAAGCCGGTCGATCTGCTGCAGGCTGCCATGGATCGCTTGCTGCCCGTGCTCCACCTGCTGCTGCGCTGCGCGCATTTCGCCTGCAGCCTGCTCCGCAGTCTTGGCCACGTCCTGCACCGCGTAAGTCACCTCATTGACCGCTGTTGCTACCTGGTCCATCTGCATCGATTGCTGTGCGCTGCGTTGTTGCGCGGCACCGGCATTGTCACCGACATGCCCGGCGGACTGCGCCAATGAGTGCGCCGCGCCCTGCAGTTGGCCTACCACACGCTGCAACTTGCCGTTGAAACGGTTGAAGTGCTCGCCCAGGTGGGTGATTTCGTCACGGCCATGGGTATCCAGGCGTCGGGTGAGATCGCTTTCGCCGCTGGCGATGTTGCCCATCGCCTGTACCGCTTCCTGCAACGGGCGGGCGATGCTACGGGCGATGAGCATGACCAACAGAGCCATCAGCAGGGCGATGCCCAGGCCCACCAGCGAGGCATGGCGCAACTGACGGGCGAATTCAGCCTGCACATCATCGATGTACACGCCAGAGCCGATGATCCAGCCCCATGGCTTGAACAGCTGAATATAAGAAGTCTTGGCCACCGGTTCGTTGGCACCGGGCTTGGGCCAGCGGTAATTGACCGGGCCTGCACCTTGGCTGCGGGCGAGGGCAGCCATTTCGTTGAATACGGCGAAACCGTCAGGGTCGCGAATGGCGGAGAGGTCCTGGCCGTCGAGCTTGGGGTTGGCCGGGTGCATGATCATTTTCGGCCCCAGATCGTTGATCCAGAAGTAGTCGTTCTGGTCGTAGCGCAGCGCGCGCACCACCTGCAGGGCCTGTTGCTGGGCAGCATCGCGGCTGAGCGTGCCGGCGGCCTCCAGGCCCTGGTAATACGCCAGCACGCCCGCAGCGGTCTGCACCACATGGCGGGTTTTCTCCGCCTTGGCCTGGTACAGGTCGCCATGGATCTGACGCAGCATCAGCAGGCCGAGGATCACCAGCATTGCCACCGCAACCAGCAGTATCAGCCACAAACGGCGGCTGATCGACATCGACCTCAAGGTCTTCATGAACGGCACTCCCGCATTGTTCTTTTTATGAAGGTGCATCCAAGCATGCTTTGGCGCTTGGCCAAACCCGACTAATGGCTAAGTGCTAGTTAATGGCTGTGCTGCCGCATGCCGGGCAAGCCTTTGCAAAGCCGCTCTGCTAGGATTTCGGCCGCGCGAGATGAAACCTTTAGGCCACGTGAACTTTTCTACTGGCACTGGTCCCAACTGACGCTGTAAAAAGACCGCGCCGCATGCGGCAATCACAAGCAAATCAAGAACAAGGGGCCTGCAAGCAGCAGCGCTCCAACCGGGGGAATGATGGATTTTTGGACTGCCTTTCAGGCAATCATCTTGGGCGTGGTCGAAGGACTGACAGAATTTTTGCCGATCTCCAGCACGGGTCACCAGATCATCGTTGCTGACCTGATCGGTTTTGGTGGCGAACGGGCCATGGCCTTCAACATCATCATTCAGTTGGCGGCCATCCTGGCGGTAGTATGGGAGTTTCGGCGCAAGATCCTCGATGTGGTGTTCGGCCTGAAAAGCCAGCCGGCGGCGCGCCGGTTCACCGCCAACCTGCTGCTGGCGTTCATGCCGGCGGTGGTGCTGGGCGTGCTCTTCGCCGACCTGATCCACGAGTATCTGTTCAACCCGATCACCGTGGCGACGGCGCTGGTGATCGGCGGTGTGATCATGCTCTGGGCCGAGCGCCGCACCCACAGCGTGGCGGTCGACCACGTCGATGACATGCGCTGGTCGCATGCCTTGAAGATCGGGTTCGTGCAGTGTCTGGCCATGATCCCCGGCACCTCGCGCTCCGGCTCGACCATCATCGGCGGCCTGCTGTTCGGCCTGTCGCGCAAGGCAGCCACCGAGTTTTCGTTTTTCCTGGCAATGCCGACCATGGTCGGTGCGGCAGTGTACTCGGGTTACAAATACCGTGACCTGTTCCAGCCGAGCGATCTGCCAGTGTTCGCGATTGGCTTCGTGACTTCCTTCATCTTCGCCATGATCGCAGTGCGCGGCCTGCTCAAGTTCATCGCCAACCACAGTTACGCCGCTTTCGCCTGGTACCGCATCGCCTTTGGCTTGCTGATCCTTGCCACTTGGCAGTTCGGCTGGGTTGACTGGTCGACGGCGCATGGCTGACAGGGCGCGGGGGCAAACGTCACAGCGGCGTGCTGCGCGCCAGGAGGAGGGCGTACGCAATGTACGCCTCAAGCTGCTGATGCTGGGGGTATTGTGCCTGCTGCCGATGGCGGGCGCGGCGCAGATGGCCTGGAGCGGGCAGTCATGGTTGGCGTTGGCGATTTATCCTGCTGTAAGCCTGGTGACAGTACTGCTGTATTGGCAGGATAAGCAGCAGGCCCGTACCCAGGCCTGGCGCACGCCAGAGAAGGTACTGCATGCCAGTGAGCTGCTGGGTGGCTGGCCAGGGGCGCTGATCGCCCAGCAGCTTTACAGGCACAAGACTCGCAAGGCCTCATACCAGATGGTGTTCTGGGCGATTGTATTGCTGCACCAGGTGTTCTGGGCTGATCACCTGTTTCTGGGTGGGCGTGTTCTGTCTCTGGGTTGAGGGCGTTGTATTGCCCTTCGCGTGCCGCTCACATCAGCAAGCCCACCTGCAACCGCTTCGCCAGCCGCCGCACCACCAACTGGTGCGAGCGCTGCAGCAGGTCACACAATTCTTCCCGGCCCAGGGGGTAGGGCGGCGCCATGCTGATCCACCGTGCCCGTGCCAGATACGGTGCCGGGCGCACACCTGGCCTGTCGCAGTAGCCCAGAAACAGCTCATCGGCCACCTTGAACGACAAGCCAGCCCCCGCCAGGCCGAGTACTGCGAACATCTTGTTACCGGCCACCGAAAATACCCGGATACCGCCCCACTTATAGTCTTCCCGCGCGCCAGGCAGCGCCAGGCAGAACGCCGCCACCTGTTCCTCGGTCATGGTTTGTCTAGACATAACGGTCTCCACACGCTTCGAACGATGCTGCCAGATGATCGATCCACACCCGTACAGCAGGCAGCAAACCACGCCGATGCGGGTAAACCGCTTGCAGATAGCCGCCCGGCAGCGACCAGTCCGGCAGTAGCCGCACCAGTTCCCCGCGCTCAAGCTCATGCTCGCAGAACATGCTCGGCAACGCAGTAAATCCTAGCCCGGCACGTACGGCGGCATTGCGTACGACAAAATCATCGATGGCCAACCGTGGCTCCAGGGCGATTTCCTGCTGGCGACCATTGGGCCCCAGCAGGCGGAAATGCACCAGCCTGTCTGCTTCAGCAGCGCCCAGTACCGGTAAGGAGGCAAGCTCGGACGGTTCACGGACATGGTCGGCAAAGCCGGGAGCGGCCACCAGTTGCATCTGCGCCTGGCGCAGCCGTCGGGTGACCAGCGCCGGATCTTCATCGCCCAGCTCTCGCACGCGCAGGGCAACATCGATGCCTTCGGAAATCAGGTCGACACGGCGATTGAGCAACACCATGTCCAGTTGCACCTGAGGGTACAGCTCCAGAAATCGGCTGATCACGTCCGGCAGGAACGCATGGGCCAACGCTACCGGGCAGGACACCCGCAAGCGCCCCCGCGGCTCACTACTCATGCTCGCCACCGCCTCGTCAGCGGCCTCGGCTTCCAGCAGCATGGCTTGGCAGTGGTGCAGATAGCGTTCACCCACTGCGGTGAGCTTCAGCTGGCGCGTGGTGCGCTGCAGCAACCGCGTACCCAACCGCTCTTCCAGTTCGGCGATGCGCCGCGACAGACGCGACTTGGGGATGCCCAGCTGGCGTCCGGCGGCGGCGAAGCCACCGGCTTCGACCACGCGAGCAAAGTAGAAGAGATCGTTGAGGTCTTGCATGATGGCTGTCCCACTGTTCTATCTGTGGGACAAACTAACGCATTTTTGCTGACTTATCAGCTATTCGACCGCCCGGTAGGATTCTTTCCATCGTGATCGCCCAATGCTGCGGTCTTCATTCACAGGAGAGTCCCATGAAACTGTTGCACATCGATTCGAGCATCCTGGGCGAGAATTCCGCCTCGCGCCAACTGAGCCGGGAAGTGGTCCAGGCCTGGAAAGCCGCTGACCCGAGCATCGAAGTGGTCTATCGTGACCTTGCCGCCGACGCCATTGCCCACTTCTCTGCTGCCACCCTGGTTGCAGCCGGCACGCCGGAAGACGTTCGTGATGCAGCCCTTGCCTTCGAAGCCAAGCTCAGCGCCGAAACCCTGGACGAGTTTCTTGCCGCCGACGCCGTGGTGATTGGTGCGCCGATGTACAACTTCACCGTGCCGACCCAGCTCAAGGCCTGGATCGACCGCGTTGCAGTGGCTGGCAAGACCTTCCGCTATACCGAGGCAGGCCCTGAAGGCCTGTGCGGTGACAAGAAAGTAGTACTGGTTTCCACCGCTGGCGGCCTGCATGCTGGCCAGCCGACCGGCGCGGGCCACGAAGACTTCCTCAAGGTGTTCCTGGGCTTTATCGGCATCACCGACCTGGAGATCGTTCGCGCCCATGGCCTGGCCTATGGCCCGGAGCACCGCAGCAAGGCCATCGATGCTGCTCAGGCGCAGATTGCCAGTGAGCTGTTCGCCACGGCATGAACAACCTGTAATAAAAAACGGCTGTCGCTTGCGCGACGGCCGTTTTTCATAGGCAAGGCTCAGCCGCGACGGCTGCGCCGTGCCAGCAACAACGTCAGGCCAACCCCAGTGAGGGCCAGCAGGGCCGCGACGCAGAATATCGACGCATAGCCAAGGTGTGCCGCCACTGCGCCCATGACCGGGCCGGCGATGGCCAATGCCATGTCGAAGAACACCGCATAGGCCCCCAGCCCGGCACCCCGGCTGCTGCTGGGCACCTGCTTGATGGCCTCAACGCCCAGGGCCGGGTACACCAGCGACAGGCCGAAACCGGTGAGGCCGGCCCCCACCAGTGCCCAGAGGGGGGAGGGCGCGAGCCACAACAGGCTCAGGCCGAGCACTTCTGTGGCCATGCAGGCAACCGCCACGTTGTAACCGCCAAAGCGGTTGACGGCGTTGACGAACAACAGCCGCGAAATGATGAAACACACACCGAAGGCACTCAGGCACAAAGCGGCGCCAACCCATCCACGTTCCAGATAATAAAGCGTGACGAACGTGGTCAGGGTGCCATAGCCGATCGAAGCCAGGGTCAGCCCAAGGCCGCAGGGCGCCACACGGCTGAACGCAGACCAGAACGGCAGACGCTCACCGCGCACCACCACCACGTCCGGGCGTTTGCGCAGCACCAGCAGTGCCAGCACGGCGAGCAGCATCAAGGCTGGGCCCAGCACGCTGAAATTCAGGCTATCGACTGCGAGCACGCCAACGGGGGCACCGATGGCGATGGCACCATATGACGCGATGCCGTTCCAGGATATGACCCTGGCCGTGTGTTCAGGCCCCACCTGGCTGATACCCCAGCTCAGGGTGGCAACGCCAATCAGGCCCTGTGCAAGCCCGAGCAACACGCGCCCGCCAAGCAGCAGCGCGAGGCTCAGCAAGGGCGCATTCAAGGTCCAGGCCGAGGCCAGCGTCAATACCCCACAGGCCGCGATGCCCAGCAAACCGTAGCGGATCGCTTGCTTGCCGCCCAGCGTATCGGCCACACGGCCTGCGAAAGGCCGGCTGAGCAGGGTAGCCAGGTACTGCAGGCCGATGGTTACCCCGGCAACCACCGCACCGAAGCCCAGTTGGTCGTGTACATAGCTGGGCAGCACCGCAATCGGCAGGCCGATGCAAAGGAACGCGATGAAGGTGTAGAAAACGATCGAGAGGATCTGCAGGGTGATGGAGGCATTGCTGCTGGCGGGGGCGGGCTGTTGCGCGGTCATGGGCTCGTTCGCGGGCGGGCGGTGGGCGTGGCCCCATCATGGCCGTTGCGCGAAGGAAATGAAAGCAGGCTAACGAGTTATTCAAAGGGAAACCGCTCCACAGTTACTGCGTAGTACCTGTGGAGCGTGGTCGCCATATAAAGAGGCCGGCCTGGTCACCTCGAAGGGCCAGACCGGCTAGCGACTTCAGACCAGCACACCCTGGCTGCGCAGGTAGTCGTCATAGGTGCCGCTGAAGTCCACCACACCGTCCGGCGACAGTTCGATGATGCGGGTTGCCAACGACGACACGAATTCGCGGTCATGGCTGACGAACAGCAAAGTGCCCGGGTAGTTTTCCAGCGCCAGGTTCAGCGCCTCGATCGACTCCATGTCCAGGTGGTTGGTGGGTTCGTCCATCACCAGCACGTTCGGCTTTTGCAGGATCAGCTTGCCGAACAGCATGCGGCCCTGTTCACCACCGGAAATCACCTTGACCGACTTGAGGATCTCGTCGTTGGAGAACAGCATGCGCCCCAAGGTGCCACGGATGACCTGCTCACCAGAGGTCCACTGGCCCATCCAGTCGAACAGGGTCATGTCGTCTTCGAAATCGTGCGCATGGTCCTGGGCGTAGTAGCCTACTTCGGCACTATCGGTCCACTTCACTGAGCCTGCATCCGGCGTCATCTCCCCGACCAGGGTGCGCAGCAGGGTGGTCTTGCCGATACCGTTGGGGCCGATGATCGCTACGCGCTCGCCGGCTTCGACAGTGATGTCGAAATTCTTGAACAGCACCTTGTCGTCGAAGGCTTTGGCCATTTTTTCCACGACGACAGCCTGGCGGTGCAGCTTCTTGGTCTGCTCGAAGCGGATGAAGGGGCTGACCCGGCTCGAAGGCTTGACCTCGGCCAGCTGGATCTTGTCGATCTGCTTGGCACGCGAAGTCGCCTGCTTGGCCTTGGAGGCGTTGGCCGAGAAGCGGCTGACAAAAGTCTGCAGTTCAGCGATCTGGGCTTTTTTCTTGGCGTTGTCCGACAGCAACTGCTCGCGCGACTGGGTGGCCGCGGTCATGTACTCGTCGTAGTTGCCAGGGAACAGGCGCAGCTCACCGTAGTCCAGGTCGGCCATGTGAGTGCACACGCTGTTCAGGAAGTGCCGGTCGTGGGAAATGATGATCATGGTGCTGTTACGCGCCGTCAGAATCGTTTCCAGCCAGCGGATGGTGTTGATGTCCAGGTGGTTGGTCGGTTCGTCGAGCAGCAGCACGTCCGGGTCCGAGAACAGCGCCTGGGCCAGCAGCACGCGCAGTTTCCAGCCCGGGGCCACTTCACTCATCGGGCCAAAGTGCTGCTCCAGCGGAATACCCAGGCCCAGCAGCAGTTCACCGGCGCGCGATTCGGCGGTGTAGCCGTCCATTTCGGCGAACTCGGTTTCCAGCTCGGCGACGGCCATGCCGTCTTCCTCGGTCATTTCAGGCAGCGAGTAGATACGGTCACGCTCGGCCTTGACCTTCCACAGCTGGGCGTGGCCCATGATCACCGTGTCGATCACGGTGAATTCCTCGTAGGCGAACTGGTCCTGACGCAGCTTGCCCAGACGGGTGTTCGGCTCGAGCATGACCTGACCACCGGAAGGCTCCAGGTCGCCGCCGAGGATCTTCATGAAGGTCGACTTGCCACAACCGTTGGCGCCGATCAGGCCATAGCGGTTGCCGTTGTTGAATTTGACCGAGACGTTTTCGAACAGGGGCTTGGAGCCGAACTGCATGGTGATGTTAGCGGTGGAGATCAAGGAGCTTACCTATCAATAACTTACGTGGCTTCTTCGCAGCTGCGGACCAATTTCGGACCAATCTGGAGCGTGTCCAGCTCCTGCCAGTCGTTGGACGAGTTAATCCAGCGCGCATAAGTCGATAAGAGCATCTGCACGCCATGCCCGAGCTGTTGGGCGATAAATGTGGGGTTTGAGACCAGACATTGAGCGTATTGTCGCATAGGTGCGGCATTGGCGCATCGCGGGCGCCGTTTTATTCATCGCGGTCTTCTTTCTGGCCGCGCAGGCCGACGCATGGCTCTCAGATAAAGCCGCTTTTGGCGATGTATTCGACGGCATCGTCTTGACGACGCTCGCCGGAGGGATGCCCTACCTGGCAGGCAGATGGTGACCCTGGCTGGCAGACTACCCTGCAGACATTTCAGGGCTTGTACTGAATGGTGTACGACGCATCCGTTTGAGGGTCAATGGTAATCGGCATGCCGAACAGCTTACCTTTACATTCACTGACGACGCAGCGATAAACGGACCCCTGCCTGAGCTGTGCCCATAAGCCTTCGTCATGTATCACGATACACGCGACGCGGTTTTCCGGATCCTCTCTGACCTGAGCGACGTGGTGGTCCAGGTCGCAACCGAAATCGGCAGCGGTAAACTCTGGATCGTAGCCGATCAGCACACCATGCCTTTTCAGATCGTCCCTGATACGCTCAATCACGTCGTCTGCTTCTTGTTTTAGCATGATCGTTATCTCACGGTGCTTGAACATATCAAAACTCTAGCTGACCCTGCCGGTCTTCGCTGTTTATCGGTGCAACCAACGATGCACCCTCATTCCTGACATTGCCCACCGCCCTGTCTACTGGAAACCAACGAAAGTCCGCTGCCGGCCTGCAGCCCTGTTCCACGATCGCCGAAGCCCGCTCTGGTGATGTGCTTGGGGCGATCCATTCCCGGGCAAGCTCAGGGGTCAGCACCAAGGGCTTTCGGTCGTGGATGTCGATCAGGCCCTCGTCCGCAGCTGCGGTGATGATAACGAACCCATCGCGCTCATCCGGGTAAATGCTCTGATGCACTTCAGCGAGCGCTGCGAAGTAGAGCGGCCCTCCATCAGCGCTGGTAATGTAGTACGGCTGCTTGCGCTTCGGCTCCGCTGGATCGGGTATCCATTCGAACCAGCCGTTGGCCGGCGCCAAGGCTCTACCCCCGGGCCAAAGTCCTTTGAAAAACGTGCCCGTCACCACTGTTTCGGCTCGAGCATTGATCGGATCGGGGCGCTTCCCCTTCGCCCAGAACGGCGACCAGCCCCACTTGACGCGATCCACCGTCAATCCATCCCCGACCTGGCGAATGATCTCAACGCGCGTCGACGGCGCTACGTTGTAGCGATTGATGGCCTCATGGTCATAGCCATTGATCACTACCAGGTCCAGCGATAGCTGCCGCAGGTAGTGGTCCATCGACTCGTAGATCGAGTACCGTCCACACATAGCTCACCTCTCGCCCGTCAGAAATTTCAGCGCCCAGGATTGACCGGGCACACGATGCGGGATCTACTGTATATATATACAGTTTTATCGGGCCTTCCACCATGACCATCACATTTCTGGGTATGCCAACCGGCGGAACCGAACCGTTACCGCTCTATTCGTTTCACGTTCCGGCCGGATTCCCATCGCCTGCAGCGGACCATCTGGAAGGCCATATCTCCCTTGATGAGATATTCGACCTCCGTGCGCCCCATGTGTATCTGGTAAAAGTTGAGGGCGACAGCATGCAGGGGGCAGGGATCTACTCGGGTGACATCGTCATCGTAGACCGCGGGCGTGAGGCGGAGCATGGGGACATTGTCATCGCTGCGGTCAACTGCGAGCCCGTTTGCAAGCGTTTGCACCGCCGTGACGCAGTGGTGATTCTCAAGTCCGAGAACCCGGCGTATCCACCGCGATACATCATGGAAGGCGACGAGCTCGTTATTTGGGGTGTCGTGCGGTACAGCGTGCGCGACCATGCGCAGTAACCAGGTATTTGCGCTGATCGACTGCAACTCGTTCTATGCGAGCTGCGAGCGGGTATTTCGGCCTGACCTGGCCAAAACCCCGATCGTGGTGTTGAGCAACAACGACGGCTGCGTGATCGCCAGGTCCTACGACGCAAAGCCATTCGTGAAGATGGGCGAGCCGTATTTCCAGGCGAAAGACAAGTTGCGGCGGCACGGCATCATGGCCTTCAGCAGCAACTATGCCTTATATGGCGACATGAGCGAGCGCGTCATGACCCTGATCGAGTCGATGGTGCCTGCCACCGAAATCTACAGCATCGACGAATGCTTCGCCGACCTGTCCGGTATTCAGGAAAACCTGACCCAATTCGGTCACAAGTTGCGATCCAGGATCTTCCAGTGCACCGGTATCCCCGTGGGTGTCGGGATCGCCAGCACCAAGACACTTGCGAAGCTGGCCAACCACACCGCCAAACGTTTACAGACGCAGACTGGTGGGGTTGTCGACATTACCGATCCGTTCAAGCGCGATTGGGTCCTGCGCAATACCGAAGTGAAAGAGGTGTGGGGCGTTGGCCGGCGAATGACTGCTCACCTTGAGGCCATGGGCATTCACACTGCGATGGATCTGGCCACGGCTGACCCCTGGACGCTGCGGCAGAAATTCAGCGTGGTGGTGGAGAAGACCGCTCGTGAGCTGGCGGGCATGCCATGCCTGGAACTGGACGAGGCTGAACCTGCGAAGCAGGAAATCTGCTGCAGCCGTATGTTCGGCAAGCGGCTGAACGAACTGGCGCCGATCAAGCAGGCCGTGGCCACCTATGTTGGCCGAGCTGCGCAGAAGCTCCGGGCTCAGGGCTCGGTGTGCAAACGCATGCGGGTGAGCATCCGAACGGGGATGTTCAACCCGGACGAGCCTCGTCATGCCCAAGGGGCACTGGTGGAACTGCCGTACCCGACCTGCGACACGCTGCTCATGACCCGACTGGCCACCGACGCGGTCGGACTGATCTTCAGGCCGGGGTTTCGATACAGCAAGGCCGAGGTATTGCTGATGGACCTGCGGCAACCAGGAGAATTCTCTGAGGACTTGTTTGCACTCAAACAGTCGGTGACGTGTGATCGGCTGATGCAAGTGATGGATGACATCAACGAACGCTGGGGCAGGGGAACGATGCGGGCCGCCAGCGTGCCGGCGACACCGGACTGGGGAATGAGGAGGGAGATGATGAGCCAATCCTATACGACGCGGATCGATCAGCTGTGGACGGTCAAATGTTGAGAGGATGAATCGCTTCATGATCGTCCCCGGACATGCTTGCGCACCTTGTCACTAGGGAGTTGCGCGTCACCGAACCTGGCAACTGCCCGTTCTCTTGCCATTTCGATCACCTCTTTGTTTATCCTGATCTCCCTGCCCAAGGCATCCAATACATGGGGTATGGACGCAGATGCCCTCTTGTGCACCGTCATCGCTGACCCAGCGCCAATCGTCTGGGCAGAACGGCCGAAACGCCCGTATGGCCTGGCCTGTGTCGTCACATTCCGTCTTGCCGGGGAGCCGCATTCAACGCCCACCAGCCACTTCGCTGAAGCTGTCGGTGGAAAGTGAAAAGTCCTGTCATTTGGAACGACCGTCACAGTTTGTCAAATACTGACCCGCCCCGACGGGTTTGGCCCTCCCGGCACCTGTGATACTTTCCACCGCTAGTTTTTACAGGGAGTAATATCGTTGATGGAATTGACGAGGATCTTTGCACCACAAAACCGCCGACTGATCAAACTCACCACCCCCATCCGAGGTGACCAGGCGTTGCTGCTGGAGCATTTCAGCGGCAATGAAGGGTTATCCACGCTGTTCAGCTTCGAGCTGTCGTTGATCAGCCAGGATGCCAGGCTCGAACTCAAATCATTGATCGGCCAACCTGCCTGTTTGGACATCGAGCTGGCCGACGGCGGCCTACGCCATATCCATGGCCACATCACCCGGTTCAACCTGCTGGGCAGCGACGGTGGCCTGGCGCGTTACAGCGCGACACTGAGCCCCTGGCTGTGGATGCTGTCGCGACGCATTGATTCGCGGATCTTTCAAGAGCAGACCATTGAAACGGTCATTCGCACGGTGTTCGAGCACTACGGCGGGTTGCGCCACTTCGAGTTTCGCCTGCTCAGGCCTCTCAAGTCCCACAGCTACATCACCCAGTACCGCGAAACCGACCTGAATTTCGTGTTGCGCTTGCTGGAGCAGGACGGCCTGTTCTTCTACTTCGATCACAGCAAGGACGGGCACAGCCTGATCATCACGGATCGATCCCAGGGCCTGGAAGCGCTGCCTGAGCAACCGCAGATCCGGTACCACAGCGCCTTTGTCACCGAGACCAGTGACTCGATCACCCAGTGGCGCAGCCACCGGGCCTTGCAACCGGGCAAAATGGCCATCCAGACCTTCGATTACAAGCACCCAAGAAATTCGTTGTCCATCGACATGGACAGCCTCAATGAACAGGGCGACGTCCCGCCCTACGAGGTCTACGACTTTTTAGGTGCCTACAGCCACGGCTTGCGCGATGAGGGCGAGGCGCTGGTCCGCCGCCACCTGGAGATCATCGAAGCCCAGGCCAAGACCTTTACCGGCAGCAGCAACTGCCGGGCCATGCGGCCGGGCTACAGCTTCGAACTGACCCAGCACTTCGACCACGAAGGTGGAGCGGCAGAAGCTCGCCAGTTCCTGCTGGTGTCGGTCGCGCACCAGGGGCGCAACAACTATTTCTCGGATGAGCCCGCAGGTTACGACAACCAGTTTGTCTGTATTCGCCAGAGCATCCCTTACCGCCACCCGATCACCGTGCCGCGCCCCGCCATCAACGGGCCGCTCAGCGCGATCGTAGTAGGGCCGGAGGGCGAAGAGGTCTTCACTGACGAGCTGGCGCGGATCCAGGTCCGGTTCCACTGGCAGCGCGGCGACAGCCTGCCGCAGGGTACCACCTGGGTGCGTGTGGCGATGCCCAGCGCTGGCAGAGGTTTTGGCCATCAGTTCTTGCCACGTATCGGCCAGGAAGTGCTGGTCACCTTCCTGGCCGGCGATATCGACCGCCCCGTGGTCACCTCGGTGCTGTACAACGCCGAGCAGACACCGCCGCGCTTCAGCAAAGCCTCGGGCCTGCCAGGCAACCGCGCGCTTTCCGGCATCCAGACCCAAGAGCACAAGGGCCGCGGTTTCAACGAGCTGTTGTTCGACGACACACCGGGTGCCTTGCGTGCCCGCGTCGGTACCACGCACCAGGCCACAGCGCTCAATCTGGGCAAACTCACCGAGCCACGTACTGACGGCCAGGCCAAGGCCCGTGGCAACGGTGCCGAATTGCGCACCGACGCCGCGATTGCGCTGCGCGCCGCCCAAGGCATGTTGCTGACCACCTATGCCCGCCGGGACGCCACAGGGGCACAGCTGGACCGCGAAGAACTGCTCACGCTGCTGGCCGAGTGCGGCGAGCTGTTCAAAAGCCTCGGGCAAACCGCCGCCGCGCGAGGCGGGGCAGCGGTAAACAGCGAGGGCATCGACGCCTTGAGCCAGGCGCTGAAACAGTGGCCAGCGCCCGACAGCGACAGCCCGGGCAAGCCTGTCATGGCCGTTGCGGCTGAGGCGGGTATCAGCAGTGCCACACCGCGCTCGCAAACCCACTATGCCGGTGCTAACCACGACACCACGGCCCAGGACCATCTGCAGTTGACCAGCGGCGCCGCCATGCGCCTGCAAGCCGGCAAGGGCATCAGTGCCTTCGCCCAGGATGAGGGCATCAGTGCCATTGCCAACCGCGGCAAAGTGCTGGTCCAGGCCCAGGAAGACGACATCACCGTCAACGCACAAAAAAACCTGCACCTGTCGGTCGCCGTAGGCGAGGCGGTCATCACCGCGCCAACCATCCGCCTGGTGGCCGATGATGGCAGCTATATCAAGATCGGCGGCGGTGTCGAAATCGGCAGCCAAGGCAAGGTTATCGTCCATGCCAGCGAGCATGACTGGGTCGGCCCCAAGACCGACAGCGCCCCGTTGCCAGCATTCACCCGCGACCCGGCGGCGCAACGCCTGGCTTTCCACTACCCGGGGCACGCCGACGACAGCGTGCGAATGGCCGTTGACCACGCCTACCAGATCACACTCGAAGACGGTAGCACCGTGCAAGGCGTGACCGACGCCAGCGGGCTCACCGAACACGTCGAGCGCGAAGCGATGCACCAGGCACAAGTGGCTGCCCTGCGCAGCACCGGCAGCAAAGGAGGCAGCCAATGAGTGGCGATCAATATGCTGTGGCTGAAAGCGTCACCCGGCTGGTACCCAATTTCAGTACCGAACGCAAAATGGAGGTGCCTGCCGACCTGCCAGGGGTGGTGATCTTCTTGCACGGCGTTAATGACCCGGGGGCTTCGTACGAGTCGGTGGAGACGGGGTTGTGCCAAGGGGTGAATGAGCGTTTGGATCGGCCTGATCTGACGGCGGGGCGGTATGGGGCTGACTACAATGCTGCAAAAAAAATCCCCATTCAGGAACTCGGTGAGGATCACAAAGCCACACTCGACGATCCAGACACGTTCCTTTATCAGCGAGACGCGGACGACCCCAAAACCCGCAGCCTGATGATCCCGTTTTATTGGGGCTATCGCGCCGAGCCTGGCGAGATAAAGCGCGATAAAAATAACGACCCGACCAAACTGCGCGACCAATATCAGGACGTATTCGAAAACCGCCTGGACCGGCACTTCGCCAAGGGCGGCGGGTTCTTCGCCAATGCCACCAACAACCTGCTGGAGATGTACGGCCAAGGCTTTGCCAAGGCTATCCGGCATCTTGCACAAGTCACGCTATCCAACACCCAATACATGGGAAAAGGGCCACACCGGCGTTACTTTGTGTTCGCAGCAACGCGTTTGGCCATGTTGGTCAGTGAGATCCGCCGTGTATCGCCTGATGAAACCATCACCATCATGGGCCACAGTCAAGGCACCTTGATTACCCTGCTTGCTCAAGCGATGCTGATCGACAAGGGCCAACGCTGTGCCGACACCGTCATCATGGTGGACACGCCTTACAGTGTGCTGCCAAAGGCCACACCCAAAGGCCACGATACACTCGCGACATTGATCAACATCGCCACCGCAGTCACCCAGGCACCCCATGCCCAGCCGCCGCTGTCCGCGCTCAGGGACAGCAAGACCTATGGGGGGCGCACGGGCCCCAAGTGGTCACCCACGCAGGGCTCGCGCAAGGACAAGGTGGGTAACCTGACCGTTTTCCCCGAACGTGACAACCGCGGCAAGGTGTACCTGTACTTTTGCCCGGACGACACCACGGTCGCCCTGGACGACGTTCAGGGCATCGGTACCTATGGGGTACCCAATGCCTTGGCTGACGGTAAACTGGCGATGGCGGCGTTGCAGTCCTTGCGCTTTTACCAGCGCATGTGGACCAAGCGTCATCGCAACGGCGAGCCGGTACTGGTCGGCGAAGCCATACAACAAACGGTGCTGCGTGCCGAGGGAGAACCCCGCTACCCTGGCGGCTGGTCAACCGCCGCCGTGGCCTCACAAGCACCAATCGCGAAAGGTGAGGAACGCCTGATCAATGCCGAACCCCTGAACCCGCCCCATGCGCCACAGATGTTTGGCGCCGAGGCAGTAACCGGCACACCCACCCAGGCAGGCCTGGACAGCCCTGATGACGTGAGCATCCGCTCCGCGCTGGGCAATCCGAAGGCCAAGTTCAAATGGTTCAAGGTGCGTACCAACCCTACCCGAATCGACCTGGAAGAAGAACGTGCCCAGTGGAACATCGGCAAAGAGCCCGGCGATCAAACTGCAGCCATACGTCAAAAACCCGTATCGGGTAATGCAATGCTGAAGACCCAGGATCATTACGTCATTTTCCGCGAAGAGACGCCTAATGAAATTCAGGTCCGGATGCCCGCAGATCCGGACGAAATGGACCCTAACAGCTACCACTCGGCCGTTCTGCGCAGCCCGGAGAACCAACGCTGGGTAACGGCGATGGACATTGCTATTGGCCAGGCGCACAGCCTTGATGATCCAGCTATGCGAGAAGTGTTGGTTGCGATTGCGGATTGGAAGTTGGATAAAAGGGACTTTGAGATAATCAAAGAATTACCTGCTTGGTCGCGACTGAGTAGGGAAGCTCAAGCATTGGTAACTGCCAGTAGTAAGTATTATCAACGGGGCGTGTTTCCGTCTTCTGAGTTGGTCTCGCTAATACCGCCGTCCCTGGTAGTCGATGCACCTGTAAAAGGAGTTGGCCGATGAAGGGCTACTCCCCCTACTCTAAGTCACGCCCCAACCTGAAACCTTATCAGCTGATCGCCGGAGTGCTAATTGTGCTCTGGCTCAGCTTTATCTGGATTATACAACTCAAAGCACAGGAAACCGGCATGGTACTTCGCGACATGAAACCCGTCATGGCTTGGGGCATTGCCGCTATTGTCTGCCCGCTGCTGATGATCTTTGGCACTCACTGGTGGGGCAATGCCCTGGCAAGTGAGAAGGCAGAGCTTGCCAATTATCGAAAACAGGTAGAGGCCAAAAAAGCCGAGCAGCAGGCCACGCAAGCGCGGACCTACGCCCTGGAAATTCGGGGAGTGGGTCTAGGAATTTACACAGACGGCCAGTCCAGAATCTGGCAGTTCATAAAAAAGAAGAACGACAACTTCGCTTCGATCTACCCGCAGGACGCGAAAGACTACAACCCATCATTAACTTCCAGGAGAAACTCCGCAGACATCAAAGCCCGTATCGCATTCAAAAATTCGGCAGGTGAAGCAGTTGCGTACTGGCCAATCCCGGTGTTTGCGCTTGGGCCGCCAGATCCCTACGCAAAAGGGTACAAAGCAGCAGGCCTGATCAATGAAGGGCGTAATGCGGCGACCTTGGGCGTTACCCAGTTTCTGTGGCAAGACGATGAAAACACTACCCATGCTCAAGGCATGATCGAGCGACTGTTCACGTTTTTTGACGATAATCCCAAGGTGCCACAGGCCTTGATCGCGAGCCAGGACGGTGACGTGGCGCGTGACCCTTATCGCAAACCGGGCACACCGGGATTGCAAAATGGCCACGTGGTACCGACGATCTACGAAAATGCGACTGGCCTGCTAGTCACACGCTCGGACCGAGTGGATCGCTACATTCGCCCCTTCGTCACCCGTGACGCCGAGGACAATCAGGACAAAAAAACTGACTTTGGCAAGTTGTGGGCGTTTTACTGGGATCGGGACAGGGCATTCACAGACTGGTATGAAGCCGACGAGCTCGCCAAAGGCACCGAAGTCTCGGAAGACCCGAGCACCATGTCCAGCGCCTACTGGCAATCGCAACTACCTAACTTGTGGAAAACCATCGACAACCGCGGCCCGGGCCATTTTGAACCGTCCTCCTGGCTGCCCGTGCGTTGGGCCGAACACCAACTAAAAGAGTTCGACGCAGCGCCAGTGCTGGGCTACCTGCACCGTCCGATCAAGGTTTCCATGCAGGATGAGCACGGCAAGCGCCTCAAACCCGCATTGCAGGCCAAGGCCTTGCAGGCAGGTTGGCTCAAGGCCCTCGACACGCTACCCGCTGGGCAAAAACCGGTGCGCGTGTTCTACGACACCACTAACAACGCTGAAGCAGAAATCGCCCTGACCAACGCGTTGCACAGCCTCAATACCGATGGCCAAGGCCTGGATGTGGGCAATGTCGACGAGGGCTATGACATCGGTCGACGCCTGGGCAATACCGGCGTCAGCAGCGCGCTGGTGGAAATCAACCTGGCCACCATCGCCAGCTACCACGACGGCGGTGCCAGTGCCGTGGTGTACGCCGGCAGCGACGGTAGCCTCACCGTACAGATGATCAGCCCGCCAGATGAGGCACGCAAAGCGAAGAACCAGCGCAACCGTGGTGCTGACCCCTTCAAGTATGGCCTCCCAAGTGTCGGGCGACCCAAGGCATGAACCGTCCCATCTGCCTGGGCGACCCCACCAGCAGCGGGGGCAGCGTGCTGTCATGTCAACTGGCTGGCACCCACACCGTCAACGGTAAAACGCCAGCGGTGCTAGGCGACAAGGCCAGTTGCCCGCTTCACAAAGGGGTTTTTGCCTTTGTCGAGGGGCATCCAAGCCGACGCATGAACGGTAAGCCGGTGGTGCTGCAAGGCCATCGGCTGGCATGCGGGTGTCACGGCGTGGTCAGCCATGCGCTGACTGTGAACGTCGAGTAGTCACGGGTTTCAGACCGCCCAACCCCAAACCTCATCAGCGGATCGCCGGAGTGCAGCTTGTGCTCTGGCTCTGCTTCATCTGGATTATCCAACTCAAAGCACAGGAATCCGACATGGTACTTCGCGATATGAAACCCGTCCTAGCGTGGGGCGTTGCTGCGATTGTCGGCCCGCTTATGATGATCTTTGGCACTCACTGGTGGGGCAATGCCCTGGCAAGTGAGAAGGCAGAGCTTGCCAATTATCGAAAACAGATAGAGACCAAAAACGCTGAACAGCAGGCCACGCAAGCGCGGACCTACGCCCTGGAAATTCGGGGAGTGGGTCTAGGAATTTACACAGACGGCCAGTCCAGAATCTGGCAGTTCATAAAAAAGAAGAACGACAACTTCGCTTCGATCTACTCGCAGGACGCGAAGGACTACAACCCGTCATTAACATCCAGGGAAAACTCCGCGGATATCAAAGTCCGAATCGCATTCAAAAATTCGGCAGGTGAGGCAGTTGCATACTGGCCAATCCCGGTGTTTGCGCTGGGGCCGCCCGCCCCCTACGACAGCGCATCTAGCGCAGCGAGCCTGATCAATTCAGGCCGAAATGCTGCGACCTTGGGCGTTACCCAGTTCCTGTGGCAAGACAACGAAAGCACGACGCATGCTCAAGGCATGATCGAGCGACTGTTCACGTTTTTTGACGATAACCCCAAGGTGCCACAAGCCTTGATCGCAAGCGAAGACGGTGACGTGACGCGAAATCTCTATCGCAAACCCGGCACACCGGGATTGCAAAATGGCCACGTGGTTCCGACGATCTACGAAAGCATGACTGGCCTGCTGGTCACGCGCTCGGACCGAGTGGATCGCTACATTCGCCCATTTGTCACCCATGACGCAGAGGACAACCAGAACAAGAACTCTGACCTAGGCAAGCTGTGGGCGTTTTACTGGGACCGGGACAGGGCGTTTATAGACTGGTATGAAGCTGCCGAGCACGCTAAAGGCGTTAAATCCTCGCTAGCCCCGGGAACCATGTCCAGCGCCTACTGGCAATCGCAACTGCCCACCTTGTGGAAAACCATCGACAACCGTGGCCCAGGCCATTTCGAACCGTCCCCTTGGCTGCCCGTGCGTTGGGCCGAACACCAACTGAAAGAGTTCGACGCAGCGCCAGTGCTGGGCTACCTGCACCGTCCGATCAAGGTTTCCATGCAGGACGAGCACGGCAAGCGCCTCAAACCCGCGTTGCAGGCCAAGGCCTTGCAGGCAGGTTGGCTCAAGGCCCTCGACACGCTGCCCGATGGGCAAAAACCGGTGCGCGTGTTCTACGACACCACTAACAACGCTGAAGCAGAAATCGCCCTGACCAACGCCTTGCACAGCCTCAATACCGATGGCCAAGGCCTGGATGTTGGCAATGTCGACGAGGGCTATGACATCGGTCGACGCCTGGGCAATACCGGCGTCAGCAGCGCGCTGGTGGAAATCAACCTGGCCACCATCGCCAGCTACCACGACGGCGGTGCCAGTGCCGTGGTGTACGCCGGCAGCGACGGTAGCCTCACCGTACAGATGATCAGCCCGCCAGATGAGGCACGCAAAGCGAAGAACCAGCGCAACCGTGGTGCTGACCCCTTCAAGTATGGCCTCCCAAGTGTCGGGCGACCCAAGGCATGAACCGCCCATCTGCCTGGGCGACCCCACCAGCAGCGGGGGCAGCTTGCTGTCATGCCAACTGGCTGGCACCCACACCGTCAACGGTAAAACGCCAGCGGTCAAAGCACAGGAAACCGACATGGTACTTCGCGACATGAAACCCGTCATGGCCTGGGGCATTGCCGCTATTGTCGGCCCGCTGCTGGTGATCTTTGGCACTCACTGGTGGGGCAATGCCCTGGCAAGTGAGAGGGCAGAGCTTGCCAATTATCGAAACCAGATAGAGACCAAAAACGCTGAACAGCAGGCCACGCAAGCGCGGACCTACGCCCTGGAAATTCGGGGAGTGGGACTTGGAATTTACACAGACGGCCAGTCCAAAATCTGGCAGTTCATAAAAAAGAAGAACGACAACTTCGCTTCGATCTACCCGCAGGACGCGAAAAACTACGACCCGTCTTTAGACGTTAGAGAAAGCTCCGCAGACATCAAACTCCGTATCGCATTCAAGAATTCGGCAGGTGAAGCGGTGGCGTACTGGCCAATCC
Source organism: Lelliottia jeotgali (assembly GCF_977070485.1). NCBI lineage: Bacteria > Pseudomonadati > Pseudomonadota > Gammaproteobacteria > Enterobacterales > Enterobacteriaceae > Lelliottia > Lelliottia jeotgali. Next base: position 224,910 of record NZ_CDRVFO010000004.1, read on the forward strand.
CGGTGTTTGCGCTAGGCCCGCCTGCTCCCTACGATGCCAACTTCACTGCATCGGGCCTAATCAATTCAGGCCGTAATGCTGCAACCTTGGGCGTTACCCAGTTTCTGTGGCAAGACGATGAAAGCACTACCCATGCTCAAGGCATGATCGAGCGATTGTTCACGTTTTTTGACGATAACCCGAAGGTGCCACAGGCTTTGATCGCGAGCCGAGACGGTGACGTGACACGAAACGGTTATCGCAAACCCGGCACACCGGGATTGCAGAATGGCCACGTGGTTCCGACGATCTACGAAAACGCGACTGGCCTGCTGGTCACGCGTTCAGAGCGAGTTGACCGCTACATTCGCCCCTTCGTCAGCCATGACGCCGAGGACAATCAGGACAAAAAAACTGACTTCGCGAAATTGTGGGCGTTTTATTGGGACCGGAGCAAGGCATTCATGGACTGGTATGAAGCCGCCGAGCATGCCAAAGGCGTTAAAATCTTGCTAGGCCCGACCACCATGTCCAGCGCCTACTGGCAATCGCAACTGCCCACCTTGTGGAAAACCATCGACAACCGTGGCCCAGGCCATTTCGAACCGTCCCCCTGGCTGCCCGTGCGTTGGGCCGAGCACCAGTTGAAGGAGTTCGACGCAGCGCCAGTGCTGGGCTACCTGCACCGTCCGATCAAGGTTTCCATGCAGGACGAGCACGGCAAGCGCCTCAAACCCGCGTTGCAGGCCAAGGCCTTGCAGGCAGGTTGGCTCAAGGCCCTAGACACGCTGCCCGCAGGGCAAAAACCGGTGCGCGTGTTCTACGACACCACTAACAACGCTGAAGCAGAAATCGCCCTGACCAACGCGTTGCACAGCCTCAATACCGATGGCCAAGGCCTGGATGTGGGCAATGTCGACGAGGGCTATGACATCGGTCGACGCCTGGGCAATACCGGCGTCAGCAGCGCGCTGGTGGAAATCAACCTGGCCACCATCGCCAGCTACCACGACGGCGGTGCCAGTGCCGTGGTGTACGCCGGCAGCGACGGCAGCCTCACCGTGCAAATGATCAGCCCGCCAGATGAGGCACGCAAAGCGAAGAACCGGCGCAACCGTGGTGCTGACCCCTTCAAGTATGGCCTCCCAAGTGTCGGGCGACCCAAGGCATGAACCGTCCCATCTGCCTGGGCGACGCCACCAGCAGCGGGGGCAGCGTGCTGTCATGCCAACTGGCTGGCACCCACACCGTCAACGGTAAAACGCCAGCGGTGCTGGGCGACAACGACACGGATCGATCAGCTGTGGACGGTCCAATGTTGAGAGGATGAATCGCTTCATGATCGTCCCCGCCACGAACTCTATGATCAGAAGCTTGGACAATCGCAGGCAAGGCCATAGTCAGTGCTGCCACGGATTCAGGCTGTGTGAAAATGTCATTCAAGCCCCAAGGTTTTTCATCAAGATTGTTCCCAGGGAAGGCTTTAAACCGCACCTCATCCCAGAGATCGGAGTTTTGCGATGTCCCGGCTTGGTGGAGCCCCAAACATACGGCTGTATTCTCTGCTGAACTGTGATGGGCTTTCATAACCCACCTTGAACCCGGCCGTGGAAACATCAAGCCCCTCTGAGATCATCAACCTGCGCGCGTGTTGCAGGCGAAGTTGTTTCTGATACTGCAAAGGGCTCATTGCAGTGACCGCCTTGAATCGATGGTGAAGCGTGGAGTTGCTCAAGTTGACGTAGCTCGCGAGCTCATCGATGTGTAACGGCTGCGCATAGTTACTGTTCAGCCATTCAATGGCTCGAGTGACGCGGTGGGTCTGGCTATCGGTTATCGCTATCTCATGTAAGCGCTGGCCCTGCTGGCCTTTTAGCAGCCGGTAAAAAATTTCTCTCAGGGCTAGCGGTGCCAGCGCAGGGATGTCTGATGGCACATCCAGCAGACGTACCAGTCGCAACATCGCATCTAGCAACGGGGTATCGATCTTGTCCAGGTAGAGCCCGCGGTGGGGCTGTTGGCTTGGAACGCCGACAGGACTTACGTCTGCTATCAGCTGAGCGATTTCTGCCGGGTCGATATCCAAGCGGATGCAGAAATAGGGTCGTTCTGAAGATGCCTCGGTCACTTGACCCGCCAGAGGCAGAGTTACAGAGACGACCAGGTAGTTCAGGGGGTCGTAGGTATAGCTCTCTTCCCACAACTGCACCTGTTTGCGGCCCTGAACAATGATGCATAGCCCCGGTTTATGCACAGTGTGGATCACATCGGTTGGAGTATCGCTGCGTATGAAATGCAGCTTATCAATCGCCGTCTGATATACGCCGTATGTCGGAGCGATACGTTGCATGGTTGACGCTAGCTCGGCCCTAAGGCGTGTCAGCTCTTCGTTTCGATCACTCATCGCCTTTACCTCCCGTTAGGCTCAACCTGTTGAAGAGGATATGTGGGTCGGCAGCCGTTTGGGTAGAGGCTAATAGGCCAACTACCCAATGCTCACCGCTGCCATCGTTAGGTGTTTGGCAGATCGCTTCGCGTCCAAGCGCTCCTGTGCATCATTCCAGTTGAGGCCATGAAGGTTATCCGTTCACCGCAGGCCGCTCATGCAGGATCGTGCATGTTGAACGCAGGAATTGCATAACCCAGCCCAGCCCAGGCTGCTTACTCTTGCTGCACCACCTGCCGATCGGCGGGGGCCTCTTAAGCCAGAAACAGGAGTGAGAACATGCACGGCATCCAACAAAAAGTCATCGTAATTACCGGCGCCAGCAGTGGTATCGGCGAAGCGACAGCCCGCCTGCTCGCCAGCAAAGGCGCTCGCGTGGTTTTGGGTGCCCGCCGCACCGATCGCCTGGAAGCTCTGGCCAAGGAGATTCGCTCAGCAGGCGGTACCGCTGATGTAAAGGGGCTGGATGTCACCAACCTGGATGACATGCAGTCCTTCATTGACTTCACTGTCGAATTGCATGGCCGCGTCGACGTTCTCGTCAACAACGCTGGAGTCATGCCGCTCTCGAAGCTCGAAGCGCTCAAGGTCGATGAGTGGAACCGAATGATTGACGTCAACATTCGCGGCGTGCTGCACGGCATTGCCACCACGCTGCCGCTCATGCAACAACAGCACGCCGGCCAGATTATCAATATTGCCTCCATTGGAGCCTATGCTGTGAGCCCGACCGCTGCGGTGTACTGCGCCACCAAATATGCCGTACGGGCAATTTCAGAGGGCCTGCGCCAAGAGGTGGGGGGTGACATCCGGGTCACCGTCATTGCACCTGGCGTTACCGAATCCGAACTGGCCGAAAGCATTTCCGATGACGGCGGGCGTGCAGAGATGCGCGAGTTCCGCAAGATCGCGATTCCAGCTTCGGCCATTGCCCGAGCGATTGCCTATGCGGTAGAGCAGCCTGCGGATGTCGACGTCAGCGAATTGATCGTGCGTCCAACCGCAAGTCCATTCTGAGTGTTCTGACGACAGCGAGGAGAGTCTCGCAACAATGTTTTGTATCACGCTGGGATGATTCTATAACCCGAGTGTTGAATAGCAGGCCGGAATGCAGACATTCCGGCTTTTTTCGACCATTACCTTCATGACCGACGCCAGAGCGGGTTCCCTCACGTGCCCCGTACGGGTACGTTGAGGACCTTCACGGGCCCAAGCCTTTAGGCTTGAAATTCGAAGCCCACCCTGTCACACCAATCCCCTGAAATGGCTCATTGTAGAAGCGGTTCGCCTACGGGAAGTTTCGGGCGGACGTGACGATGGATTGTCTGTTCTACTTGAACAAGTTCGGCTGGAGCTGACGGGGCAAAGGGCTAGCCCTCTTTATCTTCAAGGGCTGGCCCAGTGCATCGCCATTTACCTGGACAGCACGGCGGACGATATCGTGCGCCGCAACGCGTTGCCCGCTTACCAATTACGCCGCGTACTGTCGGCAATGGAGGCCAATCTGGCTGAGGAATTCCACCTCGGGCAATTGGCCGAAATAGCTGGGATGAGTGAGTATCACTTCAGCCGGCTGTTCAAAAAGGCCGCTGGTTACTCGCCATCACAGTTCTTTATCAGGTTGAGGATGGCAAGAGCCCGGCAGCTCCTTGTCGAAACGGAGCGGAGTGTGATTGATGTAGGGTTGGAGGTAGGGTATAGCAGCCCAAGCCATTTTTCTCAGGTGTTCAAACGTGAGGTTGGTGTTACGCCCACTCAATACCGTAAATAGTTGAATGGGTTGATAGCAGGAGCGCGCGTTGTGCGGCAATGCAGCACAACGCGTTTGACGGCGGAGCATCAACCTACCGGGACGCTCATACCGCCATCGGCCATGACGACCGAACCGACAATGAAACTGGCGCGCTCGGAGGCCAGGAAAGACACGATCTCAGCGATCTCTTGCGGTGCTGCCGCCCGACCGATAGGCGCGGATTTGCCGTGCTCCTGCAAAAAGCCGCGACCGTCTTCCATGAAGTGATTCAAAAGGTTGGTGACCACATCCCCCACGCCAATAGCGTTCACCCGAATACCATGTTCGATCGCTTCCAGCGCCTGGGTGCGCGTCAACTGCGCCAACGCGCCCTTGGACGCGGTATAGGCCGCGATACCGGGGAAGGCGAAGTAGGACGCGTAGGAAGCAATGTTCACGATCGCGCCGCTCTTGTTCTTCATCATCTCCTTCATTGCTTCTCGGGAGTGGAGGAACGCACCCGTCACGTTGGTTTGCATCTGCCATTCCCAATCTTCGCGGGTCATCTCGACCAGGGGCTTGTACAGGATGCGACCGGCGTTATTGACCAGGACGTCCAGCTTGCCGAACTTCTCGACCGCCAGGGCCACTGCCTGCTCGGCAGAGCCGTCCACAGTGATGTCAGCGACGAAGGGAACCAGGCCAGGACGCTCAAGCACGTTGACCGCAGGGTCGATGTCCTCGGCGATGACTTTCGCACCGCGAGCGTGAAGGAGCTCGGCGATCGCCTTACCGATGCCGCTGGCCGCGCCGGTCACCAGCACTACTTTGCCTGCCACTTCGTTTGGGGTTGGGGTGAAGTCAGTCATTTCATGTCTCCAAGTCAGGAATTGGTTGTCGCTTTCGACGGTGCCAATTTCTCTCTTTTCAACGTACAACTCCTTGGCGACCTTGCTCTGCCTATCGGAGTTTTGCTTCTTTCGTTTCTCCTTCCACCGGGGGCAGATGTGTATTGAGGCCTCTCGTCTGTTGGGCCTTTTGGGGGCTGAATCCGCGAGCACCGGCCGGGGTCAGCACAATGCGATCATTGAGCTGGCGTGCCCAGCCTAAAGTTGTACAAATCCTTGATTTTGTAACGGTTATTTAACCGGCGGTCCGATTCAGCCCACAGGTTTGTGTATACCGGTTGTGCGGTTGCACCGCTTCGCTATGGTGGTATTTGGCCATTCCAAAAAGACTTCAGTCGGAGGTAGCGGCATGCGAATTCGCGGAGAAACTTATTGGCAGTGGGCGGACCCTACCCTGCATCACCGGGAGCACGATGAGGCCCTTTGTAACGGCACGGTTATCGATGTTCAGGTGAGGCTGTCGCGAACAGGCGCTACGCAGATGTTCATCGGCGTCTATGCGGCCGCTGGTACCACGCTTCATGAGGAGGCTTTCGACTCAAGACCAGGTGAGTCGATGACCAGAGCGCTGGCTTGGGGCGTGGGGCGTGCACGCCGAATTGCCACCGAGGGTCTGGCTGCAACGGGTAGGCCCGCAACCTGCTTGAAATAGTAAGGATAGCGCGGGAGTACAGATGTACTCTATGTGCTGGTCCGGCTTCACTGGGGCAGGTAACCTGACGAGGAAACGGAACGCACGCGTGAACGCACCAGTCGTATTTGCAGCAGAGGTGCAATCAGGGCGCCCGTTGGAGAAACAGATGAACCTTCAGTCCACCAATCATGACCTTTATGTGCATTCGTACCTTGGTTACCAGGCATCCATTTACGTTCTGTGGGAGTCGTGCACTGACTCACCGACCGGAATGCTGGTGGAAGTCGGGCGGCCCGGCAGCGTCTCGAGAACGCTGCGAGTGAGTCGAGCCTTCTCGTCCTCGACGGAGGCCATCCTCGAAGGCAAGGTGATGGCTGAGCAGTATGTGCAGAGCCAGGCGGGCAGAGCATGATGCTCACCGCTCGATGCGAAAGCATTTATGGCCGGCAATGGTCCGGTTCCAGGACCTTCGTCTATCGCTGTATATAAGTAAGGTTGTAACCGGATCAGGAGGTTTGAATGAAGCGGCTAGTGCTGGGCGTTGTTCTGATTTCTGTTGCAGGGATGGCCAACGCAGGCATCCCACTGGTGAATGCCACATGCCCGGGCGGAATCGAAGTGCACGCGGATGAGGGCGGCCCTGTCTACATAAATGCCAAGGAGGCAAAACTGAAGAAATTCAGTGACGCGTACTACGAAGCCAAGGGCGATGGAGTTACCGTTTCCATCATGGTCAACCCGGATGAGTCTGTGGGGGTTTCGTACACGGGCAAGGGGCGTGCAAATGGCGTTTGTGAGGTGACCGAGCAAGATTGAGCGGTGCCAATGGCAAAGCGGCACGGCGTGTTCCCGTCAGCTGCAAATAGGGTAGGGCGCTGCCACATTCCCTATAGCGAAGAAGCATATTACTCAGTCATGACTGAGGGTTAATATGGGGCTGGTCAAAAAAAAGAAAAAGGGCGTTGCTCGTTAGCTATTTTCAAAGGGTTGTTGAAGGGGGCGCCGGAGTGTGTCGCGTGAAGAACTCTAGATCGCTCGCAAGCGCAATACTGATGTCAGCGTTGGCTGCAACTTTTATAACGGGATGTGCGCAGAACCCCGATGTTCGGGATGGGCATGATCATACCTCTGGTATCACCGAGAAGAGCCCGCCAGATTATCTAGGGTGCGTCAAGGAAGAGATGCATGGGCGTGCAACTATTTATGAGGTGGGTAGTGGTGATTCGGTGCGTCTGTTCGTTGACAGTACTGACCCCAACACAGCCAATGGCCTTGTAGAGTTGCGCAGCTACGGCACGCGTCAGCAGTTCATGGCCTATCAGCGCGATGCCTGGTATGACCACGGGAGGCTGCTTGATGCAGCCCTCATGTGTTCGAAGGCCTAGCCAGCCCGCCGCAAACCTGAGAACAAAAGCCCGCGCCCCAGATGCGCGGGCTTTTTGTCATGCAAAACCATGGTTAAAATGCATCCTGTCCACTTGAGTCAAATGCAAATGCCTAAGTTTCGCATCTTTTTCTGCTACGCACTGGTCGTCAGCCTGGTCGGTTGTGCAAACCCAGGAAAGCCAACGGCCAGCAAGCTGACCCGCAAATCGCCGGAAGTCTATGCCGCTTGTGTATTGCCCAAGTGGCAAGCGCTGGCGCCACTCACGACGCAAAAATCCATCTCCCATGGCTACCGCCTGATCGCACCCAGCGCAGTGACTTCCGACGAAGTCCTCGAAGTGGTGGAGTCCGGTGAGGGCAGCCGGGCGACTTTCTACAAAGGCAGTTTCCTCTCGGGCAACAAGCTGCGGTTGGCCGCCAGGGAGTGTCTGGATTGAGGCGATGCCTGGCCCCTGGCACTCCGATGGCTTCTAGGCTTTCAGGTTCATCTGACGGCATTGCACCTGCGCATCCTCTTTGCTGGAGTAACTGGGCTTGAGACGCTCCTTTGCTTGATTGTCGTAGATGTCGTAGCCGCCGCAGACGGTAGCTGCGTAGTAGCGACCAGCGATGCGGAAGGATTCCCTTTCGATAGGCACTGCGGGAACGATAACGAATCTTGGTTGCATTGTTCGTGCCTCCCCAGGCAGAGAATTAAGTATTAGTACCGCCAGGGGTAACCGGCAAGGCGACTCATGAATAAATGAGAATCCCTGCGTGGAATGAACGGCAAGACATTGGTCAGGTGGTGTAGAGGCTTTGTGAAATGGTCGTCCGGTGTCCGAGGGGTATTGTGTTTTAGGTACTCCAAAACGATGATGGCGCAATGAATATATCTCCGTCACAGCTCGATGCCGAGCCCGGCGCGTTCTCAAGGTTCGAGGCGTGCCGAAACACCCAGAAAGGGCCGGTGGTGATTCTTGCTTCGGGCGCTTCTGCCAAACAGTTCCCCTTGCTTGAATTTTCACATCTCCCTGTGATTGCCATGAACGGTTCGGTTTCCCTCACCGCTGCGTGTGCTGTGAAGCCGTTCTTTTACATCTGCACCGATAAAAGCTTTCGCATACAGCAGCCAGAGTTGTTTGCCTTGGCCTTGCGCGATAGCCAGCGCTTGGCACTGTGGCCAGAGCAGTTCGTGGGCGCTGATATCCCGCTCGGGACCGAGTGTTATCCGCTGCATAAAGCCGACAACCCCGGCATGCTCGACGGGTTGCGGGGGCACGGGGCAACCCATGTCTGCAGCAGGGCGTGGTGGAGCAAGCGGGCGCGGTCGATCGCCTTCAGCAAAGACCTCTCAAGCGGCTACTTCGATGCCCGGACAGTGGTTTATGTAGCCCTGCAACTGGCTTACCACCTGGGGTTCGAGCAGGTGTTGCTGGTGGGTGTTGACCTCGACCAGTCATTGGGGCGCTTTTACGAGAACGGTAAGGGGCAGCATTCCCCCTGTGGGCTCGACCAGCACTGGGAGAGCCGCATACTGCCGTCGCTGACGCTGATGGCCGAGCAGGTTGTCAGCGAGCGATTCCGGGTTTACAACCTGTCCGAGGTTTCTCGCATACCTGCGGCGTTGATCCCCAAAATCGACCTGGCCCAAGCGCGGCGCATCGCGAGCTGAGTGATTGCCTGAGCAAGAAAGCGGATGCGCGGTGCCGGGGCCGACGCTACAGTGCCCGGACCTAGCCCTGCAGCGAGAAACAAGCATGTCCAGCGCCTTCACCCTGATGCAGTCCCCGGTCGGCACCTTGACCCTGGTGGCCCGCGGCGAGCGCCTGGCCGCCGTGCTGTGGGAAGAGGAGCGGGAAAACCGCGTTCGCCTCGGTGAGGTGCATCGGGATGATCAGCAGCCAATACTGCGCGAAGCCGCTCGCCAGTTGGATGAGTACTTTGCCGGCAAGCGCCAACTGTTCGAGTTGGCACTGGATTTTGCCGGCACCGCGTTTCAGCGCCAGGTGTGGGCGGCGTTGCTCACCATTCCGTTCGGCCAGACCCGAAGCTACAGCGATATCGCCCGGCAGATCGGTAACCCGAGCGCCGTGCGCGCTGTCGGTGCGGCCAACGGCCGTAATCCGATCTCGATCATTGCCCCGTGTCACCGGGTGATTGGCGCATCCGGGAGCCTGACCGGGTTTGCCGGGGGACTAACGGCCAAGCAGTATCTCTTGGCGCTGGAGGGGCAACATAGCCAGGCTTTGGACCTTTAGCCAGGGATGGTCCGCGAAAGGTCGCGACTGAACCTCACAACTCAACTGGCCCAATACACCACCAGGCACGCCACCACTGCCAGCGTCGAACCCGCCATCAGCGTGTACTGCCGATGTGCCCGGCGGGCCTGTGGCCTTACCTCGCGCAGGTACTGCCATGGCGGTGGCGCATCCGGGCGATGGCGCAACCCCTCGGCCAGCTCATTCAGCTGGCTGTTGATCAACAGTCCCACCCAATGATAAGTGCTGGCAAAACTGGCCACTATCAAAAGCAGATACTTCATGCAGACGGCATGCTCAGCGGTACGCCGACGGCGCTGGAGTTCTTGGTATCCAGCAAGATGATGCCCTCCTGTGGGCCGTCCAGCGCCGCCAGCAGGTTGCCCTGGCTGTCCCAGGCCGCCGAGCCACCGGCACCCACGAAATTGTCAGCCGGGCCCACACAGTTGGCCATCAATACCGGGATACCCAAAGTGCGAGCGACTTGCGGGTAGTGCTCATTGCCTTCACGGATGCCCTTGGCCGTCTTCGCCACGCTCACCAGGTACAGCTCTGCGCCACTGTCGCGGGCTTGTGCTGCATGCGCGGTGAACATCGACTCGTAACAGATGGCGGGCGCGATCTGCAGTTGCCCTGCGGCGAAAACCAAGGGCTGGTCACCGGCTGAGAAAAACGCCAGCTCGTCTTCGTGCAGCCGTTGTTTGGCGTAGGCCAGTCGCGGCTGCCCGGGACGCAGGATCGGCATTGCGATCTGAATGCCATCTGCGGTAGGCAGTGGCAAGCCCACGGCTACGCAGATTTCCAGGCGGTCGCAGATTTGCTGTAAAGGATCGAGCCGGGCAGAGGTGAGCGGCAAGGCGACCTGTCGTGCCAGCGTTGGCTCGTAACCTGTCAGCGACAGCTCGGGGAACACCACCAGTTCGGCGCCCAGGTCTGCGGCCTGCTCTATGCAGCGCAGGTGGCGGTCGAGATTGACTTGTAGTTCGCCTTTGACTGATGCCAGCTGTACGGCACAGAGCTTCATAGGTAATTCCCTTCCCTGGTACAGGTCGAATGGCCGAGCATACTACCCTCATGATCACCTGTTCCAGTGAAGGGTATTGCAGGAGGCCGCAGGCGGGGCGAAACATTGGCGAAACCGGTTCGAACTGCGCAGGTGCTGTGCCTTGTGCCATGCTGTTGGTTGATAGGGCCATGAGCACGTCATGCACGAGAGCGGTACCCATCATCCGCTCCCCAACGTGCGGCAACAGAGGAACAATGCAATGAGCCGGTTTCGGCGGGTAGCCGCCAACAGCCACGGGCGTGACCTGGCTGTTGGCGATATTCACGGGCATTTTCGGCGCCTGGAGCAGTGCCTGGAGGCGGTGGGGTTCGACCCAGCGGTGGATCGGCTGTTCAGTGTGGGTGACCTGGTCGACCGCGGCCCGCACAGTATCGAGGCGCTGACATGGCTGACCAAGCCCTGGTTTTACGCCGTGCAGGGCAACCATGAGTCGTTGGCCATCACCTGCCTGTACGGTGGGCGGCTGGATCTGGACATGTATCGGGCAGCGGGCGGCGGTTGGTTTCTCGATCTGCCAAAAGATGAGCAGGCGGTTTTCGTCGAACACTTCCTGCAGCTGCCGATAGCCATGGAAGTTCAGACAGAGGCCGGGTTGATTGGCGTGCTGCATGCTGACAGCCCATTTGCTGACTGGGCCGAGCTGCGCGCCAGTCTGCTAGAGGATGATGACCCTGGGGTGCGTGAAATTTGCCAATGGTCACGCCGGCGGCTCAAAGAGGGGGATACCGGCGCCGTCGAAGGCGTGCGTGCCCTGCTGGTGGGCCATACGCCGGTGCTCCAGGCCAAACGGCTGGGTAACGTCTGGCACCTGGACACCGGTGGTTGGGCCAGTGGCCATTTCAGCCTGATGGACTTGGCCAATCTAGCACTACTCAACCCTGCGCCAGGTTGAAAAGCAATGCACCTGCCAGCGCCATCAGCATCACCCCCGAAGCCCGCTCCAGCCAAGGCAGGGCATGAGAAAAACGCCGCAAAAGGCGCTGGTTGCCAATGGCCGCTGCCACCAGCAAGTCCCACAGCAGAACGATGCTGAACATCCAGGCGCCATAGGTCCACTTCCAGGCAACGCTGCTGCTGGCGACCATGCTGGCGAGGCTGGCGTAGAAAAGTGCGTTCTTGGGGTTGAGGCCGCCAGATACCAAGCCCATGCCTAGCCCTCGCCACCAGCTGCGCACGGCCCCGCGCGCATCGACTGCAGCCAGGCCGGATTGCCCGGCATGGCGCAGGAACAGCGCGCCGATGTATAGCAGGTAAACCGCGCCGGCCAGTTGCAAGGTGATGAACACTGCGCTGCCTTCTTGCAATACCGCCAGGCCCGCGAAGGCCAGGCTGATGAACAGGCCATTGGCCAGGGCGATGCCCAGGCAGGCGCCACTGGCGACGCGCCAACCAGCGCTGATTGAGGTGCGAGCGACCAGGAAGAAATCTGGGCCCGGGGAAAGCAGGGCCAGGAAGTGGGCGAGGGCGACGAACAGAAACTGCTCCATGGGGCGGGCTTTCTCGAGTGATAAAGCCGCAGTGTGGAGGCAGGTCAGGAGCAGGTATTGAAGATTATTGCACGTGGCCCAGGGACTCTAATCCAGAGGCAGCCGATATTGCCCCGGCGTCACGCCCACATGCGCCTTGAATACCCGCTGAAAATGGCTCTGATCGGCAAACCCCAACCGATAGGCCACCTCGGCCAGCGCTTGCCCGTCGCGCAACAACCGCCGGCCACGGTTGACGCGGGCATTTATCAGGTAGGCATGCGGGGTCAGCCCGGTAGCCGCGCGGAAGGCACGGATCAGCTGATAACGGCCAAGCCCCGCTTGCCGGGCCAGCACTTCAAGACTCAATCGGGCCGGATCTTCAGCCTCGATACGCTCTATCAGGCCACGCAGGACCGGGTTGCCTAGCGCCGGCGCAGGCGCAGCCGTCAACGGCGGATGCTCGGTAAAATCATGATCACCCAGGAAGGTGATAAGCGCGGCTTCCTTTTCGCCGGCGCTCGCACCAGAGAACAGCAATTCATTCAACCTGCAGAACTCTCGATACAACCCAGGCAGGCGGCTGATACGCGCCGGCGCCCCTGGCTCGGCGGCATTGAGCCCCGACTCCAGGCGCAGCTGCGCAAGCCACTGGGCCTCGACATGCAGCATCTGGTAACTCCATGCCTGGCCGGGTTCGGGATTACAGGCATGCACCCGCTGCGCCGGCACCAACACCAGCGTGCCTGGGGTCAGCCGCTGCTGCCCATCACCCGCGCCAGTGAAGAGGCTGCGCCCCGCATCCACTGCTCCGATGGAAAAAGTCGGGTGACTATGCGCCTTGTAGCAGGCGCGGCTGTGGCAGGCCCGGCGGCTTTCCACCCAAGGCAGGGCCGGATCGCGCCAGAGTGAGGAGCGGGTCGGGTGCATGCTGGAGTCCTCGTTCAGGCTGGAAGCTTAACAGCGCCGAACGCGCTGCCGTACAGTTTTTCCCTGTGGCTGTACCTTGACCCGGTCCGCTCAAGCATCGACATTGGCGGCAGATTTCCAGGAGAACGAAATGGACCTGTCGAGCCTGCTGTTATTCATCCCCGCCTGCTTCGCCCTGAACATGGCACCGGGGCCGAACAACCTGTTGTCGTTGCACAATGCCAGCCGCTATGGCTTGCGTACCGCATGCGTGGCAGGTGGCGGGCGCATTCTCGCCTTCAGCGGTATGATTGCCCTGGCAGCGATGGGCCTGGCGGTGGTGCTGCACACCAGTGAGTACCTGTTCCTGATGATCAAGGTGGTGGGGGCGGCCTACCTGTTCTACATCGCCTGGCAGCTGTGGCGCGCTCCGGTGGGCGAGGCGCTGGTGGCGAGCGAGCAGCCGCGTGGCAGTTGGCGCCTGGCGCGCCAGGAGTTCTGGGTTGCCGCAGGCAACCCGAAAGCGATCCTGATTTTTACCGCCTTCCTGCCACAGTTCGTCTCGGTGGGCAGCCCCACCCCGGTCAGTGAGCAGTTCCTCTGGCTGGGGGTACTGTTCCTGCTTCTGGAGTGGGCGGCGATTGCCATCTATGCCGGCCTTGGCGCCTACCTGCAGCGCTGGTTCAGCCAGCCAGGGCCGCGCCGGCTGTTCAACCGGGTCAGCGCCTGCCTGCTCGGTTGCGCTGGCCTCGGGTTGCTGGCCGCACGCCGTTAACGGCGCTTTTCAGTCGCGGTAGAACGTCTGCACCAAGTGGTAGCCGAACTTGCTCTTTATCGGCCCGTGCACCACACGCAGGGGTTTCTTGAAAATCACCTGGTCGATCGCCCCCACCAGCTGCCCCGGGCGCACTTCGCCCAGGTCGCCGCCGCGCTTGCCTGAAGGGCAGGTGGAAAACTTCTTGGCCAGCACGTCGAAGGCCTCGCCATTGGCGATGCGCTGCTTGAGCTTTTCGGCTTCGTCAGCGGTCTTGACCAGGATGTGGCGGGCTTGAGCTTTCATGGGATACCTGTGCTTCGGGGTGAAAAAAGGGCGCCATTATGCCTGAACGTGCAGCTCCGTGCGGTCACGAAAAAACTCGAGTGCCTCGGGGTTGGCCAGCGCGTCGGTATTTTTCACGGGCAACCCGTGTACCACATTGCGCACCGCCAGCTCCACCAGCTTGCCGCTGATGGTACGTGGAATATCGCTGACCTGCAGGATCACCGCCGGTACATGGCGCGGCGTGGTGTACTGGCGAATCACCTGGCGAATGCGCTGTTGCAAGGGCTCATCGAGCACCAGGCCATCACGCAGACGCACGAACAGCACGACACGCACATCGCCTTTCCATTGCTGGCCGATGGCGACACTTTCCAGCACCTGCTCGACCTTTTCTACCTGCCGATAGATTTCCGCTGTGCCAATGCGCACGCCACCGGGGTTGAGCACGGCATCGGAACGCCCATGAATCACCATGCCGCCTGTGGCGAGCTGCTCGGCGTAGTCGCCCTGCGCCCAGACACCGGGAAACTGGCTGAAGTAGGCCTCGCGGTAGCGGCTGCCATCGTTGTCGTTCCAGAACCCCAGGGGCATCGACGGGAAGTGGCGGGTGCACACCAGCTCGCCTTTTTCGCCGGTCACCGGCTGGCCATGCTCATTCCATACTTGCACCGCCATGCCCAGGCCCTTGCAGGCAATTTCGCCACGGCGTACCGGCAGCGTCGGGTTGCCCAGCACGAAGCAGGAAACGATATCGGTACCACCGGACATGGACGCCAGGCACAGGTCGGCTTTTATCTTGGCGTAAACGTAGTCGTAACTGTGCGGCGATAGGGGGGAGCCGGTGGAGAGTATCAGGCGCAGGCTGTCCAGCCGATGACTGCGTGCCGGCTCCAGGCCTTCCTGTTCAAGCGCGGCCAGGTACTTGGCGCTGGTGCCGAAGGCCTGGATGCCTTCGGCGTCGATCAGGTCGAGCAGCCGCTCGGGGCCCGGGTGGAAGGGGGAGCCGTCGTACAATACCAGTGTGGCTCCCACTGCCAGGCCGCTGGCCAGCCAGTTCCACATCATCCAGCCGCAGGTGGTGTAGTAGAACAGCACGTCATCGGCCTTGAGGTCATTGTGCAGGCCGTGCTCCTTGAGATGTTGCAGCAGCACACCGCCGGCGCTGTGGACGATGCATTTGGGCACGCCCGTGGTGCCGCTGGAATAGAGTATGTACAGCGGGTGATCGAACGGTAGCGGGGTGAAGGTTGGTTCACCCCCAGCCTGGTAGAAGTCGCCCCACAGGCTGACCTTTGCCTGGGTACTGAATTCGTCGGCCTGGGTGTGCGGCCGCGTGTAGGGCACCACGATCAGTTGCTGTAGCCCGGGTAACTGCGTGCAGACCTGGTTGATCTTGTCGACCTGGTCGATCTGCTTGCCGGCGTACTGGTAACCGGCACAGACGATCAGCAGCTTGGGCTCGATCTGGCCGAAGCGATCGATGATGCCGTGCAGGCCAAACTCCGGCGATGACGTCGACCAGACGGCGCCGAGGCTGGTGCAGGCGAGCATGGCCACGAGGGTTTCCCAGGTGTTGGGCATCACTGCGCCAATGCGGTCACCCGGCTCGATACCGGCATTTTTGAAGGCCTTCTGCAGCCCGGCTACCTCAGCGGCCAGTTGCGCGTGGCTCAGTGAGCTGCGCTGGCCGTCCTCGCGCATGGCCGTCACAGCGGGGTGATCGTCACGGCGGCGTAGCAGGTGTTCGGCGAAATTGAGGGTGGCCTTGGCGAACCACCGAGCATCGGGCATTTGTGCACCTTCGCTCAGTACCTGGCTGGGCGGGGTATGCCACAGCACTTGGAAATAGTCGGCAATGGATTGCCAAAAAGCGGCGCGCTGCTCGACGCTCCAACCGTGCAGGGCTGCGTAATCGTTGAGCTGAAGGTTGTAGCGCAGGTTGATCCAGCGGCGAAAGGCATCCATTCGGCTGGCCTCGATTTGCGCCGCAGCAGGACACCAAAGCACATCATTCATGCCATACCTCCCATTGCCATGACGCGCTTGATCGCCAGCTTGTCGGCGATCAAGCACCGCTACGCCTGAATTTACTCCACCTTGGCCTTTTGCACGTCCTGCGATGCCGACCACACGCGGTAACGCACTTGCACGCCATCGGGCACATACACCACGACAGGCAACTTGCTGTTGTAGCGCAGCAGGAAGCCTTCACCGACCACTGGCACGAACGCCTCGGTCTTTTTGCCATCCGGGCAGGCCATCAGGGTACTGGCCGGCCCGCCGACCTTGTCCAGGCGGTAATAGCTGTAACCCCAGCCTTCGAGGGTGTGTTCCTCCAGGCTGCCGGCCAGGCGCTGGCGGTTACAGTCCACCTGCAGCGTCTTGCCAGCCAGAATTTCAAGTTTGTAGGCTTGCTCGTCGGCTTGCGCGGGCAGGTGGATGACCTGCCGGGTAAAGCCTTTTTCGGCCTCGGGGTAAGGCGCAACGTCCTTCAGGCTGGCGGCCATCGCCGGGGCAGTGGCCGCCATAGTCAGGGCCAGGATCGTGGACAGGGGGGTTGGGCGCATAGGGCCTCCTTGCAGTTGAACAATGGCAAGACCCGCACCAGGCCCAGGCTGCCCATCACTGGGCCAGCCAGCCACCATCGACATTCCAGGCGGCGCCGCGGACCTGGCTTGCGGCCTCGCTGCACAGGAATAGTACCAGCTCGCCCAGGTGTTCAGGGGTGACGAAGGCCAATGAAGGTTGCTTCTCGGCCAGCAAGTCCGCTTGCGCCTGCTGCGGGGCGACACCCTTGGCGGCGCGTTCGTCGATCTGCTTTTGCACCAGCGGGGTCAGCACCCAGCCCGGGCAGATGGCGTTGCAGGTGACATTGCCAGTCGCCGTTTCCAGCCCCACCACCTTGGTCAGGCCGACCACGCCGTGCTTGGCCGCCACATAGGCGGCCTTGCCGGTGGAACCGACCAACCCGTGCACCGAGGCGATATTGACGATGCGCCCCCAGTTGCGCTTACGCATACCGGGCAGGGCCAGGCGCGTGCCATGGAACACCGCCGACAGGTTCAGGGCAATTATCTTGTCCCAGCTTTCCACCGGAAACTGCTCGACCGGCGCCACATGCTGGATGCCCGCATTGTTGACCAGGATGTCGACACCGCCGAAGGTCTGCTCGGCAAAAGCGAACAATGCTTCTATCTGGGCCACATCGCCAAGGTCGGCCGGATGGTGCGCAACCTTCACCCCATGCTGCGTAACCTCGGCCAGCGCCGGTGCCGGGTCGCCGAAACCGTTGAGCAGGATGTTGGCGCCGGCGCGGGCCAGCACCTGGGCGATGCCCAGGCCGATGCCGCTGGTGGAACCGGTGATGAGTGCAGTCTTGCCTTTGAGGGTCATGCAAAGCTCCTTAGACGATGCCGGTGGCGTAGAACGTGGCGATGACCACGAAGACGGCCAGGGTCTTGATCAGGGTAATACCGAAAATGTCTTTGTAGGCCTCGCGGTGGGTCAAGCCGGTGACGGCCAGCAAGGTGATCACCGCACCGTTGTGCGGCAGGGTGTCCATGCCGCCGCTGGCCATGGCGGCCACCCGGTGCAGCACCTCGAGCGGGATGTTGGCGGCGTTTGCCGCAGCGATGAAGCTGTCGCCCATGGCCGCCAGGGCAATGCTCATACCGCCTGAGGCGGAGCCGGTGATGCCGGCCAGTAAGGTCACGGTGATAGCTTCATTGACCAGCGGGTTGGGGATGCCGCGCAGGGCATCGGCCAATACCAGAAAGCCCGGCAGCGAAGCGATCACCGCACCAAAGCCGTATTCTGAAGCGGTGTTCATGGCGGCCAGCAAAGCGCCACCGACAGCGCTCTTGGTGCCTTCGGCCAAGCGCTCACGGATGGCGCCGAAGGCGCACACCAGCACCATCAGGATGCCCACCAGCAGCGCGGCCTGCACTGCCCAGATCGCCGTGAGCTTGGCCACGTCGCTGTTCACCGGCGCACTCATGCCCGGCAGTTGCAGGTTATGGCTGGCCCCATACCACTGCGGGATCCAGTGGGTGAACAGCAGGTTCATCACCCCCACCAGCACCAGCGGCGAAAGCGCGAGCCATGGGTTGGGCAAGGTCAGGTCGGCGGCAGTTTCCGGTTCGTTGCGCAGGTTGCTGCCATAGCCCTCGCCGGCGCGCTGGGCCTTGTTACGCTGGCGTTGCAGGTAAAGCATGCCGCTGCAGAACACGAACACCGTGCCAATCAGCCCCAACCAGGGCGCGGCCCAGGCGGTGGTGTTGAAGAAGGTGCTGGGGATGATGTTCTGGATCTGCGGGGTGCCGGGCAGGGCGTCCATGGTGAACGAGAAGGCGCCCAAGGCGATGGTTGCCGGGATCAGGCGCTTGGGAATATCACTTTGGCGGAACATTTCGGCGGCGAACGGGTACACCGCGAACACCACCACAAACAGCGATACCCCACCATAAGTGAGCAAAGCGCAAACGAGCACGATCACCAGCATGGCCTGGCGGGTGCCGAGCAGGCGGATGGCCGCGGCGACGATCGAGCGCGAGAAACCGGACAGTTCGATGAGCTTGCCGAACACCGCGCCAAGCAGGAACACCGGAAAGTACAGCTTGATGAAGCCGACCATCTTTTCCATGAACACCCCGGTAAAGGCGGGCGCCACGGCGGCGGGGTCGGTCAGCAGCACCGCGCCGAGGGCGGCGATTGGTGCGAAGAGGATCACGCTGTAACCGCGGTAGGCGGCCAGCATCAGCAGGGCCAAAGCGGCGAGGGCGATGAGCACGGTCATCGGGTAGATCTCCTGGGTAGGTCTTTTTGTTATCGGTGACCGGGAGATAGCGGGAATCGTGCCAACAGTTAACTTATTGATTATTAACGCATTTTCTTGGATTGGAGTTTGCTGTGTCTCTTATTTGAGATTGGCTGCGGCAGCTACGCCCCTACAACCGCCATGCAAGGCAGAGCACCCGCAGTAGTCTCTATTGTGAAACACCAGTCTCCAATAAGAGACTCATACCCCCAATGCCACTTTCTTCTTGTAGAACGTCGAACGCCCCAAACCCAATGCTTTGGCTGCTTCCACCACATTGCCGGCGTGTGCGGCCAACGTGTCGGCAATCAGCTTGCGCTCGAATTGCGCACAGGCATCGCGGTAGCTTTGCCGCACGGTAGTGGTGGCGAGCGGCGCCACCGGCCCTAGTGCCTCGCGCAAGTCCAAGGCTGTAAGGCGCGGCTGGTCCGCCAGCAGGGTTGCCCGTTCCAGCACGTTGCGCAGCTCACGGATGTTCCCGGGCCAGGCATGGCGTGCCAGCAATTGCAGCGCATCGGGCTCCAGCTCGAACTGGCTGCCCAGTTCGGCCAGGATCGCCTCGCATAGCGCGGGCAGGTCTTCGAGGCGCTCGCGCAGCGGCGGTGCCTGGATTGGCAGCACATTCAGGCGGTAATACAGATCGGCGCGAAACGCCCCGCGGGCCATGGCTGCCTGCAAATCGATTGAAGTGGCCGCGATGATGCGCACGTCGCTGCGCAGCATCTGGTTCGAGCCCACCGGTTCGTATTCCTTCTCCTGCAGTACACGCAGCAGCTTGCTTTGCAGGGCCAAGGGCATGTCGCCGATTTCGTCGAGGAACAAGGTGCCGCCTTCGGCCAACTGCAACTTGCCGCTGCGCCCTTTGCGGTCAGCGCCGGTAAAGGCGCCTGGGGCCGTGCCGAAAAACTCGGCCTCCAGCAGCGCTTCGGGAATCGCTGCACTGTTGATGCTGACAAAGGCTTTGTGCGCACGTGCCGAGGCTGCGTGAATGGCATGGGCCAGCAGCTCCTTGCCAGTACCGGTTTCGCCGAGCAACAACACTGGCGATTCGCTGGCCGCGCCGCGCCTGGCACGGCGTTTGGCCTCAAGGCTCGCCGCGCTGCTGCCGACGAACTGGGCAAAACTGTATTTGGCCTGGCGCGCGCGCAGTTGCGAGCGTGTCGTGGCCAGCTCCTGCTGCATGCTCGAATAGCGCTTGAGCAGTGGCGACAGGCTGCGCAATTCGTCGAACAGGGCAAAGCCGATGGCACCGATCAGCGCGCCCTGCGCATCGTGGATCGGCAGGCGCATGACCACCAGTGGCTCGTTGGGGGTGTCGAGCATGTCCAGCAGGATCGGCCGGCCGTTACTCACCACCTCGCGCATCAGGCTGCCCGGGATCACCGTTTCGCATGGCTGGCCTATGGCACTGGCGGCATCGGCCAGGCCAAACCGACGGGCGTAGCGTTCGTTCATCCACACGATTCGCGCCTCGCGGTCGACGATCACGGTGCCCTCGCTGGACTGCTCGATGATTTCGAACAGCGAGCGGATCGCCAGTTGCCGTACCTGAGGATAGTCCTTGAGGGTATTGCTTTCTTGCATGGGCAGTTCCCTGAAACCTGTGATGGCAGTACCAGCCTAAACTCTCGGGTCGAAAGCCTCGCGCAAGGCATCCCCGATAAACACGAGCAATGACAGTACCACCGCCAGCGCAAAGAACGCTGTGAAGCCCAGCCAAGGGGCCTCCAGGTGTTGCTTGCCCTGGGTGACCAGCTCACCCAGCGAAGCACTCCCGGCCGGCATGCCAAAGCCCAGAAAGTCCAGCGCGGTCAGTGTGGTGATGGCCCCGGTGAGCATGAACGGCACGTAGGTCAGCGTGGCGTTCATCGCATTGGGCAGGATGTGCCGCAGCATCACCTGGCTGTCAGGCAGGCCCAGAGCGCGGGCGGCCTTCACGTACTCCAGGTTGCGCCCACGCAGGAACTCGGCCCGCACCACATCCACCAGGGTCAACCACGAGAACAGCGCCATGATCCCCAGCAGCCACCAGAAGTCCGGCTCGACGAAACCGCTGAGGATGATCAGCAGGTACAGCACCGGCAACCCCGACCACACCTCCAGCACGCGTTGCCCAAGCAGGTCCATCCAACCACCGTGGTAGCCCTGTAAGGCCCCGGCGATCACGCCGATCAGCACGCTGACCACCGTCAGGGCGAAGGCGAACAGCAGCGATACCCGTGTGCCGTACAACACCCGTGCGAGCACGTCGCGGCCCTGGTCGTCGGTACCCAGCCAGTTGCTGCTGCTCGGTGGGCTTGGGGTGGGTACCTGCAGGTCGTAGTTGGGTGTGTCGGCACTGAACGGAATCGGTGCGAACAGCATCCAGCCGCCCTGGTCCTCGATCAGCTGGCGTACATACGCGCTACGGTAGTCCGGCTGAAACGGCAGTTGGCCGCCGAACTGCTGCTCGCTGTAGCGTTTTAGCGCAGGCATGTACAGCTCGCCCTTGTAGCCAAGCAGCAAGGGTTTGTCGTTGGCCACGAGCTCTGCGCCGAGGCTGAGCAGCAGCAGGCCAGCAAACAGCCACAACGACACCCAGCCACGGCGGTTACGGCGAAAGCGTTGCAGGCGGCGACGCGAAACCGGCGAGAGCATCAGTGCGTCCTCGCGTCGAAGTCGATGCGCGGATCGAGCAAGGTATACGACAAGTCGCCGATCAGGCGTATCAGCAGGCCGGCCAGGGTGAAGATGAACAGCGTGCCGAACACTACCGGGTAGTCACGCGACACCGCTGCCTCGTAGCTCATGCGCCCAAGGCCATCGAGCGAGAAAATCACCTCGATCAGCAGGGATCCTGCGAAGAACACCGTGATAAGCGCCTGCGGCAATCCAGCCAGCACCACCAGCATGGCATTGCGCAGCACGTGGCCATACAACACCCGGCGCTCGCTCAGGCCCTTGGCCCGTGCCGTGACCACGTACTGACGGGAGATTTCGTCGAGGAAGGCGTTCTTGGTCAGCAATGTCAGCGTGGCGAAGCCGCCGACCACCAGTGCACCCACCGGCAGCACCAGGTGCCAGAAGTAGTCGGCGACCTTGCCCAGCAGGCTGAGCTGGTCGAAGTTTTCCGAGACCAGGCCGCGTACCGGGAACCAGTTCAGCGAGGTGCCACCGGCGAACAGCACGATCAACAGCAAGGCGAACAGGAAAGAGGGCAGGGCGTAACCGATCACGATCAGCGCACTGCTCCAGGCATCGAAGCGGCTGCCGTGGCGCACCGCCTTGCGGATGCCCAGCGGGATCGACACCAGGTAGGTGATCAACGTGGCCCAGAACCCCAGTGAAAGGGTCACCGGCAGCTTGTCCAGAATCAGATCGGTGACCTTGGCGCCGCGGAAGAAGCTCTGGCCGAAATCCAGCCGTGCATACTGGCCGAGCATCAGCCACAGGCGCTCAGGGGCCGACTTGTCGAAGCCGTACTGGCGCTTGATCTCCTCGATCAGTTTCGGGTCCAGGCCCCGGGTGGCGCGGGATTCGCCATGAACCACGTCGGCCCGGGCGCCCGGTGCCCCGCCGCCGATGCCCTGCAGCCTGGCCACAGCCTGCTCCACAGGGCCGCCGGGGGCTGCCTGGACGATGGCGAAGTTGACCAGCAGGATCGCCAGCAGCGTGGGGATGATCAGCAGCAGGCGGCGCAGGATATAGGAGGTCATGGCGCAGCCTTCTGGCGCTCGGCCATCTGCGCGTTGGTCAGGGCGTTCGGGCTGATTTCCCACCAGCTGTCCAGACCTTCGTCATAAGCAGGCTGGACCTTGGGCAGGCCGAAGCGGTTCCACCACACGGTCGAACTGCCGGGCGGGTAGTAGTTGGGGATCCAGTAGTAGTTCCACTGCAGCACACGGTCCAGCGCATGGGCGTGGCGCAGCATGTCAGCCTGGGTGTCGGCGCGCACCAGCCCGTCGATCAGGCTGTCCACCGCAGGGTCCTTGAGCACCATCAGGTTGTTCGAGCCTGGGTCGTTGGCTGCTGCAGACCCGAAGTAGTTGTAGAGTTCGGCACCCGGTGAGAGGGTGGTCGGGTAGCCGGTGACGATCATGTCGTAGTCGCGGGCCATCAGACGATTGACGTACTGGGCCGAGTCGACATTGCGGATGTTCAGGGTAACGCCGATCTGTGCCAGGTTACGCTTCCACGGCAGCAGCAGACGCTCAAGGCCGGCCTGGCCGTTGAGGAAGGTGAATGCCAGCGGCTGGCCCTCGGCGTTGACCAAGTGATCACCCTCCGGGTGCCAACCCGCCTGCTGCAGCAGGGCCAGGGCCTGCAACTGCTGCGTGCGGATAATCCCCGAGCCGTCGGTTAAGGGGGCCGTGAACACCTGGCTGAAGACTTCGTCCGGTACCTTGCCGCGCAGCGGCTCAAGCAGTTTCAGTTCACCGGCATCCGGCAATTCGCGCGCAGCCAGCGGGGTGTTGGAAAAAATACTTTGCTGGCGGATGTACAGGTTGCGCATCATCTGCCGGTTGCTCCACTCGAAGTCCCATAGCATGGCCAGCGCCTGGCGCACGCGGCGGTCCTTGAACTGCGGCCGGTCGAGGTTGAACACGAACCCCTGGGCGGTCTGTGGCTTGGCCGGGCCCAGGTGGGCGCGCTGCAGGCGGCCGTCATCCAGTTGTGCACCGTTGTAACCGAGGGTGAAGGCCGTGGCCGAGAACTCACGGTTGTAGTCGTAGCCACCGCCTTTGAGTACCTGGCGCGCCACCTCGGTATCGCCAAAGTACTCGACGCGAATGCGCTCGAAGTTGAAACGGCCGCGGCTGACGGGCAAGTCCTTGGCCCACCAGTGCCGGTCACGCTCGAAGGTGACGCTGCGGCCATTGTCGATCCGCCCGATGCGGTATGGGCCGCTGCCGACCGGTGTGTCGAAGCCGGCGCCGTTAGCGAAGTCGCGGCTTTTCCAGTCGTGTTCGGGCAGGACCGGCAAACTGGCAAGGTCCAGGGGCAGTGTACGGCCGTGGGGTTGCTTGAAATCGAAGCGCACGCGGTGCGGGCCTTCGACCGTGACACCCGCCACATCGGCGAACTGGGTCCGGTATTTGAGGCTGCCCTCGCTCATCAGCTTGTCGTAACTGAAGCGCACATCCTCGGCACGCACAGGTTTGCCGTCGGCAAAGGTTGCCCTGGGGTCGATATCGAAACGCAGCCAGGCGTCCTGCGGTCCGCGCTCCATGCGCCGGGCGATCAGGCCATAGACCGTATAGGGCTCATCGAATGAACGCACTGCCAAGGGAGCGTACAGCCAGCCATCGACCTCGCTGACGCCGATACCTTTGTCGATGTACGGCAGAATGTGGTCGAACTGACCGATTTCGGTGGCCGAGCGGCGCATGGTACCGCCCTTGGGGGCATCGGGGTTGACGTAGTCGAAGTGGCGGAAGGTTTGGGCGTAGCGCGGGGCTTCACCGTAGACGGTGAGGGCGTGGGTCGGTTCGGCCAGGGCGGTAAAACCCATGCAGGCCAGCACGATCCCCAGAAACATCTGTGGGAGCGGGCTTGCCCGCGAAGAGGCCCGGCCAGGCAACGGCGTTGCCTGCACGGGCGCATTCGCGGGCAAAGCTGCTCCCACAGAGGTGGTCATGGTCAGCGTGGACTTAGTCCTGGCGGCTGGTCACTTCCAGCAGGTGGTAGCCGAACTGGGTCTTGACCGGGCCCTGCACGGTGTTGACCGGGGCGCTGAATACAACGGTATCGAATTCCTTGACCATCTGGCCTGGGCCGAACGAGCCCAGGTCACCGCCCTGGCGGCTGGACGGGCAGGTGGAGTTGGCTTTGGCGATTTCAGCGAAGTCGGCACCGGCTTCGATCTGGGCTTTCAGTT
Source organism: Lelliottia jeotgali (assembly GCF_977070485.1). Taxonomy (NCBI): domain Bacteria; kingdom Pseudomonadati; phylum Pseudomonadota; class Gammaproteobacteria; order Enterobacterales; family Enterobacteriaceae; genus Lelliottia; species Lelliottia jeotgali. The sequence goes on from NZ_CDRVFO010000004.1 coordinate 249,391, forward strand.
CGTTGCACTTGTCTTCGCTGCTGACGAGGATGTGGCGGGCAGTGGCGCGTGCCATGGGTACTACTCCTTGGGTGAAAAGGGCAAGCCTAGCGCACTTGCTTGGGAAATGTCTCGCAAGGCTTGCTGTACGCTTCCTACATACGCGCTGCGGCCTCACGCAGCAGGGTTTGTGTCGCTTCCCAGCCCAGGCAGCCATCGGTGATCGACACGCCGTACTTCAGCGGGCCCTTGCCCAAGGCCTGGCAACCCTCGAACAGGTGGCCTTCAAGCATCACCCCGACAATCGATGTATCGCCGGCCAAACGCTGAGCCAGCACGTCCTCGAACACTGCGGGCTGCCGCGCTGGGTCCTTGCCGCTGTTGGCATGGCTGCAATCGACCATGATCCGCGCCTGCAGACCCGCCTTGGCCAGCCCTTGGCGGGCTTGGGCAATGCTGGTGCTGTCGTGGTTCGGGCCCTTGTGGCCGCCGCGCAGCACCAGGTGGGTATCCGGGTTGCCCAAGGTCTCAATGATTGCCGGGTAGCCTTGCGCATCCATACCGAAATGGCGGTGCGCGGCGGCGGCGCTGCGCATCGCGTCGCATGCGATGGCGACACCGCCATCGGTACCGTTCTTGAAACCGACCGGCAACTCCAGGCCGCTGACCATCTCACGGTGAACCTGCGATTCGGTGGTACGCGCGCCAATCGCCGCCCAGCCCAGTAGGTCATCGAAGTAACCGGCGACCATCGGCTGCAGCAGCTCGGTGGCGATCGGCAGCCCGCGTTCGATCATGTTCAGCATCAAGCCACGGGACAGGGCGATGCCGCCATGCATGTCGTCGCTGCCATCGAGGTGCGGGTCGTAGGCCAGGCCTTTCCAGCCCACCGTGGTGCGCGGTTTTTCCACGTAGGCGCGCATCACCAGCAGCAACTTGTCGTCGACTTCGCGGCTCAGGGCCGCCAGGCGGTCGGCATATTCAAGGGCCGAGCGTGGGTCATGGATCGAGCAGGGGCCGACGACCACCAGCAGGCGCGGGTCGCGGCCTTCAAGAATGGCGCGAATGGCCTGGCGCTGGGCCTGGACTTGCTGGGCATGTTCGATTGAAAGCGGCATCTGCTGCTTGAGCAGGTGCGGGCTGGGCAGGCGACGGCTGACAGTGGTGTTGGCAGCGTTTGGCTGGGTCAGGGGCAGAGCGAGGTTCGAGGCTTGCATGGCGTAGGTTCCCTGGGCAGACGGCGGGTTCTGACCCGCGCAGTCGGCCCCTATCGAGGTGTTCGACTGATCGTTGAATTCAGATTGGCTGCAGCATTGCCACCGTGGACGGACCGGTCGGAGGCGGCAGGCTGGCCCGAGCGGGATTGGCTAAATCGCCAGGCGTAGGTGCTTGCGTAGTAATAAGTGGCGTAGTTCATGAAAGTGTCCTCAGTGTGAATCGGTAATGTTCAAAGGCCTGAAAAGCAAAACCCCCGGTCGGGGAGCCGACCGGGGGTTTGAGTATTCTCATGTTCGGCGGCCCCTCGAAGGTGGGCGCCGTGTGGGTATCAGCGGCGCCTAGTGGCTAAACCAATACCCAAAATAAAAGCAGGCAACAGCCTTGCAGCCGGCAACGGCCAGCACTGGGCGCAGGTTGCGACCGGTGTTGTTGGCGTGGTTGCGGGTGTGTTTCGGCATGTTGCTCTCCAGTTGATGAGCCCGAGCTTACTTCAGGTAGCACGCACCGTTCAATGGATAATTTGCCATGTACCTGATCAATTTCTTTTGCTTTGCAGAAAACGGATAGCGCTTTGCACCCAGCGGATATTGCCGCCCGCCGGCACGCCCTAACCTGACCCGGTCTGAACAATAACAATGGAGACCCTGGCCATGTCCCTGGGATTCGACTACCTCAATGCCATGCTCGAGGACGACCGTGAAAAGGGCATCTACCGCTGCAAGCGCGAGATGTTCACCGACCCACGCCTGTTCGATCTGGAGATGAAACACATCTTCGAGGGCAACTGGATCTACCTGGCCCACGAAAGCCAGATCCCCGAGAAAAACGACTTCCTCACCCTGACCATGGGGCGCCAGCCGATCTTTATCGCGCGCAACAAGGACGGTGAGCTCAATGCTTTCCTCAATGCCTGCAGTCACCGCGGTGCCATGCTCTGCCGGCACAAGCGGGGAAACCGCGCAAGCTACACCTGCCCGTTCCATGGCTGGACCTTCAATAACAGCGGCAAGCTGCTCAAGGTCAAGGATCCGGGCAACGCCGGCTACCCCGACAGTTTCAACTGCGACGGCTCCCATGACCTGACCAAGGTTGCCCGGTTCGAATCCTACCGCGGCTTCCTGTTCGGCAGCCTCAACGCCGATGTCAAACCGCTGGCCGAACACCTGGGCGAATCGGCCAAGATCATCGACATGATCGTTGACCAGTCCCCCGAGGGCCTGGAGGTACTGCGCGGGGCCAGTTCGTACATCTACGAAGGCAACTGGAAGCTGACCGCCGAGAACGGCGCCGACGGCTACCATGTCAGCTCCGTGCACTGGAACTACGCCGCCACCCAGAACCAGCGCAAGCAGCGCGAGGCGGGTGAAGAGATCAAGACCATGAGCGCTGGTGCATGGGCCAAGCAGGGGGGTGGTTTTTACTCCTTCGACCATGGCCACCTGCTGCTCTGGACCCGCTGGGCCAACCCCGAAGACCGCCCGGCCTTCGAACGCCGCGAACAACTCGCCGCGGACTTCGGCCAGGCTCGCGCCGACTGGATGATCGAGAACTCGCGCAACCTGTGCCTGTACCCCAATGTCTACCTGATGGACCAGTTCAGCTCGCAGATCCGGATCGCTCGGCCGATATCGGTGAACAAAACCGAGATCACCATCTACTGCATCGCGCCCAGAGGCGAGAGCGCCGAGGCCCGTGCCAGGCGCATTCGTCAGTACGAAGACTTCTTCAACGTCAGTGGCATGGCCACCCCCGACGACCTTGAGGAATTCCGCTCCTGCCAGACAGGTTACGGCGGTGGTACCGGCTGGAACGACATGTCACGCGGCGCGGCGCACTGGGTCGAGGGGGCCGACGAGGCCGCCCGCGAAATCGAGCTCAGCCCGCTGCTGTCTGGCGTGCGCACTGAGGACGAGGGCCTGTTCGTGCTGCAGCACAAGTACTGGCAGGACACCATGCTCAAGGCTCTGGAAGACGAGCAGCAACTGATCCCCGTGGAGGCCGTGCAATGAGCCTTCATGAGACCGTGCGCGACTTCCTGTACCGCGAAGCGCGTTACCTGGACGATGCACAGTGGGACCAGTGGCTGGAATTGTATGCCAGCGATGCAAGCTTCTGGATGCCCGCGTGGGATGACGACGACCGCCTCACCACCGATCCGCAAAGCGAGATCTCGCTGATCTGGTACGGCAACCGTGGCGGCCTCGAGGACCGGGTGTTCCGTATCAAGACCGAGCGTTCCAGTGCGACCGTGCCCGACACCCGCACCTCGCACAACATCAGCAACATCGAGATCGTCGAGCAGGGTGAGGGCTACTGCCAGGTGCGCTTCAACTGGCACACGCTGAGCTTTCGCTACAAGACCACCGACAGCTACTTCGGTACGAGCTTCTATACCCTGGACCTGCGCGGCGAACAGCCGCTTATCAAGGCCAAGAAGGTGGTGCTGAAGAACGACTACGTGCGTCAGGTCATCGACATCTACCACATCTGAACCGAGGTTACGCGAACGGCCCGGTGTGCCCCATGGTGCGCCGTGGCCAGGTTCGCCCGCGAGGTGCAACATGAGCTTCCAGATCGCGCTTAATTTCGAAGACGGGGTAACCCGCTTCATCGAGGCCAGCGGCCATGAAATCGTCGCCGACGCCGCCTACCGCCAGGGCATCAATATCCCGCTGGACTGCCGCGATGGCGCCTGCGGTACCTGCAAGTGCAAGGCCGAATCCGGCCGTTATGACCTGGGCGACAACTTCATCGAAGACGCCCTCAGTGCAGACGAAATCGCCGAAGGCTATGTACTGACCTGCCAGATGCGCGCCGAAAGCGACTGCGTGGTACGTATCCCGGCGTCTTCGCAGCTGTGCAAGACCGAACAAGCCAGCTTCCAGGCCGCCATCAGTGATGTGCGCCAGCTGTCGGCCAGTACCATCGCCCTGTCGATCAAGGGGGAGTCGCTGAACAGGCTGGCTTTCCTGCCGGGGCAGTACGTCAACCTCACGGTGCCCGGCAGCGACCAGAGCCGTGCCTACTCCTTCAGTTCGTTGCAGAAGGACGGCGAAGTCAGCTTCCTGATTCGCAACGTGCCGGGCGGGCTGATGAGCAGCTTCCTCACCAGCCTGGCCAAGGCCGGCGACAACATGAGCCTGGCCGGGCCCTTGGGCAGCTTCTACCTGCGCCCGATCCAGCGCCCCTTGCTGCTGCTGGCCGGCGGCACGGGCCTGGCACCGTTTACGGCGATGCTGGAAAAGATCGCAGAACAGGGCAGCGAGCATCCCCTGCACCTGATCTATGGAGTGACCAACGACTTCGACCTGGTCGAGCTGGACCGTTTGCACGCCCTGGCTGCGCTCATCCCCAACTTCACCTTCAGCGCCTGTGTGGCCAACCCCGAAAGCCATTACCCGCAAAAGGGTTACGTGACCCAGCACATCGAGCCGTGCCACCTCAATGACGGCGATGTCGATGTGTACCTGTGCGGCCCGCCACCGATGGTCGAGGCGGTCAGCCAGTACATCCGCGAGCAGGGCATCACCCCGGCCAACTTCTACTACGAGAAGTTCGCGGCAGCAGCAGCCTGAGTTTCCTTGGGGCCGCCCCATCGTGCGGGTGAAGGTGGCCTCTTTTTCTTCCAAAGCCGGCAGTTGGGCCTGAGAGCACCGCTGTACCTGTGGGAGCCGGCTTGCCGGCGATGGGGCCAGTGCAGGCCAGGCAAGGTTGTGCCTGATAACAGGATAAGGAAGTAGCAGATGAACAACCGATTCCATAACAAAGTAGCCCTGGTCACCGGCGCCGCTCAAGGCATCGGCCGTGGCGTGTGCTGGCGGCTGAAGGCCGAAGGCGCGCAGGTGGTTGCCGTGGACCGCTCCGAACTGGTCCATGAACTGGCCGGGGAGGGCGTGCTGACGCTGATCGCCGATCTTGAGCAATACACCGACTGTGCCCGCGTCATGGCCTTGGCGGTAGAAGCGTTCGGTCGCATCGACGTTCTGGTCAACAACGTTGGCGGCACCATCTGGGCCAAGCCGTTCGAACACTATGAAGTGCCGCAGATCGAAGCCGAAGTCCGCCGCTCGCTGTTCCCCACCCTGTGGTGCTGCCACGCTGCGCTCCCGTACATGCTCGAACGCGGCAGCGGCGCCATCGTCAACGTCTCCTCGATTGCCACCCGCGGCGTCAACCGCGTGCCCTACGGCGCGGCCAAAGGCGGGGTCAATGCACTGACCGCCTGCCTTGCCTTCGAAACCGCCGGCCGCGGCATCCGGGTCAACGCTACCGCCCCCGGCGGCACCGAGGCGCCGCCACGGCGCGTGCCACGCAATGAGGCCGAGCAGAGCGAGCAGGACAAGCGCTGGTACCAGCAGATTGTCGACCAGACCCTGGACAGCAGCCTGATGCACCGCTACGGCAGCATTGACGAACAGGTTGGCGCGATCCTTTTCCTGGCCAGTGACGAGGCGTCCTACATCACCGGCGTGACCCTGCCGGTGGGGGGCGGCGACCTCGGCTGAGCAGCACCCCAAAGGCAGTTTTCCTCCACAAAAAAAACAACAGAGACAGATGCCATGCGAACCCTTGACGTTCACCCGATCATCGACAACGCCCGTTTCACCGCCTTCCACTGGATGGTCATGGCCTGGTGCGGCCTGCTACTGGTCTTCGATGGATATGACCTGTTCATCTACGGCGTGGTGCTGCCGGTCATCATGAAAGAATGGGGCCTGAGCCCATTGCAGGCCGGTGCCCTGGGCAGCTATGCGCTGTTCGGCATGATGTTCGGTGCCCTGGTTTTCGGCAGCCTGGCCGACCGGATCGGGCGCAAGAAAGGGATTGCCATCTGTTTCGCCCTGTTCTCGGGGGCGACCATCCTCAACGGCTTCGCCACCAGCCCCAGCGAGTTCGGTATCTATCGTTTCATCGCCGGCCTTGGTTGCGGCGGTTTGATGCCCAATGCCGTGGCGCTGATGAATGAATACGCGCCCAAGCGCCTGCGCAGCACGCTGGTGGCAATCATGTTCAGCGGCTATTCGCTGGGCGGCATGCTTTCGGCGGGCGTGGGCATCTTCATGTTGCCACGCTTCGGTTGGGAGTCGATGTTCTTCGCCGCCGCAGTGCCGCTGCTGCTGTTGCCGGTGATCCTGTATTACCTGCCCGAGTCGATCGGCTTTCTGGTGCGCCAGGGCCGCACCGAGGAGGCGCGCACGTTGCTCAAGCGCCTGGACCCGCACTGCGATGTGCAGGCTGACGACCAATTGCAGGCGACTGACCGCAAAGGTAACGGCGGTTCAGTGCTGGACCTGTTCCGCAATGGCCTGGCCACCCGCACCTTGGCCCTGTGGCTAGCGTTCTTCTGCTGCTTGCTGATGGTCTACGCGCTCAGCTCGTGGCTGCCGAAACTGATGGCCAACGCCGGCTACAGCCTGGGCTCGAGCCTGTCCTTCCTGTTGGCACTGAACTTCGGCGGTATGGCTGGGGCAATCCTGGGGGGCTGGCTGGGCGACCGCTACAACCTGGTGAAGGTGAAAGTCGCGTTCTTCCTGGCAGCGGCTGTGTCGATCAGCCTGCTGGGCGTCAACAGCCCAATGCCGGTGCTGTACGTGCTGATCTTCATCGCCGGCGCCACCACCATCGGCACGCAGATCCTGCTGTACGCCGGTGCTGCCCAGCTTTACGGCCTTGCGGTGCGTTCCACCGGCCTGGGCTGGGCCTCGGGCATCGGCCGCAACGGCGCCATCGTCGGGCCGCTGCTCGGCGGTGCGCTGATGGGGATCAACCTGCCGCTGCAACTCAATTTCATCGCCTTCGCCATTCCCGGTGCAATCGCCGCGCTGGCCATGGCCGTGCATCTGGCGAGCAGCCGGCGTCACGCCCTGGCCGCGACGGCCTGACCTTACTACTGACTGAACTGGAGCTTTTCATGACAAGCCCGACCATTGAACGGCTGGAGGCGATCATCGTCGACCTGCCCACCATCCGCCCGCACAAGCTAGCCATGCACACGATGCAGCAGCAAACCCTGGTGGTCCTGCGCCTGCGTTGCAGCGACGGTGTGGAAGGTATCGGCGAAGCTACCACCATCGGCGGCCTGGCTTACGGCTACGAAAGCCCCGAGGGCATCAAGGCCAATATCGACGCGCATCTGGCGCCGGCGCTGGCCGGCATGGCTGCCGACAACATCAACGCTGCAATGCTCAAGCTCGACAAGCTGGCCAAGGGCAACACCTTCGCCAAGTCCGGCATCGAGAGCGCCTTGCTCGATGCCCAGGGCAAACGCCTGGGGCTGCCGGTCAGCGAGTTGCTGGGCGGGCGAGTGCGCGACAGCCTTGAGGTGGCCTGGACCTTGGCCAGCGGTGATACGGCACGCGACATCGCCGAGGCCGAGCACATGCTTGAGGTTCGCCGCCACCGGGTGTTCAAGCTGAAGATCGGGGCTAACCCTCTGGCACAGGACCTGAAACATGTGGTGGCGATCAAGCGCGAGCTGGGCGAGCGCGCCAGCGTGCGGGTCGACGTGAACCAGTACTGGGACGAATCCCAGGCCATTCGCGCCTGCCAGGTGTTGGGTGACAACGGTATCGACCTCATCGAACAGCCGATCTCACGCATCAACCGCAGCGGCCAGGTGCGCCTGAACCAGCGCAGCCCGGCGCCGATCATGGCCGACGAGTCCATCGAAAGCGTGGAAGACGCGTTCAGCCTGGCTGCGGACGGTGCCGCCAGCATCTTCGCCCTGAAAATCGCCAAGAACGGCGGCCCGCGTGCCGTGCTGCGCACCGCACAGATTGCTGAAGCGGCCGGCATCGCCCTGTACGGCGGCACCATGCTCGAAGGCTCTATCGGCACCCTGGCTTCGGCACACGCCTTCCTCACCGTGCGCCAGTTGACCTGGGGAACCGAGCTGTTCGGGCCGCTGCTGCTGACCGAAGAAATCGTCAACGAGCCGCCGCAGTACCACGACTTCCAACTGCATGTGCCATGTACCCCAGGCCTGGGCCTGACACTCGACGAACACCGCCTGGCGCGCTTCGCCCGGCGCTGACATCAAAGGAGAAACCCCCATGCTGTTCCACGTGAAGATGACCGTGAAGCTGCCGGTCGACATGGACCCGGCCAAGGCCAGGCAACTGAAGGCCGACGAGAAGGAACTGGCCCAGCGCCTGCAGCGCGAGGGCACCTGGCGCCACCTGTGGCGTATTGCCGGGCACTACGCCAACTACAGCGTGTTCGACGTGCCCAGCGTAGAGGCGCTGCACGACACGCTGATGTTGCTGCCGCTGTTTCCGTACATGGATATCGAGGTCGACGGCCTGTGCCGCCACCCGTCATCGATCCACGCCGACGACCGCTGAAACACGCCTTTCGTACAAGAACAAGACGAGATAATCATCATGACCGTGAAAATTTCCCATACTGCCGACGCCCAGAAGTTTTTCGAAGAAGCAGCAGGCTTTGGTAACGATGACGGCAGCCCACGCCTCAAACGCATCGTTCAGCGTGTTCTGCAGGACACCGCACGCCTGATCGAAGACCTGGAAATCAGCGAGGACGAGTTCTGGCTGGCTGTGGACTACCTCAACCGCCTCGGCGGACGTGGCGAGGCCGGGCTTCTGGTAGCGGGGCTGGGCATCGAGCACTTCCTCGACCTGCTGCAGGATGCCAAGGATGCCGAGGCAGGCCTGAGCGGTGGCACCCCGCGCACCATCGAAGGCCCGCTGTACGTTGCCGGCGCGCCCATCGCCCAGGGCGAGGTGCGCATGGATGACGGCAGCGAGGAGGGCGTGGCCACGGTCATGTTCCTCGAAGGCCAAGTGCTCGACCCCCAGGGTCAGCCGCTTGCCGGCGCCGTTGTCGACCTGTGGCATGCCAACACCCGTGGTACCTACTCGTTCTTCGACTCGAGCCAGTCCGAGTACAACCTGCGCCGGCGCATCGTCACCGACGCCGAAGGCCGCTACCGCGCGCGCTCCATCGTGCCCTCGGGCTACGGCTGCGACCCGCAGGGGCCGACCCAGGAATGCCTGGACCTGCTGGGCCGCCACGGCCAGCGCCCGGCGCATGTGCACTTCTTCATCTCGGCGCCGGGTCACCGGCACCTGACTACACAGATCAACCTGTCTGGCGACAAGTACCTGTGGGATGACTTTGCCTATGCCACGCGCGATGGGCTGGTCGGTGAGGTGGTGTTCCGTGAAGGGCCCGACGGGCGCTATGCCGAACTCAAGTTCGACTTCCAGTTGCAGAAGGCGCTGCAAGACGCGGATGAGCAGCGCAGCGGGCGGCCTCGGGCCTTGCAGGAAGGCTGAGTCTCGATCGCGGGCACGCCGGCTCCTGCAGGTACAGCTCAGGCAATGAACTCAGCGGTGTCTGGGTGGGAGCCGGCTTGCCGGCGATCAAACGCAAAGCCCTTGCAACCCACTACTGCAGCGAGAGGCCCATGAAAAACCTGATCAAGGACTGTTCCCTTTCCGCCATCGTCGCAGGTTGCCTTGCGACGATGATTTCCTACGCCGGCCCGCTGGTGATCATCTTTCACGCCGCCGAAGCCGCCGGCCTGTCCCAGGGTCTGCTGTCTTCCTGGGTTTGGGCCATCTCCATGGGCAGTGCTGTACTCGGCGGCTTGTTGAGCCTGTACTACCGGGTACCGGTGGTGATCGCCTGGTCCATCCCGGGCTCGGCACTGTTGGTCACGGCCTTGCCCCAACTGGGACTGGAGCAGGCGGTAGGGGCGTATCTGGTGGCCAATCTGGTCCTGCTGCTGATCGGCATCAGCAGGGCCTTCGACCGCATAATCGCGCGCCTGCCCGGCTCGATCGCCGCCGGCATGCAGGCCGGCATTCTGTTCAGCTTCGGCATCGAGGTGTTCCGGGCATTGCCGGTGCAGCCGGGGCTGGTGGTGGCGATGTTCGTTGCCTATGTGCTGATGCGCAGGCTGCAACCTCGCTACGCCGTCGCGGCGGTGTTGTGTGTGGGTGCCGTAGTCACCTTTACCAGTGGCGCACTGCGCAGCGAGGCACTGGTATTGGAACTGGCCTCGCCGCAGTGGATCACCCCGCAGTTCAGCCTGGCGGCATTGTTCAGCCTGGCACTGCCGATGGTGCTGGTGGCGCTGACCGGGCAATTCATGCCGGGCATGGCAGTGCTGCGTAATGCCGGCTATGCAACGCCCGCCAGCCCGTTGATCAGCGCCAGTGCCATCGGCGGAGCCTTGTTGGCGCCGTTCGGTTGCCATGGCCTGAACCTCGCTGCCGTTACAGCCAGCCTGTGCACGGGCCACGAGGCCCATGACAACCCGCGCCGGCGGTATGTCGCGGCGGTCGCCGGCAGTGCGCTGTACCTGTTGCTCGGCATCGCCGGGGCGACGCTGATGTCGCTGTTCGCCGCCTTTCCTGCTGCTCTGATAGCCGCGCTGGCCGGGCTTGCGTTGTATGGCGCGATCAGCGACGCCTTGGCCCGCAGCCTGGCTGAGCCGCAAGAGCGCGACGCCGGCTTGTTCACTTTCCTGGTCACCGCATCAGGGGTGTCTTTCCTGGGCCTTTCGGCAGCGTTCTGGGGCCTGCTGTTCGGACTGCTGGCACACGCACTGCTCAGGCTGCGTCGCCCGCATGCCCAGGAGGCCCTGCGCCGTTCACCGTGAAACTCGTATTGCCAACGCTTTACCCATAACAACAAGATCAAGAGAGCTTCGGAATGAACCAAACCCCTTGCGTCGCCATCGGGCTGACCCTGTTCAGCCAACCGTTACTCGCCGCCGAAGGCGGTTTCTTCGAGGATGCCAAAGCCAGCCTCAGCGCCCGCAACTACTACTTCAGCCGTGACTTTTCCGACATCGTCGGCGCCAATCAGCAGTCCAAGGCCCAAGAGTGGGCTCAGGGCTTCATCCTTGATTTCAAGTCCGGCTACACACCAGGCACCGTAGGCGTTGGGGTCGACGCGGTGGGCGTGTTGGGCATCAAGCTCGACAGCAGCCCTGACCGGGCCAATACAGGGCTGCTGCCCGTGCACGGTGATGGCAGGGCCGCCGACGAATACAGCCGCTTGGCACCTACGTTCAAGGCCCGGGTATCCAAAACTGAATTGCGCGTCGGTGAACTGCAGCCCAACCTGCCGGTGCTGACTTTCAGCGATATCCGGCTTTTGCCGCCCACTTACCAGGGCGTCAGCCTCAGCATGTCCGAACTGGACGGCCTGACGGTGCAGGCCGGGCACCTCAGTAGCTCGCACCTACGTAACGAAGGCGGCGACGGCAAGATGAACGCGATGCTCGGCCATGTGCCCCAGCGCCAGGTCGAGAGCGACGCGTTCAACTATGCGGGGGGCGATTACGCGTTCAACAGCAACCAGAGCAGTGCCAGCCTCTGGTACGGGCAACTGGAAGACGTTTACGCCCAGGGCTTTGTCGGCTTCAAGCACAGCAAGCCGATAGGGGACTGGGTGCTCAGTGCCAACCTGGGCTATTTCACCGCCCGTGAGCAAGGTGATGCGTTGCTGGGCACCATCGATAACCAGGCGTTCTTTTCGCTGCTCACCGCCAGGCGAGGGGGGCACAGCTTCCATGCGGGCTACCAGGCGATGTACGGCGACAGCCCGTTCCCTCGGGTGTTCGCCAACATTTCGCCGCTGGGCAACGAGGTGCCGACTTATGAATTCGCCTACACCGATGAGCGCTCCTATCAGCTGCGCTATGACTACAACTTCGCAGCCATGGGCATCCCGGGGCTGACGGCGACGGTGCGCTACCTCACCGGTAACAACGTCGATACCGGCCAAGGGTACGAGGGCAAGGATCGCGAACGTGATATCGATCTGGGTTATGCGGTGCAGAGCGGTGTGCTCAAAGGGCTGGGGATTCGGGTGAGAAATGCCATGGCGCGGTCCAATTACCGTAGCGATATCGATGAGAACCGGTTGATCCTGGTGTACACCTGGCAGCTGTTCTGAGCCCGTACCGGCCACGCGTTGTCACACAGCAGCAATTGCGTCACCGGGGTTCGCAGGGTTAGGTTTCCTGTATTGCCCACTCAGGAAACCTTCCCTTGGACTCCATTACCCAAGCCGTACTCGGCGCCGCGCTGCAAGGCACAGTGCTTGGCCGTATCCAGGGCCGCCGCTCGTTGATCTACGGCGCCGCACTGGGCACCGTGCCGGACCTGGACGTGGTCATCCGCTACGCCGACCCGGTGTCGCAAATGACCTACCACCGCGGCTTCTCCCACTCTATCTTCGTGCTGACCGGCCTGGCCCTGTTGCTCGCCTGGCTGGTCAACCGGCTGGGCCGCACGCGCTGGCCTGACAAAGGCTACACCTTGCCCAGGCTGTTCCTGGCGTTCTGGCTGGTACTGGTCACCCACCCGATCCTCGATTCATTCACGGTGTACGGCACGCAGCTGTTCTGGCCCTTGCAGTTCACCCCGCAAAGCTGGGCCAGTGTGTTCATCATCGACCCGGTCTACACCGTGCCGCTGCTGGCGGCCGTGCTCTATGCCGGTATCAGGGGCGTGAGCCGCAAGGCGTTGCGCCTGATGAGCCTGGCCTTGATGTTCAGCACGGCTTACCTGGGTTTCGGCTTGGCCGGGCGCATGGCCGCCGAGCAGCGTTTCCAGGCTGCCCTCGACCAACAGGGGATTGTCGCAAACGAGGTGCGCGCGGTACCGATCGCGTTCAACAGCCTGGTCTGGCGCGTGCTGGCCAAGACCCCGGATGGCGATTATTACGAAGGCGTCAGCAGCGTATTCGACCGCGCACCTCCGGAGATGCAGCGCCTGCCGCGTAACCTGCAGCTTGCAACTGCATTGGCCGATAACCCCCTGTTGCAGCGGCTGCGCTGGTTTACCGATGACTGGCTGCGCTACGACGAGGTGGGCGGTGCGCTGGTGGTCACGGACCTGCGCATGGGGATCCCGGGCAATTACACCTTCCGCTTCAACATGGGCCATCGCGATGCGAAGGGGCACTGGGTTGCCGACACGCCCACTGCGTGGCGCGGCAGCGGAGCAGGCTCGATGTTCAACCGCCATGACCTGGCGTTGATCTGGCGCCGTATCCTGGATCAGCAACCGCCGTTGCCGTTGGCCGCCTGGACCGCCCAATACCTGCACCAGGCCGACGGCCCCGGGCGCTGAGGCGTGCGTTCAGCGGGGTTGGACCTGGTCAAATGGACGGCCATCGTGACCATGGTTGCCGACCATGTACGTTTCCTTTGGCCGGCTGCCGAGGGGCTGTTCATCGTCGGTCGCCTGGCCTTCCCATTGTTCTGCCTGGCGATCGCAGTGAATGTCGGGCGCAGCCCACCGGGCCGGCTGTTCACCCGCACCAACCTGCGCTACCTGGGCTGGATGCTGGCTTTCATGGTGCTGTCTGAAGGGCCCTATCGTTGGCTGGACCCTGCCACCCAGACATTCAGCGTGATCCCCACACTGACCTTGGGGCTGCTGGTGGCCTGGGCGGTGCACCACCCCCCTGCGTCAGCGCGAATAATCGGCCTTGCCGCCGTGCTGATTGCAACCTGGTGCAGTGCGCAGCTGATGTACGGGTTGCCCGGCGTACTGCTGCCTGCGGCCTGGCTGATGGCTCGCAGGCGAGGGGGAGTGGCCTGGCTGCTGCCGTGCCTTTTCGCTGTGGCGGGCAACCTGACCAACAGCTGGTTGCTCGAACACCTGCTGGCACCGGTTACCTTGCTGACCATGGCCGCTGCAGCCCTGGCCATACCTGTCGGGTGCATGCTGCTGCGCCACGACCATTGGCCTGTGCCTGCAGTGGGGCGCTGGGGGTATCTGTTCTACCCGTTGCACCTGCTGGTCATCAAGGCACTGCACTGGATGCTGTAACGAGGCCCTTGCAATACGGCAATGCGCACCCATCTAAGCGGGTCTTCAGTATCCGCAGGAACCAGACATGGAATCCAACCGCTTCGGCGACATCACCGCTTTCGTCAGTGCGGCGAAGGCGGGCAGTTTTACTGCTGCAGCGGCGAGCCTGGGGCTGACCCGCTCAGCCGTGGGCAAGAGCATCGCGCGCCTGGAGGCGCGTATGGCGGTACGCCTGCTCAACCGTACCACGCGCAAATTGAGCCTGACCGATGAGGGTTTGGTGGCGTATGAGCGCTGGCGGCAGATTCTCGATGACCTGGACGAGGTGGAAAGCACCATGGCCCAGCGGCGTGGCAAGCCCACCGGCACGCTGCGCCTGACCGCACCGTTGTCGTTGGGCCAGCGGCATGTGCTGCCGGTCCTCGATGCTTACCTCAAGCAATGGCCGGAACTGCGCGCCGACATTCGTTTTACCGACCGTTTCGTCGATCTGGTCGAGGAGGGCGTGGACGTAGCCGTACGGATCGGCGCACCCAAGGAAGACTCACAGTTGCTCACTCGCACTGTGGCCTGGCAGCAGTTCGTTACCTGCGCTTCGCCCGAATATTTGCGCCAGCACGGGGTGCCGCAGGTGCCTGCAGACCTGTACGGGCATGACAAGATCGCCTTCCTGACAGGTGAAAAATCCATGGCCTGGCGCTTTCACACGCCAGAGGGCCTGCACCTGTGCGAGGAGCCCGGGCGGCTCAATATCGACAGCTCTGAAGCCATGCTCGATGGTGCACGGGCAGGGTTCGGGCTGATTCATCTGCCCACCTACATCACCGGGGAGGACCTTCGCGCGGGCACGCTGGTGGAGGTGTTGCACGCCTACAGGCCACCGGCCGACCCTATTCGCGTGGTGTACCCGAGCAAACGCCACCTGTCTCCGCGAGTACGGGGGTTCATCGACCTGCTGGTGGCGAGTTGGGAGCACGGAGTGCCCTGGGAGCAGTGATTGTGAATGTCAGGCCCCTGAAGCCGGGTTCAGCCCTGGCGCGCCTACAGCTTCGAGCCTGTAGGCGCGGGGCCCCTCATGCCATCAAGCCTGTTTCAGGAACGGGTAATCCGTATACCCCTCAGGCCCGTTTGCATAGTCGAACTGTGGCCGATGCTCGTTCAGTGGCGCCTGAACCCGCAGGCGTTCCACCAGGTCCGGGTTGGCGATGAAACTGCGCCCGAATGCCACGGCATCGATCAACCCACGCCCGATCAGGTCTTCGCCTTTCTCTGCGGTATAAGCACCTGCGGCAATGATGACCCCTGGGTAAGCCGCCCGAATAGCCTTACGGAACGTATCGCGCAGCGGCTTGCCACCAGCCCAGTCCGGCTCGGACAGGTGCAGGTAGGCCAGGTTGCGCTTGGCCAGTTCCTTGATCAGGTACAGCCCTGCTGCCTCTTGATCTTCGCCATTGTCCACGCCATTGAAACCACCCAACGGGAAAATGCGGATACCCACGCGCTCGGCACTCCAACCGGCAATGGCGGCATCCACCGCTTCGAGCACAATACGGGCGCGGTTCTCGACACTGCCGCCATAGCGGTCTTCACGCTGGTTGGCGCTGGGGGTGAGGAACTGGTGCAAAAGATAGCCGTGAGCGGCATGCAATTCGATGAAGTCGAAGTTGGCCTCGCGAGCATTGACCGCTGCCTGGCCGAAATCGGCGACGATGCCGGCGATCTCTTCCTCGCCCAGGGCACGCGGTGCTGAGGTCTCAGTGCGCAGCAGGTTGCCTTGCTCGTCACGCAACGTGGTACGGGCATTGGCAGGTAGGGCGGAGGGCGCCACTGGCGCCTGGCCACCAGGCTGCAAGGTAGTGTGCGACACACGACCGGTGTGCCAGACCTGCACGGCGCTGTGGCCGCCTGCAGCATGAATGCCTTCGTTTACCAGGCGCCACGCGGCAATCTGCTCGGCGGTGTGAATGCCTGGCGAACCCGAGTAGCCCTTGGCCTGGAAGGAGATTTGCGTAGCCTCGGTAATGATCAGGCCTGCACTGGCACGCTGGGCGTAGTACTCGGCCATCATCGGGGTGGGTACATCCCCGGGCTCCAGGCTGCGCAGGCGGGTAAGGGGCGCCATGAACACGCGGTTGGGCAACGTCAATGGGCCGATCTGCAAGGGTTGGAAGAGTTTCATTGCCGCTCCGAAGGTGAAAGAACCAATGGCGCGCACGATACCGGGATGATTCGGGAATGGGAGGACCGGCACCCCGGCGGCGGGCTCCCCAATGGTTTTGTTCACCCAGGTCTACACACTTTTTGGCTGAGCAAGCGGCTGGCACACCTGTGTCATGTCTGCAGCAGCTGTTTCATCGCTGCGCCAGTCCGTGTTGCCTTGCCGGTGCCGGCAGTGCCGTGTCGAACCGCTCTGGCATGGAGGTTTGGCAAGCTCATTGTGCCAATGGCACAGCCGTTGCTCTGTGTGTTACCGACGCCTGATGCGGTGTCGCCATAACAAGAACGGAGAACCGAGCATGAATCGAACAGGCCCGCACCGTCGGCCTCTGCCGCACTTGCTGAGCTGCCTGGCCTTGAGCCTGGCGTGCAGCGCACCTGCCTTCGCCGCCGAAGTCGACGGCCAGCGCATCATCGAAGCCGACAAGGAACCCGGCAACTGGATGAGCCACGGCCGTACCTATGACGAGCAGCGCTACAGCCCGCTCAAGGCGATCAACCAGGGCAACGTCAACCAGCTCGGCCTTGCCTGGAGCTACAAGCTCGACCTTGACCGTGGCGTGGAGGCAACACCAATCGTGGTTGACGGGGTGATGTACACCACCGGGCCGTTTTCGGTGGTGTACGCCCTGGACGCGCGCAATGGCACGCTGCTGTGGAAGTACGACCCGCAGTCTGACCGCCACCGCGCCGGTGAGGCCTGTTGTGACGCGGTCAACCGAGGCGTGGCGGTGTGGCAGGGCAAGGTCTACGTGGGTGTGCTCGATGGCCGCCTGGAGGCGATCGATGCCAAGACCGGCAAGCGTGTGTGGTCGGTGGACACCCGCGATGACGACAAGCGCAGCTACACCATCACCGGGGCGCCGCGGGTGGTCAACGGCAAGGTGATCATCGGCAATGGCGGCGCCGAATTCGGTGTGCGCGGCTACGTGACTGCGTACGACGCCGAAACCGGCAAACAGGCCTGGCGCTTCTTTACCGTGCCGGGCGACCCCAAGCTGCCGCCCGAGAACAAAGCGATGGAAATCGCCAGCAAGACCTGGCACGGCGACGCTTATGTCGAGTGGGGTGGCGGCGGTACGGCCTGGGATTCGTTCGCCTACGACCCGGAACTCAACCTGTTGTATATCGGCGTGGGCAATGGCTCGATGTGGGACCCGAAATGGCGCAGCCAGGCCAAGGGCGACAACCTGTTCCTTTCCTCGATCGTCGCGGTCAATGCCGACACCGGCGAATACGCCTGGCACTACCAGACCACGCCAGGCGATGCTTGGGACTTCACCGCCACCCAGCACATGATCCTCGCCGAGCTGCCCATTGACGGCAAACCGCGCAAAGTGCTGATGCAGGCACCGAAAAACGGCTTCTTCTATGTGCTGGACCGTGCTACCGGTGAGCTGCTGTCGGCGAAGAACATCGTGCCGGTGAACTGGGCCAAGGGCATCGACATGAAGACCGGGCGGCCGATCTTCGACGATGAGGCGGCGGCCTACTGGAAGGACGGCAAGCGCAAGCTGGTGACCCCGGCGTTCTGGGGTGCCCACGATTGGCACCCAATGTCCTACAACCCCGACACGGGCCTGGTGTACATCCCGGCGCATATCATGTCGGCCTACTACGAGCACATCCCCGAGGCGCCAAAGCGCAACCCGTTCAAGAGCGTTTACCAGTTGGGGCTGCGCACCGGCATGATGCCTGAAGGCGCCGAAGGCCTGCTGGACATGGCCAAGAGCTGGTCGGGCAAGCTGATCGCCTGGGACCCGGTCAAGCAGGCGCCGGCGTGGGAGGTGCCGTACATCACCATCTTCAACGGTGGCACCCTGAGCACTGGCGGCAACCTGGTGTTCGAGGGTAGCGCCGACGGCCGGGTGATCGCCTACGCCGCCGATTCGGGCAAAAAGCTCTGGGAGTCGCCCGCCGCCAGCGGCGTGATGGCTGCGCCGATCACCTATTCGGTGGACGGCGAGCAGTACGTGACGTTCATGGCCGGCTGGGGCGGGGCGTTTTCTACCTTTGCCGGGGCGCTGTCATTGCGTGCGGGCGTGCAGCCGTTCGCCCAGGTGCTGACCTACAAGATCGGCGGTACCGCCAAGTTGCGTGAGCCGGCGCCACCGGCCGATGCACCGGAGCCGCCCGCGTTGACCGCCGATGCGCAAACGGTCGCTGCCGGGGCAGCCCTGTATGACGGCAACTGCTCGCAATGCCACGGTATCCACGCCGTCAGTGGTGGTGTGCTGCCCGACCTGCGCAAGCTCACTGCCGAAAAGCACCAGATGTTCCTCGGCATCCTCTATGGCGGGCGCGTACCCGATGGCATGCCTTCGTTCGCCGACAACCTCAAACCCGAGCAGGTCGAGCAGGTGCACCAGTACCTGATCAAGCGCGCCCATGACTTGAAGGCCGAAGGCGATGCCTGGCAGCGGTTCAGCGCCAAGCCCGTCGCCCAGCCGCCACTGGCCGATAACACACCACAGGAGTGACACGAGCATGACAGACACGACCTACCAGAACTTCATCGACAACGCGTTTGTGCCCAGCGAGGCGCTGATCGAGGTCTACAACCCGGCTAATGCCCAGCTGCTCGGCCGGGTGCCAGAAACACCGGCTGAACAGGTGGAGCGCGCCATCGCAGCAGCACGCAAGGCGCAAAAGGGCTGGGCGGCGAAGACAGCCCTTGATCGGGCAGGCTACTTGCGCCAGATCGCCGGCAAGGTACGGGCCAATGCCGACCGCCTGGCGCGGATCATTACCCAGGAGGGCGGCAAGGTGCCGGCGCTGGCCCAGGTCGAGGTCAGCTTTACCGCCGACTACTTGGACTACATGGCCGAATGGGCGCGCCGCCTGGAGGGCGAGGTACTCAGCAGCGACCGTGCCCACGAACACATCTTCCTGATGCGCAAGCCATTGGGCGTGGTGGCGGGGATTCTGCCGTGGAATTTCCCTTTCTTCCTCATCGCACGCAAGATGGCGCCGGCGCTGCTCACTGGCAATACCATCGTGATCAAGCCCAGCGAGGAAACGCCCATCAATTGCTACGCGTTTGCCCAGTTGGTGGCCGAGACAGACCTGCCCGCTGGCGTGTTCAACGTGGTTGGTGGCAAAGGGGCGAGTGTCGGTCACGGCCTGTCGAGCCATGCCGGTGTCGACCTGGTGAGCTTCACCGGCAGCGTGGCGACCGGCGCGCGGATCATGGCCGCCGCCGCCCCGAACATCACCAAGCTGAACCTCGAACTGGGTGGCAAGGCCCCGGCGATCGTGCTGGCTGATGCCGACCTCGACCTGGCGGTTAAAGCCATCGTTGCCTCGCGCGTGATCAACACCGGCCAGGTTTGCAACTGTGCCGAGCGGGTGTATGTGGAGCGCAAGGTGGCCGACGCCTTCGTCGACAAGGTAGGTCAGGCCATGGCGACCACCCGCTATGGCGACCCCTCGCGCCAGGCCGACCTGGACATGGGGCCGCTGATCAACCAGGCCGGCCTCGACAAGGTGGCGCAGATGGTGCGCACGGCCGTAGGGCAGGGTGCCAAGTTGGTGACCGGGGGGCAGGTCGCCGACCTTGGCGCCGGGTTCCATTACCAGCCGACCGTGCTCGCCGGCTGTACGGCGGACATGGAGATCATGCGCAAGGAGATCTTCGGACCGGTACTGCCTATCCAGGTGGTCGATGATCTGGACGAGGCGATTGCCTTGGCCAATGACAGCGAGTACGGGCTGACCTCGTCACTCTATACCCGTGACCTGAATGCAGCGCTCAAGGCTTGCCGCGAGATCGACTTTGGCGAGACCTACATCAACCGCGAGAACTTCGAAGCCATGCAGGGCTTCCACGCCGGTGCGCGCAAGTCCGGTATCGGCGGGGCGGATGGCAAGCATGGTCTGTATGAGTACACGCGCACCCAGGTGGTGTACATCCAGGGGTAAGTCTACACCCCAGCGAACCTGTCTTGTCTGCGATACAGACGCTGGGGTGCAGGGCACCGGCTTCGCCGGTGATAGGGGCGCACCGGTCACCCCAACAGGTTCGGCTGCACGATCCCGTAGCGCTTCATCTTGCGGTAAAGCGTCGAGCGCGAAATGCCGAACGCCTGCGCCGCTGCGCTCATGTTCCAGCGCTCACGCTTCAAGACCTCCAGCAAATGCCGCGCCTGGAGATCTTCCACCTGCTGCTCGAGCGCTGCAGGCTGTACAGGCGCTGCACTGTCCAGCAACTCCTGGGGCAAGTCGGCCAGTTCGATCACGCTGCCCTCGGCCAGCGCCACCGCCTGGCGCAAGGCGTTGAGCAGTTGGCGCACATTCCCCGGCCACGCATGCTCCAGCAGGCAACGATGCGCCTCGGCGCTCAAGCGCAAGCGCGACCCAGCCGACAAGCCAGAGAGCAGCGCATCGATCAGTTCGCGGCGGTCGCTGCGCTCACGCAGGGCCGGCAACCTCATGCGCATCCCGCACAGGCGATAATAAAGGTCTTCGCGAAAACGCTTTTCGCCAATCATGGCCTGCAGGTTCTGGTGCGTCGCCGATATCACCTGGATATCAAGCGCCACTGGCGTTTCTGCCCCCAGTGGCACCAGTTCACGTTCGGCCAGCACCCGCAGCAAACGTGTTTGCAGGTGTGCAGGCATATCACCGATCTCATCGAGAAACAGCGTGCCACCATTGGCTTGCTCCAGCTTGCCCTTCATGCCTTTGCGGCTGGCACCCGTGAAACTGCCGGCGCGGTAGCCGAACAGTTCGCTTTCGATCAATGACTCGGGTATCGCTGCGCAATTGAGCGCCACAAACGGCTTGGCATGGCGCTGGCTGGCCTGGTGCAGGGCGCGGGCGAAAGCTTCCTTGCCGGTGCCGGTTTCGCCGTTGAGGAGGATGGCGATGTCCTTGTCCAGAACCTTGCGCAGCCGACGCACGTCCTGTTGCAGTTGCACGTCCTGGCCTGCCAATTGTTCGAGGCCGGGATGGCGAGCCCGTGCAGGTATCGGCGGTGCAGCCCGCAGCGCGCGGTAGCCGGCGGGGACGCGCAGGCCGACGTCCAGCAAAAGCGGTTGAGCATGGCCATGCAACTGGGTACCGCGGGCGCCGCCACGGGTGAGGTCGAGCAATTGGTCGATATCGGCGTGCAGCAGTTGCTCGACAGGCGCCCCCAGCAATTTGCCGGTGTGCGCAAGGAAGGCCGCCCGATTGGCTCCGATCACCCGGCCACCTTCATCCAGCGCCAGCAACTGCTCGGCCGCCAGGTCCGAGAATTCGTCACGCGGTTTCAGCGCCAGGGTCAGGCGGTCGCGGTAGCGCTCGCGGAAATGGCTGTTCTCGATCAGCCGGGCGTATAGGGTCACCAGTTGCAAGGTCAGGTGTTGTGCTTGCTTGGGACCGTCGTTGTACAGGCAGGTGGCATTCAGGCAACCGAGCAGTTGATTATGGGCATCGAAGATTGGCGACACCGAGCAGCTCAGGCGGGCGTTGGCTGCCAGGAAGTGCTCCTGCCGGTGTATGGTCAGGGCCTGCCCGCAAGCCAGAGCGGTGCCGATGCCATTGGTGCCTGCTATCGACTCGTCCCAGCGCGCCCCGACAATCAGGCCGGAGCGCGTATAGCGCTGCGGGTCGGCCGGCAAGCGGGCATCGAGGGTAATGCCGTCGGCGTCGCTGAGCAGCACGGCGAAACCTGCATCCACTACGCGCCGCGCCAGGCCGCTGACACCCTGGCTGGCGATGGCCAGGTAGGCCTCATGCTGGGCCTGGTGCTGGCGGATTTCGGCGGCGCTGAGGATATTGTCGACGTGGCGCAGTTCAGGGTCCAGGTGATGCTGGTTGATGCTGCGGTACCAAGACTCGGCGATCACAGGTTCGGGCATCAGGCCGCGTTCGGCGAAATGGCAATCGACGAACGCGGCCAGCTCACTGGCTTGGGGTGAGGCGGTGTGCGCGGCCATGGGCGCTCCACAAAATTCTTGTTATTTGAGGTGGGGAAAACCATAGCTGATTTTTGCTTGATCGGCAGCCGGCCTGGTGCGGGGCGAATGCGTTCAGCCGATCAACTCAAGCGCCTGAGCCAGGCTAAGTGACCGCTTCATACGCTGCGACAACTGCGCCATGGCATCCGAATAGCCTTTGGCGATCACGGCCTCCACCCGCTCACCTGCACATTGCAATGCAATGAAATCGCCTTGCTCCGGTTCCCCGACAAACTCGATGCGGTCCCAGTCGCGCGCATGCCCCAGTACTTCATAGGTGCGCCCATGCTGATAAGTCCAGAAGAACGGCACGTCTTCATACCGGCGCTGTTCGCCCAGCATGTTGGCGGCAGCTATGACACCGTGTTGCTGGGCCAAGCGCCAGTGCTCGATGCGCACCGGGCGGCCGCTGAGGGGGAAGGTCGCGATGTCACCGGCAGCCCACAGCCGGTCCGCGGCCTGCAGCTCGGCGTCGACTGCAATGGAGCGGTCCTCGGCCAATTGCATGCCCTGAACGAAGGCGGTGGCTGGCATGACGCCGGTGCCGAGCAAGACCAGTGACGTGTCGATTTTCTCGCCATTGCTCAGCAGTACGGCTTCGACGTGTTGCGTACCGATAAACCGGTCTACCTCGGTCGGGCCATGGAACACCACGCCCTTGCGCTCATGCAGCGCGCGAATGGAGCGGCCAATGCGCTCACCCAACTGCATGCGCAACGGAACCTCGTGGCGGGTGACCACGTGGACCTGTGCGCCGTACGTGCGCAATGCCGATGCGGCCTCCAGGCCGATGAAACCGTCACCGATGATCACCACGGGCTGGCCGGGTTCGGCGGCATCGATCAGGCGCGCAGCATCCTCGCGCGAGCGCAGCGTCAGGATACCCGCCAGGCTTGCACCGGGCAGGTCAGGGCGTTGCGGCTTGCCGCCAGTGGCCAATAAGGCTGCGTCATAATCGATACGGTGGCCGTCGGCCAGGGTGATCTGGCGCTTTTTGGCATCCAGCAGGCGCACCTTGCCCGAGCGCCGTTCCAGTTGGCCTGTGCGCAACTGGTCAGCTTCAAGCAGCGCAGGCACTTCATCAGGCGGCATTTCGCCGGCAATCACGAATTTGCTCAGCGCAGTACGGTCATACGCCGGTTGCAGCTCCTGGTCCAGCCACACCAGGCGCCCGCCGAACCCATGGGCCAGCAGCGTGGCAACCGCCGCCGAGCCTGCGGCACCGGCGCCGATGACGACGAAGCAGCGCGCATCGCTGTGACGCGGTGGCTCGGGGTGCGGCAGAGGCTGGTCATCGACCCAGACTTCGCCATCCTTGACCCATGCGCGGTAGCGGCGCAGATCTGTCAGGGCCGGGGGCTCGCAGACCACGCCTTCGTCCACGGCGAAAGCGGCCTTGTGCCAGGGGCAGACCAGCAGGCCGTTGCATACCACCCCTTCTTCCAGCGGTGCTCCGGCGTGCGGGCAATTGGCCTGATAGGCGCGGACCTGCCCGGCGCTGCGAATCAGGATCACTTCTTCGCTGCCGGCCTGTACACGCAGGGGATGTTTTGGGTCCAGCTGATCGAGGCGGGCCACGGCGTGGTGGGTCATGGGAGTCTCCAAAAGGGGGCCTTCGGAATCATTTGACGCCTGGGACGGGAGGGTGATGCTTTGATCTGACGACCGGAGACGCCGAGTCACTTCCCGGCTATGGGGCCGCAGGGCGGCCCCACCCACTCAATGCGCCCGGGCCGCCGCCAGCGCACTGGCGCGCGTCACCCGCAGCGCCACCAGGCTACCCACCACGATCAGCGCCGCCAGTGAATACAGCGCAGCGTCGGTCGAACCGGTCTGGTCCTTGATGAACCCGACCAGGTACGGGCTGAGGAAGCCGGCCATCTGCCCCACCGAGTTGATGATTGCCAGGCCCGCGACTGCGGCACTGGCGCTGAGCAGCGCGGTGGGCATCGGCCAGAACATCGGCAGGCCGGTGAGGGCACCCATGGTGGCGATCGACAGCCCCAGGATGGCGATGGCCGGGGTGGCGGCAAAGTTGACCGCGATCAGCAAACCGACGGCGCCCATCAGCATCGGCACCACGAGGTGCCAGCGACGTTCGTTGCGCAGGTCCGCCGAGCGGCCACAGAGGATCATGAACACCCCAGCCAGCAGGTACGGAATGGCGCTGAGCCAGCCGATCAGCAGCGGGTTGTCGAAGCCCATGTTCTTGATGATCGACGGCAGCCAGAAGTTGATCGCGTAGACACCACTCTGAATGCAGAAATAGACGAAGCCGAAGGTCCAGATCAATGGGTTGGTCAGCACGGCGAACACGCCATCGCCAGTGGCGACGGGTTTGCTGGCGGCGTCTGCCTTCAAGTCTGCCTCGATCAGCTGGCGTTCTGCCGGGCTCAGCCAGGCGGCTTTCTGGTAACCATCGCTGAGCATGCCGATGGCCAGGATACCCAGTGCCACGGTTGGCAGGCCCTGGATCAGGAACATCCACTGCCAACCGGCCAAACCATGCTGGCCAGCGGCGAAGTGTTCGAGGATCCAGCCGGAGAACGGCCCGCCGAGCAGGCCCGATACCGGGATCGCCGACATGAACAAGGCCATGATGCGGCCACGGCGGTCCGCCGGGAACCAGCGCGAGAGGTACAGCACCACCCCTGGGAAGAAGCCGGCTTCGGCAGCGCCGGTCAGCAAGCGCAGGGTGTAGAACTCGGTAGGGGTGGTGACGAACAGCAGGCAGGTCGAGAGACTGCCCCAGGCGATCATCATCGCCGCAATCCAGCGCCGCGGGCCGAAGCGGTTGAGCGCCAGGTTGCTCGGCAGGCCGCAGAGCACATAGCCGATGAAGAAGATCCCGGCACCCAGGCCGTAGACGGTTTCGCTGAATTTGAGCGCGTCGAGCATCTGCAGCTTGGCGAAGCCGACATTGACGCGGTCCAGGTAGTTGAACAGGTAGCAGATGAAAATGAACGGAATCAGCCGCAGGGTGATACGCCGGTAAAGCGCGTTGCGGGTGATGTCTGTGCCTTGGTCAGGGGCAGGGCTGTATGCCATGATCGGGTTCTCTATTGTTATGGTTGTCGCCGCGTCGCCTGTGCCGGCGCTCGCCCTGATGAGTCTCGGGCAGTGCGACGCAGCTGTCTTTGTGCTTTTGCACAGCCAACTGGGCAAGACGCTGTGCTCGCGAACAAAGCCTAACACCCTCAAGGATCACCGAATGTTCGAACTGGACCATGACCTGGCGCAGGATATTGTTGATCGGGCAATGGCCATTCTGCCGTGCAATGTCAATGTCATGGACAGCCAGGGGCTGATCCTGGGCAGTGGCGAGCCGGAGCGCATCAACACCCGTCACGAAGGTGCGCAGCTGGTATTGGCCAATGGCCGGATCGTCGCGCTGGATGCAGACGCCGCCAAGTGCCTCAAAGGCGTGCAGCCGGGGGTCAACCTGCCGCTGATGCTCGATGGGCGGCTGATCGGGGTGCTGGGGCTGACGGGTGACCCGCAGCAACTGCGCACCTACGGCGAGCTGGTGCGCATGACCGCCGAAATGCTTCTGGCCCAGCGCCACTTGCAGGTTGAACAGCAATGGCGGCGCCAGCGTTGTGATGACCTGCTGGCGTTGCTGCTCGGTGGTACGGGCGACTCGCCGCGGCTGCTGGACGAAGCGCAGCAACTGGGCCTGAAACCGCAGTTGCCACGGGTGCCTTGTTTGTTTGAACTGCGTGCCGGCCCGGCGGCCGAGGCCTTGGCTGCCTGGTTGATGAGCCGTTACCCGGACAGTTGGTGCGTGAGTCCGGCGCGCGATTCCTTGCTGTGGTGCCGCCCGGCCGGGGTGGTGCTGGACGATGAGCGCCTGTTCGAGCGCGTGCAGCGCAGCGGCTGGCAGATCCAGCGCCTGGCGCTGGGCAGCCCGGCGCAGAGCCTTGAGCAGTTGCGCCGCGGTTACCGGCGGGTCCGTGACCTGCTCGCCTATGGCCGCGAAGTGTTGCCGGGCGAGCAGCTGTTGAGCCTCGCACGTTACCGTCTGCCGGCCTTGTTGTGGCGCCACCGTAATGAGGATGCGCTGGATGAGCTGCTTGAGCCGCTGCACCGCGTTCGGGCCAAGGATGCCAGCGGGCAGTTGCTCGCCACCCTGCGTGCCTGGTGCGCGCATGATGGCCAGAGCCAGGCCTGCGCCGATGCCCTGGGGATTCACCGCAACAGCCTGCGCTATCGCCTGGAGCGTATTGCCGAGCTGGGCGAGGTCGACCCGTTGCGCCTGGAAGGCATGTTGAGCCTGTACCTGGGGTTGCAGCTTTTGCCCGCGGATTGACCTGGGCAAAAAGGCATTTGCCCAAACAACCCGTCGGCCGGTTTGTGCATCCGACCGAGGCCCCGACGCCAGACAACTGTCAGCATGCGGCCATCTGGACAGGAGAATCCCCATGAAGATCGTCATCGCCCCCGACTCGTTCAAAGACAGCCTTGATGCTGCCGGTGTCGCCCGTGCCATCGCCGCCGGCCTGGCCGAGGCGCTGCCTAGCGCTGAGCTGCTCGAGTGCCCCATGGCCGATGGCGGCGAAGGCACCATGGAGGCGATTGTCGCTGCCAGCCACGGCGAGCTGCGCCGGCAGACCGTTCGCGGGCCACTGGGCCAGCCGGTGCAGGCCGGTTGGGGCTGGCTGGCCGACAGCCGTACGGCGATCATCGAGATGGCCCAGGCCAGTGGTATCCAGCTGGTGCCGAGTGCGCAGCGTGATGCCTGCCGCAGCAGCACCTGGGGCACTGGCGAGCTGATCAACGCCGCGCTCAGCGCAGGGGCACAGCGCATTGTTCTGGCAATCGGCGGCAGTGCTACCAACGATGGCGGCAGCGGCATGCTGCGTGCCCTAGGCCTGCGTTTGCTGAACACCGATGGCCAGCCGCTGGAAGAGGGCGGCTTGGCCCTGGCCGGGCTGGCACGCATCGATGTCAGCGGCCTGGACCCTCGCCTGGCGCAGGTCCGGTTCGAAGTGGCGGCCGACGTCGACAATCCCCTGTGTGGGCCCAATGGTGCTTCGGCGATCTTCGGGCCACAAAAAGGTGCCAGCCCCGCGCAGGTCCAGGCCCTGGACAAAGCGCTGGGCCACTTTGCCGACCATTGTGCGCAGGTGCTGGGCCAAGACGTGAGAGAACTGCCAGGGTGTGGCGCTGCCGGCGGCATGGGCTTTGCCGCCAAGGCCTTCATGGAGGCGCGGTTCCGACCGGGCGTGGAAGTGGTGGCGGAGTTGGCCGGCCTCGATGCGTTGGTGAAAGGTGCCGACCTTGTGATTACTGGTGAGGGCCGCTTCGATGCCCAGACCCTGAGGGGCAAGACGCCGATGGGCGTGGCGCGGGTCGCCAAGCGCCATGGGGTGCCGGTGGTGGTGCTGGCGGGTACCTTGGGTGAAGGCTATCAGCAACTGTACGCGCATGGCATCGATGCGGCATTCGCCCTTGCCAGCGGGCCGACGACCCTGGAGCAGGCCTGCGCCGATGCGGCGCACTTGTTGCAGGCCCGGGCCAGTGATATTGCGCGGGTATGGCGTTGCGCCCAGGGGCGCTAAAGCATCTGCGGCAAGACCATGGCGCCGCGCCGCGGGTGCGGCGCTCGATCTCAAAGTTACTGAAATAAACCGTGGCATGCCCCAATACCTCACCTCCCCGACAACCTGCTGAGCTGCGTGGCGATAGTGCGCAAGCCGGACACCATCTGGGAAATACCAAAAATATCTTTGTCTGATATGAGGCCGGATTCACGGCGCGATGAGTGAGTTGCGGTCGGAAAATACGCACTTGTTAATCAGTATTTACCCGTAGAAGTTGTTGAATAATACCTCGTAGCTATCACCGGCGGTTTCAAATAAGTATTTTACTTGAGCCGGACGCTCGCCAATTCTCTGCGCTGTTTATTCGAGAGGGCGAGTCGATGTTAGTTCATAGCGACCAGGATATTGGCGTACTGCAGGCCGCGGAACGCGAGCTTCAACTGCAGGCGGGGCATGTCCCCAGCGCCGCATTTTATGAACGCAAGTTGCAAGCAGTTTGGACGCGAGCACAACACAGCGCCCATTACGCAAACATAGGTCCCTACAGTTTCACGGCCTTCCAGCAGTTGCCCGCAACCGCCAAGGCATTGCTCAAAGGCCAACCGCTTGAGTTCTGCACTGTAGAACTCGGCGAGGCGGCCAAGTATTACGCCACCACCGGCACGACTGGCGAGCCGACCCCGACCCCGCGTTTGAAAGAAGACATCATCTGGAATGCCGTCAGTGTCGCCAGCCATTGGCGGGCAGTGCTGCGCCCGGGTTCGCGGGTAGCCAACCTGATGCCATCGGACATCGTGCCGGTGGGCGACCTGATCGCCAACGTCTGCGAGTACCTGGACGTTTCCCACGTGCGCCTCTATCCCTTCACCACCGGTATTACCGACTGGGAGCGGGTGTGCAAGACCTTCGACACGTATCGGCCTACGGTCCTGTTCATTGCCCCCGGGGTGCTGGTGCAGTTGACCCGCTACCTGAAACAGCGCGAATTGCTGCACGCCTTCGCCGAGTCGGTGCGCTCGATCATGCTGCTTGGCGAGGTCAACACCCAGCCGTTGCGTGACCGCCTGGCGCGCTGGTGGAAATGTGATGTTTTCGATGCCAGCTACGGCAGTACCGAAACAGGCACCCTGGCCGCAGTGGGCCAAGACCTGCAGATGCGCCTGGCCACGGCTACCAATTATTTTGAGCTGCTGTTGCCCGACGGCAAGCTGGTCACCCCGGCCGAGGGCCTTACGGGCCGCCTCGTGGTTACACCGCTCAACCTGTATGCACGCCCGCTGTTGCGGCTGGACACCGGTGACAGCGTGACCATCACCTCGCCTTGGGAGCCAGGCTGCGTCAGCCCGACCCTGCTGATCAACGGGCGTGACAGCGACAGCATCCGCGTGGCTGGCGTAGGCCTTGAGATCCGCGCGGTCGAGGAGGTGGTATACGGCAGTTGCGATGCCACAGGTTATGTCATCGAAGTGGACCGCCAGACTGACAGCGCCGCGCTGATCCTCGAGCGTGACGTTGTCTGGGACAGCAGCCAGGAAGCACGCCTGCAAGCGCATTTGCTGGAGCGCTCCGAGCAGCACATGGGGCTGCGCTGGAGCCGCGTGCTGTTCGTCAACAACCTGTCGGCGCTGAACAAGAGCGGCGGTTCGCAAAAGAGCTGGAAGAAAACCAATCTGCGCTTTATCGGTGGCCAGCAATGACGCCGCCACGCTTCCCCCTGGGGCAGGGCCTGAGCAACGGCCAACCGGATCTGTGGTGCACCTATGCGGCCATACGCAGCCTGGCCTGGGTTGAGCGCCTTGAGCAGGTTGATGTACCGGTATTACAGGCCTACATCCTGTCTCGGCGCAACCGCGATGGCGGCTTTGCCTGGAGCAAGGGGATGCCCTCCGATGCCTGGGCCACGTTTTATTGCACCGAAACCCTGCACGACCTGGGCGTTGTCGTTCAACAGTGCGACGAAACAGCGGCCTGGATCGCTACGCTGTTCGATGGCGACGCTTATGCCATGTGCCCGGGCCAGACGGCGGACGTGTGGGCCAGCCACTATGCGCTGCGCACCTTGATCGAAGTGTGCCAGGGCCAGGTGCGGGATACCGGGCCGTTGTATGCCTGGCTCGAGGGGTTGCAGTGTGCCAATGGTGGCCTGAGTTGGTCGGCGGATTTCGCCCGACGCAACCTGGCCGACACCCGTGCCTGCTTCTACGGCGTGATGGCTGCGCGAGCGCTGGCGCGCCAAGGCTTGCCGGCGCCGCAATGGAACCTGCCACGCCTGATCGGCTGGCTACAGGCACAGCAGATGGATTGCGGTGGTTTCCGCTTCAGCGAAGCGGCGGCCGTGCCGTGCCTGTGGGCGACCTATCGCGCCACCGCCAGCCTTGCGGCATTGCAGGCGCAACCGCTGGGCCGTCAGCGCTGCGCTGAATGGATCGATACCTTGCGCGGCCCGACCGGTGCCTTCGTGCGCTGGGCCGGTTATGACGGTGAGGATGTCTGGGCGGCGTTCTGCGCACTGGGTTCGCTAAAGGCACTGGGAGAGCCGGTGGCGCACCTGGGCGACGGCGTGGCTGCGTTCATCGCCACGTTATCGATGCCCCAAGGCGGCTATTCCTATCGCCGGGCAGATACCGCCGCCGACGTGCTGACTACTGCGGCCGCGGTGCTGGGCGAATGCCTGGCGCCGCAGCAGCGCGGTGCGGCCCTGCGCTGGATCGAAGGCTGCCAAATGCCCAACGAGCCTGGGATCATGTACATGCCCGGCCGTGGTGCCGAGGTGCGTTGCACCAATTGGGGCCTTGCAGCGGGCGCCTTCGATGGCCAGCCAGGGCCCCGCCAGGCGATCGGCCGATGGCTGGCCTCGCTGCAGAACCCTGACGGCGGCTTCGGTTTCTGGGAGGGGCGCGGCTCTGACATGGTGTCCACCGCATCAGCCGTGTCGATCTTGCGGCAATTGGGCGATGACTGCGGCGTGGACTTGGCGGCCATCGAACGCTACGTCGCCAGCTGCCAGCAAGCTCATGGCTACGCAACGTTCCCCCGTGGCGAAGTGTCACTGCGCGCGGGGTTGCAGGCCCTGGGCTGCCTGGCCCATATCGGCAACGACGTCACTGAGGCTGCCGCCCGGTTACTGGCCGCGCACAAAGTGCGCCAGGGCGGCTTCGCCAACCAGGGGCAGCGCATTCCCGACCTGCTCAGCACCTACCAGGCCGTGGCACTGGCTGCCGCCCTGGGCCTGCCTGTGGACCTTGCCCACCTGCGCTTTTTCCTCGAAAAGGTGCGCGGCGCTGCCGGCCATGCCTGGTCACCCTTGTTCTTGCAAGGGGTTGATGCGTTGTCCACCTGTCTGGGCCGCCTGCTCGACGCCTTTGCCCAAGGCCAGCGTAAGCAGCTGCCCAGCTTGCAGTTGTCGTAAGGAGCCGCCATGCCCACCCTCACTGTTTGTTGTGCACCGCTGCAACCGCTGGAGCGCAAGCGACTGGCACTTGCCTTTACCCGCCAGCTCAAGCAAATGGGTGCCGACACCGCCCATTGCATGGTGTTCTTCAACCCGTTACCTGAGGCCAGTGTGTTCAGCGCCGGCATGCCGATGCCCGTTGCCGACCGCGACGGCGCACCGGCGCAGTTCCATGTGCGCATCACCCTGTCACAAGCCCGCGACCGGCAGGCTCACCAGGCGCTGGCTGAAGGGCTGCACGGCTGCCTGCGTACGCATTACCCGAATGCCTTCATCTACCTGCACTTCGACCCGATCCTGCCCGAGCACGTGTTCTTCAGTGCCGGAGCGGAATTGACCAACGCTGCCCATCAACAAGGAAAGACCGGCTCGTGAATCACCTCAGCATTGAACAGCGTATCCGCCAAACCCTCGGCCAGCTGCTTGGCGAGCACGTCGACGCCATCGATAAACGCGACAGTTTTCGTGACTTTCTCGGCGAACGCTTCGATAGCCTCATGGCTGTGGAAGTGATCACCGCCATCGAAGGCTGCTTCGACATCGAAGTGGACTACCTCAGCGACGATGTGCGCTTCTGGTTCGAAACCCTGGAAAAGATGGAGCAATTCGTCGGGCAAAAACTGGAAGATCAACTGACCCTGCAGGCCACCGAGTGAACGCCGAGCATCTGTTTACCACCTCCGGCTCAACCGGTGCGCCCCGGCAATGGCTGCGTAGCCAGGTGCAGATGGAGCACGAGGCGGCCCTGATTCTCGGCCGTTGGGCGCCCGATGCTCGGGAGATTTTCTCGTTCGCGCCGGTCAGCCACAGCTACGGCATGATCCTTGGCGAGGTCGGGTCGCGGGTTTTGAACGCCCAGTTGCACGCCTGCTCGCTGGAGCAGCAACGCATGCCAACGCTCGACGGGGAAGGTCCGTGCGTGATTCTCGCCATTGCCAGTACCTGGCGCGTGCTGCCGGCGCTGCTGGCCCGGCTGAGCGCCCGGCGTGCGGTACTGGTGGTGCACAGCGCCTCGTTGCTGCCGCCGGGGGCTCTGGCCACGGTGCAGCGCCATGCCGGGCCACAGGTGCGTTTCGTCGAACTGCTCGGTTCCACCGAAACCGGGGCCATGGCTTACCGCGAGCTGGACGCTCACAGTGATGCAGAGCAGCCCTGGACCCTGCTGAGCGATGTGACCCTGCTCAGCCCCCCGGGCCAGCCCTGTGCGCTGAACGTGGCCAGCCCGCGCATCGCCCGCCAGCCGTGCCAGGCACACGCAGCAGCCACGCATTGCTGCGATGACCAGGTATTGGTGTTGGACGAACAGCGCTTCCAGTGGCTGGGGCGGGCCAGCAGCCTGATCAAGGTCAATGGGCTGCGCGTCGACCTGGCCCGTTTGGCAAGTGATCTAGCTCAACGCCTGGATTGCCCCAAGCTGGCCTGCGTTGCCGTGGCCGATGCGCTGCGCGGCGAAGCGTTCGAGGTGCTGTACAGCTGCGACACCCTCACCGAGCACGCGGTGTTGGAGGCATTTCGCCAACTACCGCCAGGCCATCCATGGCCGGTTGCGGTACGCCGTGTCACCGACCTGCCTTTGTCCGCCACCGGCAAGCCTCTGCCGTGGGCGGCTTCCACTTCTGTCAAGGAATACACCCCATGAACCACGTTGACACCCAAGATGCCATCGCCCACTACCTCAGCAACTGCGGCGCCGACGCCACCCACGGCCGCGAGCAGCCCGAATACCTCGGTCTGAGCCTGCGCAAACGCCATGAAATACTGCAGCGCAACCCCGCCATGGCCGCAGACTGGGCAGCGCAGTACGCACAATGGTCCGTGCATGCCGACAGCCACTACCGCTGCCTGACCAGCACCCGTGAGGTCGAGGCACCGTGGTACCGCCTGGGGGTGAAGGACACTGTCGACGTGCAAGGCTTGCCGACCCGCCTGGGCTTGCGCAGCTACCGCCACTACCCCCAGCGCAGCGCCGAGGCGCTGACCTTCCTCGACCCGCGCATCGCCCTGACCTGCAAGGTCGCCACTACCGAACTGAACATTGCCTTTGGCGCCGGTTGCCGTAACCCGCGCTTCCCGAGCATCGATCCGTCTGGTTCCAGTACCGGTTCGGCGGTGTCGGTGGCAGCGGGGCTGTGCGATATCTCGTTGGGCACCGATGTGCTCGGCTCGGTGCGCTGGCCGGCCTCGCACTGCGGCATGGTCGGCCTGCGCATGACCCAGAAGGCCGAGAGCCTGGCCGGGGTGTTTCCGCTGTCACCGCGCATGGACGCACTGGGCTGGGTCGCCCGCAGCGCCGATGACCTCGACCTGCTGTTCCCGCTGCTGGGTCTGGAGCCACTGCTCGGCCAGCAACAGCCACTCAAAGAGCGCTATCGGGTCGCCATGCTGGAGCACGCGCTGGACCCGGCGCTGACCAGTGCGGCCATGCTCGACATGCTGGGCCAGGCACGCAGCGCACTGGCAGACCTGGACATGGCGCCCGCCGAAGTCGCCATGCCGGACCTGTGGGCCTGCCGTGGCGACGCCTGGCAACTGTGCGCACGGGATGCGTGGCTGGCCTCGGCTGCCTGGGCACGGCGCTTTGACTGCGAGCTGCACTGGTCGACACTCAGCGCCCTTAAAGTGGGTGAGGGCGTCAGCGACGCTGACTACCGGCGCATCCACCAGCGTATGGACAACATCCGTTCGGGTATCGACGCCTGGTTCGACAACGCCCAAGTGGATTTCGTGGTGTTCCCCATGGACCCCAACCGGCCATTCGACCGGCGCAACCCGCAGCCAGGGGACTCGACCATCCCGTCCCCGGCAGACGAAGGCTATGAGCAGAAGATCAGCTTTACCCCGCTGGCCAGTTTCAGCGGCCTGCCGGCCATTACCGTGCCGATTTGCCTGAGCGCCGACGGCAAGGCTCCGCTGGCCGTGCAGATCATGGGCCGGCGTGACAGCGAGCGGCAGTTGCTGGATATCGCCAAGCGCCTGCAAGCCCTGACCGGTCTACTTCCAACCCGTCGTCTTCAGGTGTAAGGAGCACAGCATGTGCGGAATCACAGGCTGGGTGGACTACACCCGCAACCTGACCCAGGCCGGCCAGGTCATCGGCGCCATGACCGATACGCTGGCACTGCGCGGGCCGGATGCCAGTGGCAGCTGGCAGCATTGTAATGCCTTGCTGGGCCACCGGCGGCTGGCGATCATCGACCTCAGTGGTGGCGTGCAGCCGATGACTTACCGCTGCGCCAGCGGCGAGGAAGTCGCGCTGATCTATACCGGCGAGGTCTACAACCACGACGCACTGCGTGAGCGCCTGCGCAATGCGGGCCACCAGTTCCATACCCGCAGCGACACCGAAGTGGTGCTGCACGCTTACCTGGAATGGGGCGAACAGTGCTGTGAGCACTTGAGCGGTATGTTCGCCTTCGCTGTGTTCGACGGGCGCGACGGCCACTTCCTGCTGGTACGTGACCGGCTGGGGGTCAAGCCGCTGTACTACGCCCACCACCAGCAGGGGCTGCTGTTTGGTTCGGAAATCAAGGCAATCCTGGCGCACCCGGAGTTTGCCAGTGCGCTGGATGTAGTGGGGCTGGTGGATGCGCTGAGCCTGTCGCGCGGCACGGCGCGCACGGCCTTGCGCGGGGTCAGCGAACTGCCTCCGGGGCATCGCTTGTCCTGGCGCCCCAACGGGCGTCCCAAACTCAGCCGCTACTGGCAGCTGCAGCGGCGCGAGCACCAGGATGACCTGCCCGGCACCGTGGCGCGCACCCGAGCGCTGCTCGGCAACGCGCTGGGCGAGCAGTTGCATGCCGATGTGCCGGTCTGTTCGCTGCTCTCCGGCGGGCTGGACTCGACCATCCTCACGGCCATGGCACAACAGCGCCTGACGGCAGAGCAGGGGGGTAGGGTCAATTCGTTTTCGGTGGACTTCATCGGCCAGGCCGAGCAGTTCCAGAGCGATACCTTCCGCCCGGAGCGCGATGAGCCCTACGCGCTGGCAGCTGCCGAGCACATTGGCAGCCATCACCAGACCATCCTCATCGACAACGGCGAACTGGTGGCTGACCCTGCGCGCAGCGCGGTCTACCGGGCCAATGATTCGGCGGCCACTTTCGGCGATGTGGACACCTCATTGTTCTTGCTGTTCAAGGCTATCCGCCGCCATTCAACAGTGGCCATTTCCGGCGAGGCAGCAGACGAAGTGTTCGGCGGCTACGCCTGGTTCCGCGACCCGCAGGCGCTGGCGGCGCAGCGTTTTCCGTGGCTTTCGCGCATGCAGTTGCTGCAGCCCGAGCTGATCAACCCGGAGTTTAACCGGCTGTGCGACTTTGCCAGCTACCAGGACGGTTGCTATCACCAGGCGCTAGACAGCGTCGAGCATTTGCCGGGCGACAACCCGCAAGAGCGGCGCATGCGTGAGATCTGCCACATGCACCTGCAGCGCTGGCTGCCGATTCTGCTCGACCGCAAGGACCGCCTGAGCATGGCTGCCAGCCTGGAAGTACGCGTGCCGTTCACCGACCATGAGCTGGTCGAGTACGTGTACAACGTGCCGTGGTCGATCAAGGGCAAGGACGGTGTGGAGAAGTGGCTGCTCAAGCAGGCCTGCGCCGATATCCTGCCAGCGGCCGTACTACAGCGACGCAAGAGCCCTTATCCGACCTCGGCGAACCTTGCTTATGAACGGTTCCTGCGTGAGCGCGTCCGGCACCTGCTGGAGCAGGCGGGCAGCCCGGTGTTCCAGGTGATCGACCGTGTTCGGCTGGGCGCTGAGCTGCGCCAGCCCGAGGGGTATTTCAATTCACAGTTGCGCCGTAACAACCTGGAGACCGCTCTGGCACTGGATGCCTGGCTGCGCGAATATCGCTTAGCGGTGTAGTTCGTGCTTGTCGCTGCCATCCAGAATCAACGGTTGCTGGATGGTGTCGACAAATCGCCGAGGCGCCCCCAGGTCGAGCATGGATATGAAACTGCCCAAGGCTGGAGAGGCGTTCTGTGTGTTCCAGTTCATATACAGCCCCATGGTCGGCGTTGGCTGGTCCTTGATCGGTCGGATAGGGCGAAACTGCACGCGCTCGCGCAGCGTCGAGTAGGCAATCGATTCAGGCACCAGGGCAACGCCGAAACCGCAAGCTACCAGCCCGATCAGGGTGTGGATCTGCGCCGCTTCCTGCACCACTTTGGGGTAGAAACCGGCCGATTCGCACAACGCAATCAACTGGCTGTGGTAGCCGCTGCCAAGCGCCTGCGGGGTGAATACGAAGTCCTCTTCGGCAAAATCCCGCAGGTCGACCATAGGCTGATGCGCCTTGGCGTGGTTGGCGGGTAGGGCCATGACGATCTGCTCATTGAGCAGCAACCTCGATTCGATGGTGTCTGGTGGCATCGGCAGCTTGCGCATGAAGCCGATGTCCGCTTCGCCGGCCATCAACGCCTTGGCCTGGGAGGCCGAAGGCATTTCGCGAATGGTCAGCCGCACGTTCGGGTAGATTTCGCGGAATTTCTTCAGGGTATTGAGCAGCGACTCGTAGTAAGCGATGGAAATGGCAGTGATGGTCAGCTTGCCGCAGATGCCCTCGGACACGTTGCGGGCGTATTCGATGCCTTGTTCCAACTCCTTGAGGGTACGGTAGGCGGTTTCCAGGAAGGCCATGCCCGCGGCGGTGAGCTTGACCCCGCGCTTGTTGCGCAGGAACAGGCTGAAGCCCAGCTTCTCTTCGAGTCGGTTGATCGCCTGGCTCAGGGGCGGCTGTGCCATGTGCAGGCGGATGGCTGCCTTGTGAAAGTGCAGCTCCTCGGCCACGGCAATGAACTGCCTGAGCAAACGTGTCTCGATCATTCTACGTTCCTTCATCGAGTCGAACGGGGGCCGGGAAAGCGTTCTCCGGCGGCCGACCGTGCAAGGCGGCCATGATAGTGCGTGGCATCGCGGCGACAAAGCCTCTGCTGTAAACGGCTCATCCGGGGCTTGACACTAAGGGTCGGGGTGCATCGGAAGGTGGCGGGTCTCAGGTGATATCCAGCAGATATCAAAGTTGCATGCTTTTAATATTAAGTCATTGATTTTTTTATTGTTATCGTAAAAAAGGAGAATCGGAAGGGCTCTACAATGCCAAGCACAGACCCATTCAAAGATAAAGTCGCCATCGTCACCGGTGCCGCCCAGGGCCTGGGCCTGGATTACGCCATGGCGCTGGCCGCGCGGGGAGCGCGGGTAGTCATCAGCGACCTGGGCACTGATCGCTCGGGCGAAGGTCAGAACCCGGCGGCGGTCAGCGTCGCACTCGAAACCCTGCGGGGCCAGGGTTTTGATGTGGTCGCTCATGTCGGCCACCTGGAAAACGAAGAAGAATGCCGAGAACTGGTGGAACTGGCCATCGCGCATTTCGGCGCGCTGGATATTCTCATCCACAACGCCGGCTGGGTCGATTACCAAGGCATCGAGACACAGGAACAGGCGTTTCTCGATCGCGCACTGGGCATCAGCGTGCACGCCCCGGTGTGGCTCGCCAAGCATGCCTGGAAGCACCTCAAGCAAGCCGAGGCACCACGCATAGTCCTCACCACCTCGGACCGCGCCATGTATCAGCGCTATGCCCAGCCAGGCCTGGTCGCGTACTCGGCGGGCAAGATGGCCCAGGTGGGCATCATGAACGCATTGAGCATGGAAGGGCTGGAACACGGCATCCTGGTCAATGCGGTCTCGCCAGTGGCCAAAACCCGTATGTGGGGCGTGACCCAGCCGCCGGAAGAACTCAAGCCGCAATGGGTGACACCGGGCGTGCTGTACCTGGCCAGTGCGCTTTGCCGGGATACCGGGTACATCCTGCGTGCCAGCAATGGCCAGTTCACCGCCACGCGCTTCAGCGAGAACAGCGGCGTGAGCTACCCGCGTGACCTGGCGCGGGTAGAGGCTTCGAGCCTGGGCGAAGTGGCTGAACGCTGGAGCCTCATCAAGGAATGTCATTACGTACCGACCAAGGTCGCCAACACCCGTGCCGACCTTGGTGAAAGCCCTGTGTGGGATGCGCGCACGGGTGCGTTGTATTTCATCGATATTACCGGCGGGCGGATTCACCGGCTGTTACCGGATGGCGAGGTCGAGAACCTTTATGAATCCGCTGCACGTATCGGTGCGTTGGCACTGACCGACCAGGGCAACCTGATCTTCACCGAAGATGCCAGCGTTGCCATTCTGGATATGTCGTCTTGCAAGGTGCGCCAGTACTCGGCGCCGGTGCATCATCGCCCGAGTTACCGCTTCAATGACGGTACCTGCGACCCCCAGGGGCGCTTCGTCACCGGCCTGATGGATGAGGGCCCAAGTGGCAAGACCGGTGCGCTGCTGCGTTTCGATGGCGAACTGCACGATGTGGTGATCCATGACGGCATGGCGTTGCCCAATGGCATTGCCTGGTCGGCCGATGGCCAGACCGTTTTCTTCGTCGACTCCGCTGCACGCTCGATCTACCGTGCCGAGTATCTGCCCGAAGGGCGGCTGGAGCAGGTCAGCCTGTTTGCCGAGACGCCTGCCGAACTGGGGCGCCCTGACGGTATCGCGCTGGATCGTGAAGGCGGGTTATGGGTGTGTCAGTTCAATGGCAGCTGCCTGCTGCGCTATGACCGCAACGGCCATTTGACCGAGCAGGTGGTGATGCCGGTACCGCGCCCGACCAGTTGCTGTTTCGGTGGCGATGGCATGGGTACGCTGTACATCACCACGGCACGGGTCGGCATGTCGCCGACAGAACTGCGCCACTACCCGGACGCTGGCGACCTGTATGCGATTCGCCCGGAAGTGGGCGGCATTCCCCGCTACGCGTTCAAGGAATAAGCACTTGCCCCTGGCTGGCCGGTAATACGGCCAGTTCGCCAAAACGCTGAGCCGAGTCGATATAGCGCAACGCCGATTTGGCATCCTTCCAGCCCACGTAACTCATCAGCGACTTCAACTCCCAGCCGTTGGCCGTGGCCCAGGTGGCAAAACCGCGCCGCAGGGAATGGCCGGTGTACAGCGCCGCCGGCACGCCGGCCCGTTCGAGCATGCGCCGCAACAGGCCGACCAGGCTGTTGCTGTTGAGCGCTGTGTCGCTCAGGTTGCCCCAGCGGTCGAGCTTGCGAAATACCGGGCCGCGGGCGATGCCCGCCACTTCAAGCCACTGCAGGTAGGCTGCGACCGGGCACAGCGCCTTCAGTGCCGGCGTGCGGTGCTGTACGCCAAGCGCTTCACGGTCACCTTTGCTGCGTGGCAGGAACAGGCTGATACCAACGCCGGCTTCGGCCTGGATGTGCTCCACGCGCAGGCGCGCCAGTTCGTCACCGCGAAACCCTCGCCAGAAGCCCAGCAGCAACAGTGCAGTGTCACGCCGGGCGCGGCGCAGTGCTGGCAGGTCATGCTGCTCGCGGGCCAGCCTGGCCTCTTCTTCAAAATGCTCGACAGCCGTTTGCAGGTGTTGCAACAGCAGCGGTGCGGCCTGTTTCGGCGGCGTCGGGTGCAAGGTGCGGATACCGCGCAGGACCTGGCGTACCAGCGGGGCCTTGGTCGGGTCGGGGAAGCCTTGGCTGATGTGCCATTGGCTGAGGGCCGCAAGGCGTTGGCGCAGGGTGCTGACCGCATGCTGCCCGGCGTGATCGGCCAGGTAGCGGGCAATGCTGTCGGCAGTGGCCGGGAGAAAACCGCCCCAGTGGGCTTCGAAATGCTCGATGGCAGCCTGATAGCTGCGCCGGGTGTTGTCACGGGTGGCGGCGCGGACGTAGCGCTCTATGTCAGTCATGTGAGGGTGGTGTCAGCGTGTGTTGCCAACACAATAAACCCTAACGTTTCGTCTGTCCCGGCTCTTTGGCGGGCAAGGCCACCGAGGGCTTCAGAGCACGCATGGCTTTTCCTCGATGCCGTTGAAAGGCGGGTATTCACGCAATTGCGCCGGCGACAAGGGGCGACTGAAGTGGTAGCCCTGGGCAATATCACAACCGGCAAGTTTCAGGCACACCACCTGTTCGCGGGTTTCCACCCCTTCGGCCACCACCTCCAGCCCCAGGCGCTTGGCCAGGATGATGGTCGAGGAGACGATCGGGCTGTCGTCGTAGCTGTTGGACAGCGGTGCGATCAGCGACCTGTCAATCTTGAGCTTGCTCAGCGGCAGTGACTGCAAGTGGGCGAACCCCGCGTAGCCACGCCCGAAGTCGTCGAGGCTGATGCCCAGGCCGGCCGCGCGCAGGCGGTGCAGATGTTCAACCGCTGTGCCTTCCGGGTCCAGAATGGTGGTCTCGGTGATTTCCAGCTCCAGGCGCTGCGGGCTGATGCCGTAAAACTGCAACTTGCTCAGCAGGCGGGTGCTGAAGTCGGCCTGGCGCAGCTGCAGTGCCGACACATTCACCGCCAGGCGGTTGTCGCGGCCCTGCACATCCCAGCGTGCCAGCTCTTCGCAGGCCAGGCGCAGCACTTCCCAGCCCAGCTCGATGATGAAACCGCTGCGTTCGGCCAAGCCGATGAAGCGGTCCGGGTAGAGCAGGCCAAATTCCGGGTGGTCCCAGCGTACCAGGGCTTCATAGCCCAGCACGCGCTGGGTATCCAGGCGGATTTGCGGTTGGTAGTGCAACACGAACTGACGCTCGGCCAGGGCACTGCCAAAGGCTTGTTCAAGAGTAAAGGCGTGGATGTCGGAAAGGTTCAGCGACGGGTCGAAGAAGCGGTACTGGGCACGCCCGGCCTGCTTGGCCGAATACATGGCGGCGTCGGCGCAGCGGATCAAGCTGTCAATGTCCTGGCCGTCGCGCGGGCAGATGCTGATGCCGACACTGGGGCTGGTATTGACCTCCTGGCCGTCGAGGGAGTAGGTAGCCGACAGTTTTTGCACCAGTTCGCGCACCCAGGTATTGATCTGTTCTTCACTGCGTTCGCCGGCCAGCAGTACCACGAATTCATCACCTCCAAAGCGCGAGGCTTCGTCGCCTTGCTCTAGCAGGCGCTGAATGCGCCCGGCCACGGCCTGCAGCAGCAAGTCGCCAATCTTGTGTCCGAGCGAATCGTTGATCGACTTGAAGCGGTCCATGTCGATGAACAGGATTGCCATAAGCCGACGCTTGCCGCGCTGGCGGGTCAGCGCAAGGCCCGCCACCTCGACGAACTGGCGGCGGTTGTGCAACCCGCTGAGGTGGTCAGTGGCGGCCGCCTGGCTGCTGCGACGGTGCGCATCCTCCAGGCGGCCGATCAGTTGCTGGTTGACCTGTTGCGCATGCTCAAGGGCGCTGAAAGCCTCTTGGCGCTTGTGCAGCAGACGCAGGGTCCAGACCAGACTGGCAAGGATCATCAGCGTCATGCTCAAGTTCAACCAGAACTGACGTGAATACGCCAGGGCTGTGGGGGCGA
The DNA here is from genome assembly GCF_977070485.1 of Lelliottia jeotgali. Lineage (NCBI taxonomy): Bacteria > Pseudomonadati > Pseudomonadota > Gammaproteobacteria > Enterobacterales > Enterobacteriaceae > Lelliottia > Lelliottia jeotgali. Next base: position 290,898 of record NZ_CDRVFO010000004.1, read on the forward strand.
GGATTTCGTCGATGCGCTGGCTGACGATGATGGTGAAACCGCGCTCGGCTATGCGCCTGTACAGGCTCTGATAGGGCTGGCCGGATGCATATTGGATCAGCAGGCCCGACTCACTGCCCGGTGCCGACAGGCCGGGTTCGAAATCGTCAACAGCCATGACCACGCCGCGGGTGTCGATACGTAGGCGTTCCTGGCCGTCGTCCTGCAGCAGGCGCATGAGGCCGGTATTGCCCAGGTCAATGTGCTGGAAAAGCACCGCGAGGTAGCCGATATCGAGCTGCACCACCAGGATCTTGTCGATCTCGCGGCCTGGCAGGCTGGTCAGCGGCAAGAGGAAGGGCAGGCGCCAGTTCGGCAGGGCCGACGGGGTGAGGCCCGGTTCCACACGCGGCATGAAGGGTTTGAAACCGTAGTGCGCGACATGCAGTTTCAACTGCTGCAGCCAGCCGTCCGGCAGCTCTGGCACTTCGTTGACGTGGCTGGCTGACAGCAGCTTGCCGTTACGGTCATACAGGCCCATGCGTTTGAACACTGGGTCTTCGGCAAGCAACCGTGCCAGGCTCAGGCTGCCTTGGGGCAGTGCTTTCATATCGTCCTGGGTGACGCGGCCCACAGCCTGGGCACGATCAACCAGCTGACGCAGGCTTTCAGCGACGATGCGGGCGAGGTTCTGGTGCTCGGCCGCCTTGGCCATCAGCGCATCCTGGCGCGCGGCGGCCTTCTGGCTGAAGTGCACCCCCCAGAGGAAGGTCAGGGTGGCTGCACAGAGCATCAGGATCAACAGGCGCAGCAGGCCTGCTGACGAGAGAAAACGGCGTATCACGGCTGGTATTCCCGACCCTGGGTGAAGGCCGGAAAATACGACAGTAAGATGACAGGCTAATGACTGGTGGCCATTTGCTTGCAGGGTTTCTTTCTGGCTGACAAGGGCGCTGGCAGTCGGGCTGTTACGTGCTGCTTGTGGTGATTTGCTCCGTGACAGCGGCCCTGAAGGTGCTGTATACCTTCACGCCACCAAGGGGAGCCCGGCAACGGGCTGAGAAACCGCTGGCACTGCAGCGCGGTGACCCTTAGCACCTGATCCGGATCATGCCGGCGAAGGGATGGGACTGCCGACCTGCCTTTTTGCCGGCCTCACTGCGAGGCCGCTCCATGCTCCACCATAACGGCCTCGCTGTCACCCTATGGAGGGCAGCACCATGACCGAACGTTTTTCCCAAACCTTGCGCCGCCAGAGCGAACCGACCTGGTCGGCTGCTGTCGGCCACCGCTTCGTCACTGAACTGTGCAATGGCAGCGTGGCGGACCCGATCATGGTCCGCTACCTGGTACAGGACCACCGTTTTCTCGACAGCTTCCTGACCTTGCTCGGCGCAGCCATCGCCACAGCCGACACCTTCGATGCCCGCCTGCGTTTCGGCCGTTTTGCCGGGATGATCAGTAGCGATGAAAACACCTATTTTCTGCGAGCCTTCCAGGCGCTGGACGTAAGCCGGCAGCAGCGCACCGAACCCAAGGACACGGTGCCGACCCAAGGCTTCAAAGCCATCATGCGCGAAGCAGCAGCAACCCGTTCCTATGCGGCGGCATTGGCAGTGCTCAACGTTGCCGAAGGCCTGTACCTGGACTGGGCGCTGAAGGCACCAAAACCGATACCGGAAAACTTCGTGTACGCCGAGTGGATCACCCTGCATGACAATGCGGCATTCCAGGAATTCGTCGCCTTCCTGCAGGCTGAACTGGACCGCGTCGGCCCGAAGGAACCGGCACTGGCAAGTGACTTCTACCAGCGCACCGTGGCGCTGGAGCTGGCCTTCTTCGACGCCATCTACGATCAGGAGGCCTGAGGATGGATATCTTCGAGCGCCTGAAGGCCGCCACCGAGCCCCAGTGGTCGAGCTATGTGGACCACGACTTCGTTCGGCAGATGGGTGAGGGCACCTTGAGCGAAGACGCGTTCCGGACTTACCTGGTGCAGGACTACCTGTTCCTCATCCAGTTCGCCCGTGCCTGGGCGCTTGCCGCTTACAAAAGCAGGCTGGCGACCGACATCCGCGCGGCCCAGGCTGGCCTGGCTGCAATCCTCGACGAAACCGAACTGCACCTGCGCCTGTGCGCCCGCTGGGGTTTGTCGCAGGCCGATGTCGAGGCCGCGCCGGAGCACCAGGCCACGGTCGCCTACACCCGTTACGTGCTCGACTGCGGCGCTGCCGGTGACCTGCTCGAACTGCATGTGGCGTTGGCACCGTGCGTGATCGGCTACGCCGAAATCGGCCGCACGCTCGCTGCGCACATCGGTGACCTGAGTGATCACCCTTACCGCGAGTGGATTGGCGAATACGCCGGCGAGGGCTACCAGAGCGTGGCATCCGCGGCACGCAGGCACCTTGATGAGCTGGCGGCGCGCAGCATGACCGAGCAACGGTTCGTGGAACTGGCGGCGATTTTTGGCCAGGCTTCGAGGCTGGAGGCGGACTTCTGGCAGATGGGGTTGGATGGGGCTGTCTGAGCCAGTTCAGGTTCTGTGCCGGCTCCATCGGGGCCGGCACAATGTGACCGCCAGGTCGTTCAGAGGATGTGCCAGGACGGTCCTGGAATAGGGGCTGCTGTTTCGCTCACAGGATAATCACGGGGCCTCCAGCGCGGCCGCCCCCGGTTCTTGCGCAGGCATCGCTAGCAATTACAACAACAAAAGCCTGCAGCAAAACTGAAAAGGGCCCATCGATGGCAACACAAGAGAACGTTGAAACACCGCCGCTCGGCGTCACCGACCCGTCCAAGACTGCCGAGGCCAGGCAGGACCGCCACCTTGAAGGCAAGCTCGACTGGGCGGTATTCGGCGTCACCAGCTTGCTGGCGATCGCCTTCATCACCTGGGGTGTTGTCAACCAAGCCAGCCTCGCCGCGAGCGCTACCACTGCGCAATCTTGGGTCATCGTCAATTTCGGCTGGTTTTTCGTCCTGACGTCTACCGTGTTCGTCATCTTCGTGCTGTGGCTGGCCGCCAGCCGCTACGGCAGGATCCCTCTCGGGCGCGACGGCGAAGCACCGGAATTTCGCACGATCTCCTGGGTTGCCATGATGTTCAGCGCGGGCATGGGCATCGGCCTAATGTTCTTCGGCGTCGCCGAGCCACTGTCACACTACATTTCACCACCGCCCGGCACTGCCGCTGGCCAATCCGACGAGGCACTGCAGGTGGCGATGGCGACCACGCTGTTCCACTGGTCGCTGCACCCCTGGGCAATGTACGCCATCGTCGGGCTGGCAATTGCCTATGGCACGTTCCGCCGCGGCCGTTCGCAATTGATTTCCACCGCGTTCCGGCCCTTGATCGGCAAGCATGCCAACGGTCCTGTCGGGCGGGTGATCGACATGATGGCCATCTTCGCCACCCTGTTCGGTTCAGCGGCTTCGCTGGGGCTCGGCGCCTTGCAGATTGCGGGCGGGCTGGAATACAACGGCTGGATCGAACAGCCCGGCAAGCTGTTCTACATCACCATCATCACCTTGTTGACCATTGCCTTCGTTGCTTCGGCCGTGTCTGGCATCGGCAAAGGTATTCAGTGGCTGTCCAATACCAACATGGTACTGGCGTTGGCACTGGCGCTGTTCGTCTTCCTGGTGGGGCCGACGCTGTTGATGCTCAACCTGTTGCCGACTTCGATCGGTGTCTACATCAAGTTGCTGCCCGAGATGATGGCGCGCACCAGCGCCAGTGGTGGTGATGCGATGGACAGCTGGCTGGCCGGCTGGACCGTATTCTACTGGGCTTGGTGGATTTCCTGGACGCCCTTTGTGGGTATGTTCATCGCCCGCATCAGCCGCGGGCGCAGCATCCGCCAGTTCGTCAGCGGTGTTTTGCTGGTGCCAGGCCTGGTCAGCCTGGTGTGGTTCAGCGTTTTTGGCGGCGCCGGCATCGATGCCCTGCGCGAAGGCAGCTTCGCCCTCGTCGACGGTGCGGTGAACAGCAACCATGCCCTGTATCAGTTGCTCGACAGCTACCCCTGGGCTTGGGCCACTTCGGTGCTGGTCATGATCCTGGTGGCGATCTTCTTCGTCTCCGGCGCAGATGCGGCATCGCTGGTGATGGGCACCTTGTCCGAACACGGCACCACGCAACCCTCGCGCGCAACAGTGATTTTCTGGGGGGCACTGACCGGCACCGTCGCGGCCATCATGCTCGCGCTGGGCGACCCGGGTAACCCCGGGGAAGCGCTTACCGGCCTGCAGAACCTGACCATCGTCGTAGCGTTGCCGTTTGTGGTGGTCATGGTGCTGCTGTGCCTGGCGCTGTACCGTGACCTGCGCAAGGATCCGATGATGCTGCGCCACCTGCGCGGCAGCGAGCTGATCGAAAAGGCCGTGCTGTACGGCGCCGTCAAGCACGGCGAAGAGTTCTACATCGTGGTGCAGGAGAAGAAATCCTCGCTCAAGCCGGCACCCAGGAAGGCCCAGGTGACGGAGCCATGAGTGACCTGACGCGGCTGCGCCCGTCAACCAGCAGCGAGCGACGCCAATACGCAGCTTGAAATCTGGGCGTCCAGCACGGCGACCCCGGTCAGGTCGGCCAGCGTGATCTGGGCGTCATGCTCACGGCCGGTGGCGCGGCCCTCAAGCAGGGCACCAAGCTCGCTCAGTTGCTGCTCGACGATCAGGCCGGCCTGCAGGGCGTGAGAGACTTCGCCGTACTGGCTGCACTGGTAGAGGGAGTCGACGATGATGCGGTCGGCCCGTGCAACCAGCGCGGGTTCAAGCTCCTGTTTGCCCGGTGCATCGGCGCCAACGGCGGTGATATGGGTGCCAGGTTGCACCCATTCACTCTGCAACAGCGGCTCACGTGAAGGTGTTGCGCAGACGATCAGGTTAGCGGCCTGTGCAACCTCTGCGGCGTTGCGCGTTACCCGCACCTCATAACCCAGGTCGTTGGCAAAGGTTTTGTAGGCTGCCAGTTCAGCATCACCGCGCCCCCACACCACTACCGTGCGGCAGGAGGTAACGGCACCCAGTTGCTCCAACTGCATGCGCGCCTGGGTGCCGGTGCCCAGAATACCAATCGCTTTCACGGTTGCAGGGGCCAGCAGGCGGGCGGCGATGCGCCCGGCCAGCGCGGTGCGGATGCAGGTCAGCCAGCCCTCATCCTGCAACAAGGCAAGCGGTTGGCCTGTGCTGGCGGAGGCTACCAGCATCAAGCCATCATTACTTGGTAGCCCCTTTGACGGGTTGTCGTAAAAACCGGTGGACAGCTTCACCGTGAACGTGTCGCTACCCTCGACATGCGCTGACTTGATACAGCAGTCACCGTTGGCCTGAGGGAAGGCGAATGCTTGTACCGGTGGTACCTGGACCTTGCCTTGGGAGAACGCGATGAAACCTTCCTCCAGGCATTGCACCGCCAGCTCCATATCGAGCCCAGCAGTGATCTGTTGCTTGCTGAACACTTTCATTGAACAGCCTCGAGGAATTTATCGAGCACGATGTTGCGGCCGCAAATGACGACCGCGACGCGCTTGCCGCGGTATGCCTTGGCCATTTTCTGCATGCCGGCCACCGCCACACCGGCAGCGCCCTCGATGATCCAGCGCTCGTGGTTGGCGACATCGCGCATCGCCGACTTTATCTCTTCTTCGCTGACGAGCACGGTACGCGACAGCAGCGTCTGGCAGAGGGGGAAGGTGATGCAGCCTGGCTCGACCCCTCCGGCTGTACCGTCGGAGATGGTGTCCTGCTCTTGCATGTCGATGATTTCCCCGACTTCGAGCGAGCGCTGCAGGGTAGGGGCATTCGCCGGCCAGCAGCCAATGATCTCGATGCCTGGGTTGAGTGCCCGCAGTGCCGCGCCGATACCCGAAATCATGCCGCCGCCGCCGACCGCCACGAACACTGCGTCCAGGTCCGGTGCCTGTTCAAAGAGCTCCATCCCGATGGTGCCTTGGCCGGCGATCACTTCAAGGTCGTTGTAGGGCGATACAAAAGGCTTGCCTTGGAGGGCAGCCTGACGCGCCGCTTCAAGCTCCACACCCAAAGGATCCAGATCGAGGCTTATCACTTCGGCGCCGAGCGCGCGAATTGCACCCAGCTTGTAAGACGACGCCGAAGTGGTGGTGTAAACGGTGACAGGCACTCCCATTACCTTGCCGGCAAGCGCGAGCGCTTGCCCATGGTTGCCAGAGGAGGCCGTGATGACGCCCAGTTCGCGTTGCTCGGCCGGCAGCAGGCGAACCTTGTTACTGGCACCGCGGAATTTGAACGAGCCAGTGTGTTGCAGGTGTTCGCATTTGAGGTACACGTTGCATTCGGTCATTGCCGAAAGCCCTGGGCTGAAGTCGAGCGGGGTGACATTTACCTCAGGGCGCAGTGCCTGGTGTGCATCAGCGATCGCTTGGTACAGGGAAGACAGGTTCGGGGCATCGGCAGGCATTGTGGTAGCGTCCGTATATGGATATTCAGTCCACAATAGACTCAATATCTATAACAGACAAGTGTTGACCACTCGATCAGACGGGTTGGTCCCTCAGTTCCTTGAGGTACTTGTAAACAGTCGCCCGGCCCATGCTCAGCACATTGGCCACATAGTCGGCCCCGCTGCGCCCCTCGAATGCGCCTTCTGCGTGCAAGGCTTCCACCAGTGTGCGTTTCTCTTTCATCTTCAGCGTTCGCAGCGACAAGTTGCGCTCCTTCAGCCACGCGTGCAGGAAGGTATTGATGCGTTCCTGCCAGTCATCCTTGAACAGCGCATCGGGCTGCGGCACCAAACGGCTTATCTGGAAAAACGCATCCAGCGCTTCGCGTGCGTGTTCCAGTACCGAGAAATTCAGGTTGATGCAGAGCAGGTGTTCGGCTTCACCGTTCTGGTTGTAAAGCACCGTGGTAATGGAGCGGATCTTTTGACCGTCCCAGTTGAGCTTTTCGTATGGGCCGAGCTTGGCGGCGTTGCGAAAGTCGCCCAGTTCAAGGTCCAGTGCCGAGTCATCGCCAATCTTGCGTTTGGAAAAATTATTGGCGATGTGGACGACCGTCTGGCTTTGCACCTCGTGGACGATCACTTCGGCATGGGGGAAGAGCAGCAGCGCGATGCTGTCGGCGATTGCCTTGTAGTTTTCGATGTTCATCTTGAGCCGGGCGTGGGTACTTGATTTGGCAGATAGCCGTTTTGTCCATGGTGGACTCAAGCGCTATTCAACTTCAAGGCACCTTCAGTAATCACTTTTCAGCACCTTTCATACTGCCATCCGATCTCCAGCCCATTCAAAACCCGCTTTGCACACCCTCTCATGCGATAAGCCGTGATTATTACACCTTATAAATGGGTTGAGTTATCGCCTCAAAAAAGACAAAATTGATACGTAAATACATGGTACGTACCATGATATGAAATCGTAGGAGCAATCATGGCCCGGGGCGGCATAAACAAGGCGGTAGTGCAGCAGGCAAGGCAGGTGCTGATAGCCCGGGGCGAGTACCCCAGCATCGATGCTGTACGTATCGAACTGGGCAATACGGGCTCCAAAACCACCATTCATCGTTACCTGAAAGAGCTGGAAGGCCAACAGCCTGCAGCGCTTCAAGGCGCGCCGGCACTGAGCGATACACTGGCCAAGCTGGTGGCGCAGCTGGCGGAGCAGCTGCAGGAAGAGGCCGATGCGCGTATCGAGCAAATCGAAGCGACCCTCAATGAGCATAAGGAGCAGCTCCAGAGCCAGCTGCAACTGGCTCAGCAGGCGTTGGCCGCAGCGCATCAGCAACAGCAGATCCAGGCTGCGGCGCTGGCCGCCGAGTCGGAGCGGCTCAGCGCCACCCAGAGCACGCTGCAAGCCGAGCAATTGCGTGGCGCCAGCCTGAACCAGTCGCTGGGTGAACTGCAGCTGCGTTTGGCCGACAAGGACGAACAGGTGCGCTCGCTGGAAGAAAAACATCAGCATGCACGGGACGCTCTGGAACATTACCGAAGCGCCAGCCGCGAGCAGCGCGACCAAGACCTGCGTCGCCATGAGGCACAGGTGCAACAGTTGCAACTCGAATTACGCCAGCTTCAGCAAGGCATGATCGTCAAGCAGGATGAACTGACGCGCCTGCATCGGGACAACGAGCGTTTGCTTGGCGAGCACCGCCAGGCCAGTAGCGAGCGCAAGGCGCTGGATGAATTGCTGGAACAGCGTGATACGCAGATCCAGGGCTTGCGCACGATCCTGGCGCAAGCGCAGGGGGCCAGTGACGAAATGCGCAGGCAATTGCAGGCGCAGGGCCAAAGCCTGGAAGATAAACGTGCGCTCTGTGCAGAGCAGGGCAGGCAGTTGCAGTTTCTGGAAGAGGAACTGCTCAGGCGTGATGAAGCGCTGAAGGTGCTTCGGGAGAGTCAAACCACACGGTAGAGGAAGCGTTGCAGGTTTCGGCAAGCCGGCTCCCGCAACGCACGCTCAAAGGATCGAAAGATGGGTCGCTAGAGTTGTTTAGCTTTCCACCCGCTTCGCAGCATCGACACCCGCTGCAGAGAGCTTGATCGGATAGTTGACACTGAACTGCCGGTTACTGTCGACCGTTACGCTGCCATCGTGAATCAGCCCATGCTCCTGCAGCGTCTTGAGCGCATCGGCAACGGCATTTTCACCGCGATAGTTATCCAGCACTTCCTTGCCCAAGCCCTGTGGGTGGGCGTGCAGCAGACGCGTCAGTATTTCGGTCTGCAAAGTATCGTTAGTCATGTGTGTCCTCCGATCACTTGCCATGCTTGGCCTGCAGGGCTTTGGCCTGTTCCAGGTGCTTCTCGAGCGTTGGCAGGGTTTCGCTGGCGAAAGCCTTAAGCTCTGGTTTGTCGGACGAAGCGGCTTCTTTCTTGAACAGCTCCACGGTTTTTTCGTGGGCATCGACCTGGTTGTTGACATAGGACTTGTCGAACGACTCCTCGCGCCATTCAAGGATCATTTTCTTGACCTTGTCGGTCAGCGCCGCCTCATCGGGCACGCTGATATCCAGCTTGCGAGCGATGTCGCCGAGCTTCTGGTTGGCTTTGGTGTGATCGGTGACCACATGCTGGGCGAAGGTCTTGATATCAGCGTTCTGGCTCTTTTCCAGGGCCAGATTACCGGTGACCACCTCGGCGATACCTGCCTCGGTGGCTGCATCGACAAAGTCATCGGAGGAAGCCGCCTGGGCCTGCAGCGACGCCATGCCCAGCACCAGCGACAAACCTGCGCGTTTTATGAACAGATTGCTCATGTTTCACTCCTTGCTATCGGTGGCGCGACCTCAGTGTCGCGTACGGTTGAGCCAGGGAGGTGAGCATAGGTTTAATTTTTTTCAGGGCTTTTTGTCAGGGCAAGTGATCACCGCGACGCCTAGGTTGAACGATACGCAGCAGTAACGCTCACACATTCAAAGGTTGCCGCGAAGGAGCAGGGTATGAGCATAGAGCGCAGCATTCCCGAACTTGAGGCGTGGTACGCGCAATACGATGATGACAGTTACCGCCGTGAGTCCCCGGATGCCTATCATCACGAATTGCTCCGCACCGCCGAAGCGCTCCGTGATGACGGCGCTATCGATTGGGATGACTGGCTGGCCCTCAAGGCCTTGGCAGACGAGGCCCAAATGGGCTCACTGCAGGAGGCGGTACAAAGTCATGTGGATGACCCTGGCACATGAAGCCATTGCGCATTGCCACGTTCAATATCAACGGCATCGGTAGCCGGCTGCCGGCGCTGCTCGCCTGGCTGGAGCGGGAAAAGCCCGATGTCGCCTGCCTTCAGGAGCTCAAGGCGGCCGACACGAAGTTCCCCCGTGAGGCCATCGAAGCCGCAGGCTATGGCTGCCTGTACATGGGGCAGCCCTCGTGGAACGGAGTGGCCATCCTCGCGCGCGACAGCCAGCCGCTGGAAGTTCGGCGCGGCCTGCCAGGCATGGAAGATGACAGCCAGAGCCGCTATCTGGAAGCCGCAGTACAAGGTGTACTGGTAGGTTGCCTTTACCTGCCAAATGGCAACCCGCAACCGGGGCCGAAATTCGAGTACAAACTGCGCTGGTTCGAATGCCTGGTCAAGCATGCGCACGACTTGCTGGGCAGTGGCCATCCTACTGTGCTGGCGGGTGATTTCAATGTCGTGCCGACTGACTTCGACATCTACAACCCCAAATCCTGGCTCAAGGATGCCTTGCTCCAACCCGAGTCGCGCAACTGCTACCAGGCCTTGCTTGAGCAAGGCTGGACCGATGCCATTCGCCAGCTGTATCCCGATGAACGCATCTACACCTTCTGGGACTACTTCCGTAATCACTGGGCACGCAATGCCGGATTGCGCATCGACCACCTGTTGCTCAGCCCGGACATCGCGTCGCACCTCAAGGCCGGCGGCGTAGACGCGTGGGTGCGCAACGAGCCCAAGCCCAGCGACCATGCACCGGCATGGATCGAACTGGGTACGTGAAAGCAGCAGTGATCTATAGTGACAGGCGGCAAACGCTTGAGGGCAAGGACTTCCATGGGTGCGGGCGGAAAACAGGACGAAGACGGGCTCTTCACCGTAACCGGTGAGGCTCGCGCGGTGGCGCTGTTCCGCCTGGTGCTGTCGTTCATGGCGGTTGTGCTGCTGACCTTCGTATCGATCGAAGGGTGGCGTATCTGGCGCGACTACAGGCAGGCTTCCATCAATGCCGAGAATATTGTCAGCAACCTGGCCAGGGCCACGGCGCAGCACGCCGAAGATGCCATTCGCCAGGTGGACGCGATTACCGCTGTGCTGGCCGAGCGCCTTGAAGGCGATGGTTTCGATCATCTCGATCGCCCCCGCTTGCACGCCCTTCTGGCACAACAGAAAACGATCATGCCGCAACTGCACGGTTTGTTCGTATACGGGCCGGATGGTAGCTGGATCGTCACCGACCAGGCTTCCATCCCGGCAAAGGCCAACAATGCCGACCGTGACTACTTTGCTTACCACCAGACTCACACTGACCGTGAGGTGCGTATCGGTTCGGTGGTACGCAGCCGCTCCACCGGTGACCTGATCATTCCAATCTCGCGCAGGCTGGAAAATCGCGATGGCAGCTTTGCCGGGGTGTTGCTCGGCACCATTAAGGTGGACTGGTTCGTGCGCTATTACGGTGATTTCAAGATCGACGAGCGAGGCGCCCTGGTGCTGGCCAAGCGAGACGGCACGATCCTGGTACGCCGGCCGTTCGTGGAACACGTAGTCGGCCACAGCCTTGCAAACAGCGAAGTCTTCCGACATCACCTGCCTCATGCGAGCGAAGGGCTGGTTGAAGCGGTGGCGGTCGTTGATGGTACGCCCCGCCTGTACGCCTATCGCGCCCTGACGCGATATCCGTTGGTGGTAGAGGCGGGCTTGTCGCGTGAGTCGATCATTGCGCCCTGGCGGCAAGATGTCATCAAGTCAGCCTTCATTCTGCTGCTTTTGCTGGTTGGGTTGAGTGGCTTCGGCTGGGTGGTATTGCGCCAGTTGCGTGAGCGGATCGCTATCGAAAGGGCGCTGCACCAGGCCCACCAGACCCTCAGGTCGCTGGCCCTGACCGACAGCCTGACCGGGCTGGGAAACCGCCGCAGGCTGGATGCCGTGCTGGATGCGGAAATCCGCCGGGCGCGGCGACTGGGGCATGCGGTGGCGCTGGTAATGATCGATCTTGATTTTTTCAAACTGTACAACGATCGCTATGGCCACCCTGCGGGAGATCAATGCTTGCGCCGCTTTGCCGAATTGCTGCAGCAGGTATTGAAGCGCCCGGCGGATCTGGCGGTGCGTTATGGTGGAGAGGAGTTCACGGTTTTACTTCCTGACACTGACGTAAAGGGGGCCGAACAGGTTGTCGATGAAATTCTGCAACTGCTACGCCGCCTGATGATCGAGCATGCCGGCAGCCCGCTTGGCCTTGTATCTGCCAGTGCCGGGATTGCTGTCGGGCATCCGGCAGTGGATGCGAGCAGCCCCGAAAGCCTTATGTCTGCGGCTGACGGGGCGCTGTATCAGGCCAAGCGCCAAGGGCGCGATGGCTATGCCGTCGCTGATCGCATGGCGATGAGTGCTGGTAATTAAGCCAAGACCCGCTTAATCGGTGGCCATGACTTGTGCCTGTAGCTGCCAGCGTACCGAACTGACGCCTTTCTCCAGGCTTACCCGGCTGACCAGGCGCTCCAGTTGCGCCGGTGCCTGTGGGTTACCGAGCAACTCTGCGCGCACCTCCAGGCGCGCAGGGTTGGTCAAGTCTTCGCTGTGCAGCGACTGCAGGCGCAGTTCCGGATCGCCCAGGCTGTGCAGCATCAGGCTGCGTACCTGAATTTCATCTTCGGCACGGCATACCACGCGCACCTCGAAGCGTTGTTCGGCCTCGCTGGCCGGCACCACGCCCTGGCGGTCCAGGCGCTGAGCGATGTCGCGCAGCAGTATGTTGGCACACAGCACCACCAGGCTACCCAGGGTGGCCTCCAGCAGCAGGCCGAGGCTGCACAGCACCCCGACAGCCGCCGTGCACCACAGTGTGGCTGCAGTGTTCAGGCCGCGCACCGTGAAACCGTCGCGCATGATTACACCGCCCCCCAGAAAGCCGATCCCCGAGACCACATAGGCGGCAACCCTTGAGGCATCGGTGGGGGCCATGCCCGGTACCGCCTGGGTCATCAGCACGAACAGGCAGGCGCCAGTGCTGACCAGCGCATTGGTGCGCAGCCCGGTCATGCGTTGGCGCAGCTGGCGCTCGGCACCGATCAGGGCGCCAAGCAGCAATGCGATGCTGACACGCAGCAGAAATACTTTCCAATCCATAGCGAACCTCTTGCACGGGCACATGCCCGCTCTAACGCCATCGCGAATGGCGCGGTTGAAAGACCAGGAATGCGCAGGACCACAAGAGGAGGAACGAGGAGGGCTCAAGCCGCAGAGGCTGAGAAATCCACCGTCTGGCCAATAGCGAGACAGTGGCAGGAAGCTGCCGGACTAGCTCGCCGTGTGGGCCTGTCGCAAGCGACTGGGGCTACTGTCCAATGCAGGACTCCTGTTCAAGGGTGCGAAATTGCGGGGAGGACCTTACGCCGCAGCTTGTGCAGGGGTCAAGGGCGAAAACATGACAATGGCTTCATAAGGAAACGCCCTACAGCAAGCCACGGCTGCATGGAAAAAAACGCTGTTACTCGGTACCCTTGCGCCACTCTTTGTCATCCCCCCGGACCGTTACATGCTGCTCAATTTTGTTGTGCTGATTGGCTCTCTGGTGGCCATGGAAGGCGTCGGCACGCTGGCGCACAAGTACATCATGCATGGCTGGGGCTGGTGGCTGCACCGTTCGCACCATGAGCCCCACCTGGGCATGCTGGAGGCCAACGACCTGTATCTGCTGGCCCTGGGGATCATCGCTGCGGTTTTGATGGCCCTGGGCAAGGCCGGCCATGCACCCTTGCAGTGGGTGGGCGGGGGTGTGGCGGGTTACGGGATATTGTACGTGCTGGCCCACGATGGGTTCTTCCATCGGCATTGGCCCCGCAAGCCACGGCCCATCAACTGCTACCTCAAGCGCCTGGATCGTGCCCATCGCCTGCACCATGCGGTCAAGGGGCGTACAGGCAGCGTGTCGTTCGGCTTTTTCTACGCACCGCCCATGAAGGTGCTCAAACGCCAGTTACAGGCCCGACGCCGGCGCAACTGAGGGCGTCAATTTACCGTTTCGCCCTTGCTTTGAGCCTGCTCCGTGCCGTGCCCACGGCTCACCCACCAACCAAACCCTGCTGCCGTGAAAAACATGATCAGACTATAGAGCGCCGCCGGCACCGCCATGGTGGCGTTGTTCAGCAGCGATGGGCTCAAGGCGACGGCGATCGCCAAGGTGCCATTGTGGATACCGATCTCCATGCCGATGGCAATGGCCTGGCGCTTGGGGATGCTCAAAAGGCGCGGCACCCAGTAGCCGACGGCGAGGCTGATCACGTTGAACAGCAGTGCAGCCAGGCCTACAACGGGAGCGTACGCAACCACGGTCTGCCAATCCTTGGCCAAGGCCAGCACAATGGTGAATGCCAGGAACAGTGCCGCCACCAGTTTCATGGGCCTTTCCATGCGTGCGGCAAAGCCTGGCGCCCAGTGGCGGATCATCATGCCCAAGGCAACCGGCAGCAGCACGATGGCGAATACCTGCATGACCTTGGCAAATTGCAGCGGGATGGCCTGATCTGACGCCATGAACCACATCAGCGACAGGTTGACCAGCAACGGCATGGTCAGAATGGCGATCAGGGAGTTGACCGCCGTCAGGGTGATGTTCAACGCCACGTCGCCATGGGCCAGGTGGCTGAACAGGTTGGCGGTGGTGCCGCCCGGGGAGGCGGCCAGCAACATCAGGCCGACGGCCAGGGCCGCCTCCAACCCAAGACCGTTGGCAATCAGGAAACACACCAGCGGCAGCAGAAGAAGCTGGCAGGCCAGGCCGATGACCACCGGCTTGGGGTACTTCACTACGCGAGCGAAGTCGGCCAATGTCAGCGACAAACCAAGGCCAAGCATGATGATGCCCAAGGCCAAAGGTAGGAAGGCGGTAAGCAAGGGCGAAGCGGTCATGATGGCTACTCGGGCAAGGGATCAAGCCAGTCTAGGCCGGTGCTGAACGATAGCTAATTGCAATGGGCCAGCACTTGGTAACCTTTTGTTACTGAGGCGTCCGGTTGCCAGATGGCAAAGCGACTGCACACCGCGTTGCGACGGGCCGCTGCGCGCAGTAGCATTCGCGCTTTTACCAAGGATTTGCCTGTCATGCCGTTTCAGCAAGGTCTGCTTGCCACCCCGGTGCCGGCCCAAGCCCGCCACCTGTTCTTCACTCTGCAGTCGCCCGAGGCGTTGCCTGCAGCACTGGATGCGCTGCTGCCGCATGTGGATGGCGAACACCTGATCATGGGTGTAGGCGCGCCTTTGGCAAAGGCCTTGGGCCGCGAAGTGCCTGGCTTGCGTGCATTCCCCCAATTGGACGCAGCCGTGGAGAACCCAAGCACCCAGCATGCCTTGTGGCTGTGGCTGCGTGGCAACGAACGTGGTGACCTGCTGCTGCAGGCCCAGGCGCTGGAACAGGCCTTGGCACCGGCACTGCGCCTGGCCGACAGCATCGACGGCTTCCTGCACCGTGGCGGCCACGACCTGACCGGTTACGAGGACGGTACCGAAAATCCGGTTG
Source organism: Lelliottia jeotgali (assembly GCF_977070485.1). NCBI lineage: Bacteria > Pseudomonadati > Pseudomonadota > Gammaproteobacteria > Enterobacterales > Enterobacteriaceae > Lelliottia > Lelliottia jeotgali. The sequence continues at coordinate 306,057 of NZ_CDRVFO010000004.1, forward strand.
ATCAGGATGCTGTCGACGCGGCCATTGTCGCGGGCGAGCAGCCGGGCCTGGCAGGCTCCAGTTTTGCTGCTTTCCAGCTGTGGAAGCATGACCTGGAGTACTTCAAGTCGCTGCCCCAGACGGACCAGGACAACATCATTGGCCGGCGGCTGAGCGATAACGAGGAGCTCGACGATGCGCCGGAGTCGGCACACGTCAAGCGCACTGCCCAGGAAAGCTTCGCACCCGAGGCATTCATGGTTCGTCGCTCGGTGTCTTGGGCAGACCACCGTGGCGCAGGCTTGGCGTTTGTCGCTTTGGGCCGAAGCTTCGATGCCTTCGAAGTGCAACTGCGGCGCATGAGCGGGCTGGAAGACGGCATCATTGATGGCTTGTACCGCTTCAGCCGGCCGCTGACAGGTGGTTACTACTGGTGCCCGCCGATGACCGACGTCAGCCTGGACCTGAGCCTCCTGCTGAAGGCCTGAGGATTAAACATCCAGAAACGAAATCACCTGCAATCGGGGGGTAGGGCGACTAGCCTTGAAAGTTTCCGACTTATGACGGGAGCTTTGCCATGTATGCACGTCGCGATGTCCTACGTGCCGGCGCGGTTTTGGGGCTGTTGGCCACCAGCCCTTGGTTGCGCGCTGCCCCAAGCACCGGCTTGCTGACCCGCAAGGTACCGTCCACAGGCGAGGCCTTGCCGGTTATTGGCGCAGGTACCTCCGGCAGTTTCGAGGTCGAGGCCGGCTCGGCCGATTACCAGCAGCTAAAGGCCGTACTGAAAGCGTTCTTCGAAGGCGGCGGCAAAGTCATCGACACCTCGCCGAACTACGGCGGGGCAGACCGTATTCTTGGCCAGTTACTGGAGGAGGGGGGCTGGCACCGGCAGTGCTTCATCGCCACCAAAATCGCCGCCGACAGTCGGGCTGACGCCGAGGCTCAATGGGCGGGTACCCTGAAAAGCCTGCGTACTGACAAGGTTGACCTGCTGCAGATCCACAACCTGCGAGACTGGAAGACTCAGCTGCCCTATGCCCGCGAACTCAAGCAGCAGGGCAAGACCCGCTATACAGGTATTACCCATTACCTGAACAGCGGCCATGACGAAGTCGCCCGCATCGTGCGCAACGAACCACTGGACTTCATCCAGATCAACTATTCGGTCAATGCGCCCAACGCGGCAAAGGAGTTGTTACCGCTATGCCAGGACAAGGGCGTGGCAGTGCTTATAAACCGGGCATTCGATGACGGTCGTCTGTTTGCCAAGGTCAAGGACCGGCCACTGCCTGCCTGGGCCGCAGAAGCGGGAGTCAGCAGCTGGGCGCAAGTGTTCCTCAAGTTCGCCTTCAGCCATCCGGCTGTTACAACTGTCATCCCGGCAACCGGCCGCCCTGACCGCCAACTCGACCAGCTAAAGGCCGGCCACGAGCCTTTGTTCACCCAGGCGCAGCAAAAGGCGCTGATCGAGCTGTTCGCCTGACACCATGGCCACTTGGCGCAAGCGTCCGGACCAAGGGCTGAATATCCAGCCTGGCGAGGGGCCGGCTGTGGCCGGTGGTTTGGCACTGTTCTACCTGCTGTTCACCGGTTATTTCATGCTGCGCCCGGTGCGCGAGACCATGGGCGTGGCAGGGGGCGTTGACAACCTGCAATGGCTGTTCACCGGCACCTTCATAGCTACGCTGATCTGCCTGCCGCTGTTCGGTTGGCTGGCCTCCAAGGTGCGCCGGCGGCATATCCTGCCTTGGACCTACGGTTTTTTTGCCAGCAACCTGCTGCTGTTTGCGCTGCTGTTTGCCAGCAAACCAGACGATTTGTGGAATGCGCGGGCGTTTTACATCTGGTTGTCGGTGTTCAACCTGCTGACCATCTCACTGGCCTGGAGCGTCCTGACCGACCTGTTCTCCACCGAGCAAGGCAAGCGCCTGTTCGGGCTGCTGGCAGCCGGGGCCAGCCTGGGCGGCCTGAGTGGGCCGGTACTGGGTACGCTGCTGGTCGCCCCGCTGGGGCACGCCGGGCTGGTCTCGCTGGCCGCTCTGTTTTTACTGGGCAGCATTGCCGCTGCCGGGTACCTGCAGCGCTGGCGTGATTGCCAACCAATGCCAACGCTGAGCGAGCAGCCAGCGTCGCGGCCACTGGGCGGTAACCCATTCGCGGGCGCAACTGCTTTGATGCGTTCGCCTTATCTTTTGGGTATTGCCTTGTTCGTGGTGCTGTTGGCTAGTGTCAGTACCTTCCTGTATTTCGAGCAGGCGCGGATCGTCAGCGAAACGTTCACTGACCGTACTCGTCAGACTCAGGTGTTTGGCCTGATCGATACGGTTGTTCAGGCCCTGGCCATCCTCACCCAAGTGTTCATCACCGGTCGGCTGGCCAAACGCATGGGGGTAGGGGTGTTGCTGGTGGCTGTGCCGTTGGTGATGGCAGCAGGCTTCCTCTGGCTGGCCATGGCACCGGTATTTGCGGTGTTCGTGGTTGTGATGGTGGTGCGCCGCGCAGGCGAATATGCCCTGGTCCGGCCGGGCCGGGAAATGTTGTTCACCGTATTGCCCGCAGAGGATAAATACAAAGCCAAGAACTTCATCGACACCGTGGTTTACCGAGGAGGCGATGCGTTGAGTGGGTGGGTCAAGCGTGCACTGGATGTGCTCGGCGACCATCCGCAACTGGCTATGTTGATTGGCGCAGCGATTGCCTTGGGCTGGGGCCTGACCGGTGGGTGGCTGGGGCGCCGGCAGCGCAAGCTGGATGCCCGCGACACGCAACCGGCTGGTGCGCAAAATACACCGCCTCCGGTTATTTAACGCCACCGGTCCGAACGCTTGGCAATAAAACGAATGCCTCGCTATCGCTGAACTCCGAACCTATGTACGGCGCTTGCCGTGCATCCAGCAGTCACATGAGGTTTCAGACCATGGCTAACAAAGATAACAGCCGCACCGGCAGCCAGGGCGGCCAGGGTGGCACCAAAAACCCCGGCAATTTCGCCAACGACCGGCAAAAAGCTTCCGAAGCTGGCCGCAAGGGAGGACAGTCCTCAGGCGGCGGTATGGCTCAAGACCGTGAGTCGGGCCGCAAAGATGCCGATATGCACAAGGACCGCGAGTCAGGCCAAAAAGGCGGCCGCTCGTAAGTGACGAGCACGCGGTGCCGGGTACTCCGGCACCGCGATTACTTAGCTGGTAAAGAGGATGTGCCATGCGAACCACAGCCATCATTGTTCTGCTGAGCAGCCTTACGCTGCTCGGCGGTTGTTTCGATCGTGACACCGATCATCCGGCCAAGGATGCAGACCAGAGCAAACCTTCGCTGCAAATGCAGCAACCCGACGAAAAGCCTGCGCCACAGCCTGCACCTGACCCTGAGCCCATGCCACGGGAAGGCCAGAGCCAATAGTCAAGAGAGGAGCGAGGCATGACGGTCCTGATGCGCAGCACCACATCCAAGACGCCGGCGCCAACCGCGCATAGGCAATTGAGCAGCCGCTACCACGCGATGTTGTCCGGCGACTACACCAGCGCGCGCCAATGGCTCGCCGAGCAGTTCGCTAAGGCGAACGCCATGGCCGATGACCTGCCGGAGGCGCCTGATCAACTACACGACTGGAGTGCACGACACGCCGCACAGGTTGCCGCCGAGCACGCTGCCTATCTGGCCGAGCGCCGTGAAGGCGCGCCTCGCCGTTATTTCGCCAACCGCGCCCACGCCTTGTGGTTCCTGCAACAGGTGGCACCGACCAAGGTTGTTGATGGTGCCTGGCTTCACGGGACCTTGCGCCACTGGCAAGACCCGCGCTATCACGGCCTGATCCGTACCTACCTTGAGGAACTGGGCGACGGCGATCCGCATTGCAATCACGTGCTTATCTACCAGCGGTTGCTCGGCAGGCTGGGTTGCCTGGATTGCATGCCTCTGGATGACGAGCGCTACCTGCAAGGGGCAGTACAATTGGCGCTGGGCAACTGCGCGCAGTGGTTTCTGCCTGAGGTCATTGGGTACAACCTGGGTTACGAGCAGCCACCTTTACACCTGTTGATCACCACCCACGAGCTGGCTGAGCTCGGCATCGACGGTCATTATTTCCAGCTCCATGTAACGATCGACAATGCTGCCAGCGGCCATGCCAGCAAGGCCATCCAGGCGGTGCAGCAGTTGTGCCCGGCGCAGGATGCTGAGGTGTTTTACCGTCGAGTCAGGCATGGCTACCGCCTCAATGATCTGGGCATCGACACGCCCACGCTGATCAGCGGCTTCGACCTTGAAGCCCAACTGCTGGCTGCCTTGGAGCGCAAGCGCGTGTTCGGGCAGTTCATGCACGCTGACCGCTGCCGATTGCAGCAGCGAACGGTCAACCAATGGCTGTCCGAACCCGCTGCGCTACCCGCATTTTTGCAGGCGCTTGTGACCCAAGGCTGGATCAAGCGCGGGCAGAATCCAGCCGACAGCCGCTGGTGGTCACTGGTCGATGGTCCGGGCGCCCCCATGTTCGGAGTCTTCAATGCCTACGAGAAGCAGCTGTGGCACGACTGGATCGCCGGCGACTGGCAGAGCGCAGTGCGTCGCGTGCCGCCAGGCAGTTGGGAGGCTTCGCTGCACCAGGCACCGCATGGGGAAGAAAACCATGAGAACGTCGATATCGAAACGTTGATCGATAACATGGCGGGCAATCAGCACGCCTTGCCGCAGGGGTTGTCTGCCACTCGGGCGTACCTGCATGCCACAGGTCTTGGCGAGGAGGGGCCGCACTGATGATACTCAACCCGCAACGAGCCCAGGCCGATGAAGCCTTGCTGCAACTGGGCCGCCGCCTGCGTGCTGACGGTTACCAGTTCACCTGCGTGACGCCGGCCACCCATGCACACAACAATGCCCGCCGGGGCGCAGAGCGGGCCGGCAACCTGCGCGACGTATTCGGCTGGAGCCGCCCGTTCCCGGCGTCATTGATCAGCGCCGACGAACTGGACCAGCTCAGCACCGCGCAGGTGCTTTACGAGGACGGCGCACTCCTGCGCAGCCGAGTACGTTGGTCCAGCCTTGACGATCTGCTGCTGGTGCATTCCGCCTACCCGACCGAGGCGGCTGATGCGGTGTTCTTCGGCCCCGACAGCTATCGCTTCGCCCAGGTCATCCATGACCATCTACAGCGCAGCCCGGTACGGATCGAGCGCGCTGTGGACATTGGTTGCGGCAGCGGCGTCGGTGCCTTGCTGATCGCCCGCGCGGCGCAACACGCCCAGGTCAGCGCCGTGGACATCAACCCTCTGGCACTGCGCTATACCGCGATCAACGCTGCGCTGGCGGGGGTGAGCAATGTGTTCATTGCACACAGTGACCTGCTGGCGGGGATCAGTGGCAATTTCGACCTCATCGTAGCCAACCCACCCTACATGCTTGATGACGGCCAGCGCACGTATCGCCATGGTGGCGGTACGCTGGGCGCCGATCTGTCATTGCGCATCATTGAGCAGGCGCGCGAGCGTCTGAGCCCCGGCGGATCACTGTTGTTATACACAGGCGTGGCGATCGTCGAAGGTCGTGATCCTTTGCTCGAAGCCATTCGTCTGTGCCTGGCGGGGCCTGAATGGGCCTGGGTGTACCGTGAGGTCGACCCGGACGTATTCGGTGAACAATTACTGCAGCCAGGTTATGAGCAGGTCGAGCGTATTGCCGCAGTTGCGCTGACTGTCAACCGCAGTACATGACGCGTTATTGCAGCTTGCCACCCCGATGGGGCTTGCAATCAGTTAGCGTTCACCGACAATGGCAGCGCCCTTAGCAAGCCATTTGGAACGCCCTGCGCCATGATGCTGACCCAGCAATTCCCCGACATTACGCTGGCCGACACCCTGTTCGTATTCGCCCTCGAGGCTGAAGCCGGTACTGTGTTCGCTGATCTCAATACGGTTTTCACCGGCATCGGCAAAGTCAATGCTGCCATCGCCCTGACCAAGGCGGTTCAGCGCCAGCGCCCCAAACTGATCGTTAACCTCGGTTCGGCAGGCAGCCAGCGATACGGCAAGGGGGAGGTGGTGTGCTGCACGCACTTCGTGCAGCGCGACATGGACGTTACTGCGCTGGGCTTCGCCCGCTACGAGACGCCGCTGTCGGACGTTCCGGTGCTGCTCGAGCATGGCCAGCCGATAGAAGGGCTGCCGCTGGGCAGCTGCGGCAGCGGTGACAGCTTTGAGGTCAGCCACGGGGATGCTCCATACGACATCGTCGACATGGAAGCGTACGTTTTGGCGTTGATCGCCCGTAATGAAGGCATTCCGTTCGTGTGCCTGAAATACATCTCCGATGATGCCGGCAGCGATGCAGCCCAGGACTGGTCTGTGCAGGTACATCTGGCCGCCGAGGCGTTCAAGCGCGTGCTTTTTGCCATCGAGCCCTGATCAGCCATGACGATCAAGCCACTGTAGTTTCGACAGCCGTAGGGCATTTGGGCTAAACCTTCAGCGCGCCGTGCAGTCATTTCAGGTAAGCGCCCGACATTTCCGGGCCAAGGAGGTGGCTGATGACCATTGTCTGTCTGCTGCGGGGCTGCCACTGGCGCGCCATGACCCAACCCGAAGTGCCTGGGCTGCAATGCCAGCTTTGCGAACGCTGTGGCGCCCTGCGTTACTGCCAGCCGGGCCATTCCCTGCAATCTTCGGAGGCACGCCATGGCTAGGGCAATCTGGAAAGGCGCGATCAGTTTCGGCCTGGTGCATATCCCCGTCTCGCTCAACACGGCAGTGCGCACCGAGCGCATCGATTTCGACTGGCTGGACAAGCGCAGCATGGAGCCGGTGGGTTATAAACGGATCAACAAGGTGACCGGCAAGGAAATCGACAAAGACAACATCGTCAAAGGTGTGGAGCACGAGAAAGGTCGTTATGTGGTGATCAGCGAGGAAGAGATCCGCAAGGCCCGCCCGGAAGCGACCCAGACCATCGATATCTTCTCATTCGTGGCTGCCAGCGAGATCCCCTTGCAGCACTTCGATACACCGTATTACCTGAGCCCGGATCGTCGCGGCGGCAAAGTCTATGCGTTGCTGCGTGAAACACTGGAGAGCACTGGCAAGGTGGCGCTGGCCACGGTGGTGCTGCATACACGCCAGCACCTTGCATTGTTGCGGCCACTGGACGACGCATTGGTGATGATCACCTTGCGTTGGCCCGAAGAGGTGCGCGGCCTGGAGACGCTTGAGCTGGAAAAAAGCGTGACCGACACCAAGGTCGACAAGCGCGAACTGGACATGGCCAAGCGGTTGGTCGAAGACATGAGCGGCTCGTGGGCCCCTGATGAGTACCATGATGCGTTCCGCCAGACCATCATGGACCTGGTGGAAGAAAAGGCCAGCAAAGGCAAGATCAGCGTGGTGGACAAGGGCGAAGGGGGCGAAGCGGAGAAAAGCGCCGATATCATCGACCTCACCGAACTGCTCAAGCGCAGCCTGGGTGGTAAAGCTGCGAAAAAAGCACCTGCCGAAAAGAAGCCTGCCAAGCGTACTCGCAAGGCCTCATGATTGCGTGGGGCGGGCGCCTGCCTTGAGACCGAGCGCCGCTCACGCTGCGCCCGCTCTCAAGAACACTAACCACCCTGCGACAGGCTGATCACCCGTCCAAACGAACCTGCAGCCCCCCCAGAAAATCCCCAAACCCTTCCCGAGCCCGGCTGTCGCCTCTGCTGCTGGTCGCCACACTGTGCTTGGCCGTCCATACGATCTGTGCGCCGCTAGCCTCCAGGTCGCGTACCAGCTGCACGTCCTCATGCGCCGCCAGCGGTTGAAAGCCCCCCACACGCTCATAAGCGCGGGCACAGACACCAAGGTTTGCACCATGAATATGCCGATGGCCCTCACATGCCTGATAACCGCTGCGGTACAGCTTGCGTAGCGCAGCGCGTTGCCAGGGCTGCCAGTGCTCGATGTGCACCGTGCCACAGACCACCTCGGCAGTGCAGGCCAGTTGCCAAAGCAGCCAGTGCGAGGGCACTTGGCTATCGGCATCGGTACAGGCCAGCCAGCGGGCGCCGCGGTCCAGCATCAGCGCAGCGCCAAGCCGGCGGGCCATGCCAACGCTGCCAGCCTCCACTGCCAGCGTGTGTACCCCGAAGCGCTTGGCCACAGCGGCACTGGCATCACGGCAGCGGTCCAGCACCACCAGCACCTCGACCTGCTGGCCTGCCTGCCTGGCCAAGGCAACCGCCGCCGCCATGGCCTTGAGGCAGCGCCCCAGCCGTCGGGCTTCGTTATGGGCGGGAATGACGACAGCAATCATGGGCATATCTCGTCCAGGTCGACCACGCTAGGCTCGGCTGACCAGTACTCCAGCAGGAAGTCCGCCTCTTCGTGGCGAAATACCGGGTACAACGGCACGTGTTTGGCCAGCAACTGATGCACTTCACGCCCATCCTGTGGGCAGCCTGCGATCGGATGGCGCCAGTGACAGGCCAACAGGCCACCGTCATAAGTGAGGCTCGCAACCGACTGCTCGATCACCTGCAACCAGTCGGTAGCGTTCAGGTAGTAACCCACTTCGCTGAGCACGATCAGGTCGAAGCTGCCGCCAGGCCAGTCCGCTGGTAAGCGGCCAGCGACGACCGAAGCATTGGGCAAGCCCGCCAGGCGCTGGCGAGCCAACGCCACTGCCGTAGGATCAAGGTCTTGGCACAGCAGTTCGGCACAGCGCTCCGCCAGCGAGGCGCTCAGCTCGCCATTGGCGCAGGCGGGTTCGAACACCCGCTGGTAGCACTGGCGCGGCAGGCTGGCCATCAGCAGGTCGCGTTTGCGGCGCTCGTACCAACGGGTACGAAACGCCCAAGGGTCGTCATTGTTGGCATACAGGTCGGCGAAATATTGCGCATCGATACTCATGACAACTCCTTTACAGGAACACCAGTTCGAAGGGTTGCAGCAGGCAATCGAGCAGGGTGGCAGGCAATACCGGCGCGCGCCCCTGGTCGGGCTCCAGCTGGCTGTGATGCGCCGCCAAGGCCCGACGCTTACGCGCAACCCGTGTTTCATCCAACTCAATGCGATGCGCCCGCGACCAGGGTAGGCGGGGGTCGTCAGGCTGTGCCCAATGCCAGGCCCACACGGGCACCTCCACCAGTTGCACCTGGCGCGCCAGTGCGGCTTGCGCTGCCGCCCGGCCAAGCGCTTCATGGTCGCAGTGGCCGTCGCCGCGCCAGGTTGTCATCAGCACATCATCGGGCTTGAGCAGTTGGTTAAGGTGATTGACCAGAAACGCTTCGTCTCGCGGCAGCGCACCGTCTTTAAGGTGCAGGCGCCGCCAGTCCAGCCGGTTGAGGTCCAGGTCCAGCTGTTGCAAGGCGTGCCTGCTTTCAAGAGGCCGTTGGCGACGCAGGCGGTGTTCGGTCCAGGTCGCGGATTCAGGGTGGCTCCCTTCACCATCGGTAGCGGAAATCAGCAGCACGTCCTGCTCGCGGCCGTGCAGCCCTGCCAACAGTCCGCCGGCCATGAGGATTTCGTCATCGGGGTGCGGAGCCAGCAATACCAAGCGCCGGCCTGCGGGTAGCAACTGGTCCGGCGTGATCCAGCTCGCCCGCGCCAGGTGTGCAGACTGCTGCCACGCGGCCCACGGCCTGCCTTCACTGGCCTTGATCAGGTTCTCACTCATAGTTGCCAGGCTCCTGCCGGCACCTGGGCCAGCTGTTGGCCAAGTTCGGCCAGGTCGCGTTCAGCATGGCTTTGCCGCATGAAGACCGGGAGGTCGGCGCTTAGCCGTGCAAAATGGCTGCTGCGACAGAACGGCGTTGCACCCAACGCACGCCCCACATGGTGGATCACCTGCTCTACAGCATGCTCTACCTGGGCACGCACACGGCGCACCTCGAAGCTGGCGTCGGCGCTGGGCTGGCGATCTATCCACGCGGCACATTCGCGTAGTGCTGCACGGGCACCGTACAACGCCGCATCCACTGCCCCAAGGTGTGCCTGGGCATGAGGATCAGGGCGTGGTTTGCGGCAACGTTCACGCAAGTAATCGGCCAGCGCCTCTGCCGCGCCGTACCAGCAGGCGGCGATCCCCGCACCGCCGTGCCAGAAACCGGGGCGCGAAAGGTACTGCCCTGGCTGGCCTACGGCGATCCCGGGCGAACCCTCAAAGGTGATTTCAATGCTGGCGGTCGTGGCCATACCCACTGCTTGCCAGTGATCGACCTGCAAGCCTTGGGTGGGGTGGGCCAGTTCAATCGCCACCAGTTGCGGCTGGTCATCTTCAGCCCAGGCAGTGATCAGCGCACGGTCGATCTGCAAGGCACCTGAGCACCAGGCCTTGCTGCCGGCAAGGTGCACCTGATCGCCGTCACGGGCAATGATCCGCGCCCGCGCTTCAGGGGGCTCTGCGGCCCACACGCCCCATACAGCATCCCCCACCAGGTGAGCAGCGCCGCATTCAGCCAGGATCGCCAGCGCGTCGGTATGGCCCTCGTACACTTTGGCCAGTGCCAGGTCGCAGCCGGCAATGCGCGCCAAGGTCTGCCAGCGCTGCAAGGTATGCCCTTGGCCCGGCAGCGGGAGCAGGTCGAGATGGTCCGCCAACAGCGCCTGCATCAGTTGCGAAAGCTTGGTGTCCAGGTTCAAAGGCTGCGCGCGCTCGCTGAACGTACGCAACAGGCTGTCGAGGGTGTTCAGGTCAAAATCCTGAATGATGCTCATGTCATCCCCATCTGTTTGCGCATGCGCGCTGTGATTGACTGTCGGGTCTTGCTCATGTCCGCCCAAGGGTCATCGACCTCGGCCAAGCGTTCGTGCAGGTTGCCGATGTGCCACTGGTTGGCGCCCTTGAGGTGGCCAAGTTCCTCGCGCCAGATCGGCACCGACACCGGCAGGCCTTCCCGGGCGCGCAGGGAGTAGGCACAGGCGGTGGTCGCGCCTTTACCGTTGCGCAGGTAATCGATGAAGATCCGTCCGACCCGGTTCTTTGGCCCGGACACGGCGCTGAGCCGGTCGGGGAAGAGCTTGGCCAGGTAATTGACGATGGCATGGCTGAAGTCTTTAACCTCGTCCCAGCCCGCACGGCGGGTCAATGGCACCACCAGGTGCATGCCTTTGCCGCCGCTGGTCTTGAGGAACACTTTGAGGCCCAGTTCGTCGAGCAACGTGAGGGCGAGCTGGGTAGCATCGAGCATGGCCTTCCAGGGCAATGCCGGGTCCGGGTCAAGGTCGAGCACAAAGCGGTCGGGCTTGTCGAAGTCTTTGTCGGTGGCATTCCAAGTGTGCAGTTCAAGCATGTTCATCTGCACGGCACCGAGCAACGTGTCAGGACGGTTGATGACCATCGCCGCCTGGCCGGCTTCGGCCCTGTCGTAACTGAGCACATTGGCGATATGCAACTGGCCGGCGTTCTTCTGGAAGAACAGTTCGCCATTGAGGCCCTCCGGCGCCCGTACCAGCGCCACCGGGCGGTCTTTGAGTTGCGGCAGGATCCACTGACTGACGCCGGCGTAGTATTCGGCAATCTCCCGCTTTGTCGCACCAATGCTGGCGTCGATGATCCTGTCCGGATGCGTCAGGCGCAGGTCGCCCAGGTCTTCTGTCGCTTTGGCACGCTTGGCTTTTGGCACGGTCTTGGCTGGCATGGCACGCTCCTGGTCGATGGCGCTGGCAGGTTTGTCGTCGCGCAGCCCATGGAAAACCGAATGGCGAACCACGCCGTCCCGGGTCATTTGCGCATAAGAAACCTCGGCCATCAGTTTTGGCTTGAGCCAATGAACTCCTCGGGCTTCAGCCCCGGTGGGAGGCCGGGGCAGGGCGGGTTTGCCGATTTCCAGGGGTTTGAGGCGCGCATGGATGCTGTCGAGCGTGGTGGCACTGAAGCCGGTCCCGACCTTGCCGGCATAGCGGAGCTCACCGGTGTCCGGGTCATGCAGGGCGAGCAACAGCGCACCGAAGCCGCTGCGGCTCCCCTTGGGGTCGGTGAACCCGACGATCACAAACTCCTGGCGCTGTTTGCACTTGAGCTTGATCCAGTCAGCACTGCGCCGGCTTGTATAGGGGCTACCGGCGCGCTTGCCGATCAACCCTTCGAGCTCCAGGCGGCAGGCGCTGTCGAGCAGCGACTCCACCGGTTGCTGGAAGTCGGCGGAAAACTCCAGAACCTCGGACTGATCCTGCTCAAGCAGTTTACCCAATGCTTTGCGCCGGTCCTCCAAGGGCAGCGCGCGTAGGTCCTGGCCACCCAGGAAGAGGAGGTCGAACAGGTAATAGACGATTTGCTCGTCGTGGGCAGTGTCGAAGGCATTCTGTAAGGCCTGGAAGTCCGTCGCCCCGTTGTCGCCGTTGACGACCATCTCACCGTCAAGCCAGGCGCTGTCCAGACCTAAAGCGCGAAGCGCAGCCACCTGTCGTGGCATTTTGTGGCTCCAGTCATGGCCGTTACGGGTGAACAGCCGCACGTCGTCGCCTTCAATCCGGGCAAGCACGCGATAACCGTCGAACTTGACTTCATAGCGCCAGTCGCCAGCGGGGGGGGAATCCACCAGGGTCGCAAGCTGCGGCTGCAGTAGACCGGGCAAGGCCGCTTTCTTGCACGCACCGGCCCGCTTGCGCTTGGGCGCCGGCGCCGGTTTGGCGCTGGCATTGCGTCGCGGCACCAGCGTGCGATCGCTGATCACGCTGTCAGGCTGCGCTTCAACGATGCTGTAGTCGGCCTCGCTGCGTGCCTGAGCGTCGTGGGACTTGACCAGCATCCACTGCTCTTTCTTGCCTGCCAGACGGGTGCGGAACAGGTTCCACACGCCGCTCAGCTTCTCTCCTTGCAAGCGAAAGCGCAGCTTGCCCTTGGCATAGGCCTGATTTGCGTCACCCTCTGGTTCCCAGACTCCACGATCCCAGACGATCACATCGCCGGCGCCATAGTGACCCTCCGGGATATTGCCTTCGAAATCGGCGTAGTCGAGAGGGTGATCCTCTACGTGCACCGCCAGGCGCCGCACCTTGGGGTCCAGGGAGGGCCCCTTGGGGATGGCCCAGCTTTTCAGCGTACCGTTCAGTTCCAGACGGAAGTCGTAATGCAGGTGGCTGGCGTCGTGCTTCTGAATGCAGAACTGCAGGGCATGATTACGTTTTGCACGGCCGCGCTTGCCACTGGGCTCGGGTGTGGCATTGAAGTCGCGCTTGCGCTCATATTCCTGCAGGGGCTTGGCCGTCATCTAAGGCTCCCAGGGGTCGCGGTCTCTCATTTGGGAGGCAGCGGGCCGGGCGGTAGTTCAAAAAATCGATTGCACGCTGGCGGGCGAAAAAACTCTGAATTTTCCAGGCCCACTCACAGTCGACCGGACACACCCCTGACGGAGATCCCAAATGAGCCGACCCGATGATCGCCAGCCCTATACCCCCAGCGAAATCGATGACACCGAGGACCGCATGGGCAGCGTGCACGAGCTGGACTTCAATGACCGCCCTGAGGGGCGCATAGGGGACGAACGCCCGGCGGCTGAAGTGGCGAAGGAGTTCCCTGCGCGGCGTGTCGCAGAAGGCGGCATGACCGGTGGTGAGACACTGACGGCCAGCGCGCAGGAAGATAACGTCACCGACGATGACCTTAGCCCCGGCACCCTGCTGGATGAAACCGGCGCACGCGACCCCTACGAACCGGGCGATGACGACGGCCCAGCGGATGAGAACCTGCGTGAGGTCGATGAGCAGGAGATCGGTGGTGGCATTGGCCTGGACGAAGCCGAGCTGGCACGGTCCGCTCCGCTGGACGGTGAACCCTGGACTGATGAAGTGGTTGATAACGAGCCGAGGAAGTGACCATGAATGAGCGTCGATGTGCCTGTGCGAACTGTTCGTGCACGGTGGACGAGAATGCCCGCATGCAGAATGAAAAAGCCTATTGCTGTGAGGCCTGTGCATCAGGGCACCGCAACGGTGAGCCGTGCCGTATGAGTGATTGCAAGTGCGGTGAAGCGGCTCAGCCCGATGAAAACAAGGTCGACAATGCCTTGGATGGAACCTTCCCGGCCAGCGATCCGATTTCCCCCTGAGCCTCTTGAACAGCTCGATATCTGTTGCAGTACGCGCCCCGGGAACTGGCAATGCCGGCTCCCGGGGTGCGGCAGGCCTGAGCTTCAATGCGTCTGCCAGATCCCGTCATTGCGCTCGCAGTCGGTACGGGCCTGGCCGAGGCTGGGGGTGTCGTAATAATAGGTGATTACCTGTGCCCCCTTCGGCAGTGTCGGGCGCGTGGAGGGCTCGTCGCGCCCTGCCGATTTCGGATTGGCAAGGGTCTCCTGCGTCAACGGCGCGATGCAGCTACCCACACTGCCATCGGCGCAGCGCGGGACTTTACGTTTCTCAGTGCTGAGCATCTCCTTGCTTTCATTGCTGCATGACCAATCGATGGCTTCAGCGGGCATGTTGCTGTAGCTGTAGCAGGTCCGTCCTTCAACGGGTTTGACAGCTTCACTGGCGGAGCGGGTCATCACCTCGCACGCTTCGGCCAATACCTCTGTGCTAGCCAGGCCGCCCAGCACCACCATCACCAGGGATAAACGCATGTGCCACCTCCCGGGCCTTGGGCCCGTGTTCAGGTCTTGCGTAATGTCGCTTCACCGCGTTGGCGCATAGCGCGGGCGCGTTTTTCCAGCACCAGGTAGGTAATAACCGCCAGCAGCAGCGGGATCAGGTAGTAAAGGGTGCGGTAGCCCAGCAGCGCCGCCACCAGGCTGCCCTGGCCCAGTTGGCCGTGCAGCAAAGCGAGGAACACGGCTTCAAGCACACCCAGCCCGGCGGGAATGTGAGCGACAACTCCAGCCACGCAACTGATCAGCAAGATACCGAGAATCGAGGGGTAGAACAGGTCGCCGGGTAGCAGCCAGTAAATCAGCGCTGCCATCAATGCCCAGTTGCTGGCACCCAGCGCTACCTGGCACAGCGCCAGACGCAGCGAAGGCAGGGTGATTTCATGCTCGCGCACACGCCATGTACGACGCTTGGCAAAACCGCAGGCCAGCAGATAGGCGAGCGCCACACCCAGCAGCAGAAAACCGATCATCTGCAGCCCGGTTACGCCCACTGCCCAATTTTCCGGCAATTTGACCAGGCGCAGGGCGAACACCGTACCGGCAAGCAGCATGTAACCCATCCAGTTGGTCAGCAGCCCCAGGGTCAGGATCTTGGTGATGGTCCCCGTGTCCAGGCCCAGCCGCCCGTATAACCGGTAACGCAGGGCAACACCGCCCACCCAGGTAGTAAAGTTGAGGTTGAAGGCATAGCAGACGAAGGCCACCGGTAACACTTGGCGCGCTGGCAGGTGGTGGCCGGTATAGGCGCGTGCCAGCAGGTCGTAGCTGGCGAATGTCAGGTAGCTGCACAGCGCCAGGCCCAAGCCGATGATCAGGGTGCTTGGCTTGTAGGCGACCAGTGATTGGCGAACCTCGTTCCAGTCAAGGTTGCGCGCCAGCATGTACAGCAGCGCCGGAATCAGCACGATGAACAGCAGGGTCAGCAGGCGCTTGCCCCAGGTATGCCAGGCTTTGTGCTTCATCAGGTATTGCCCTCGTGAAGGTCGCCCTGGGCCTGCACTTCAGGCTGGACAGATTTCAGGCGTTGCCGGTGCGCCGGGAACCAGCCGGCAATGCGCGGGAAGTAGCGGGTCAGGTGAAAACCGATGAAAATCAGCGGCGCCCGCCACCAGTAGCCGCGGATCATCCGCTCCAGTGTCACCGCCTTGCATTGGTCACTGGCGAGCGAGGCCAAGTGTTGGTACAGATGTTGGTTGAACGCCCGATCACGGATGAGCAGGTTGGCCTCAAGATTGAACGACAGGCTCAGCGGGTCGAGGTTGCTGGAGCCTACCGTCGACCATTCATCGTCCACCAGCGCCACTTTGCCGTGCAGAGGACGCTGGCAGTACTCGTGGATATGCACGCCGTCGCGCAACAGGTAGTTGTACAACAGTCTCGACAGCGCACGTACCCAGCGCATGTCCGGCTGACCCTGCAGGATCAGGGTTACCTGCACCCCACGGCGCGCTGCATTGCGTAACTCGCGCAACAGGCGGTAACCGGGGAAGAAGTAAGCATTGGCAACCACGATGCGTTGACGGGCAGAACGCACGGCCTGCAGGTAACAGGCCTCGATATCGCTACGGTGGCGCGTGTTGTCCCGCTCGACCAGCACGGCGCTTACCTGGCCGGCGGGCTGGGTGAGCGGCTGTACCTCACTGGGCTGTTCGAGCACCGGAGCCATCAGCCGTCGGCTGGAGGCGTGCACCTGCGCCACCACCGGGCCACGCACTTCCACCGCATAGTCCTGCTTGGCCATCGGGCCATAATCGCCCAGGTGATCGGCGCTGTAGTTGATCCCGCCAATGAACGCCCGCTCGCCATCTACCACGACGATCTTGCGGTGCAGGCGCCGGAAGAGGTTGGTCCGCATGCCGGCCACCCGCGGTTGCGGGTCGAAAGCGTGAAAACGCACACCCGCTTCGGTCATGGCCGAAATGAAGGCATCCGGCAGGTCGGCTGTGCCGTACCCATCCACCGCCAGTTCCACCCGTACGCCGCGGCGCGCCGCATCGATCAGAACGCGCTGCAGCTGCTGGCCGACCTTATCGTCGAAGATGATGAACGTTTCCAGCAGGATTTCTTCGCGCGCCTGGGCCATGGCCTCGAATACACGCGGGTAATAGCCTTCTCCATTGATCAACAGCTCGACGCTGTTGCCCTCCACCCAAGGTTTGTTCACAGATTGATCTCCGCAGCCAACGGTGCATGGTCAGACAAGTGTGACCAGGGATAATGGGACAGCACTTGCGCTTTGCTCGGTTTGGCATTGCGCAAGTAGATACGGTCCAACCGCAGCAGCGGCAGGCGCGCCGGGAAACTGCGGGCCGGGCTACCAAAATGCTCACCGAACGCTTCTACCAGGCGTTGCGAGAGCACGGCATCGGCTTTCAGGCGCCAGTCGTTGAAGTCCCCGGCGACAATCACAGGCGCTTCGGCAGGCAAGCTGTCGAGCAAGTCGAACAGCAGGCTTACCTGGCGCTGCCGATGGGCTTCACGCAACCCCAGATGCACGCAGACTGCATGAACCGATTCGTGGCCTGGCACGTCCAGACGGCAGTGCAGCAAGCCGCGCTGTTCGTTGCCATGGATCGATACATCGAGGTTGCGGTGCTCGACGATAGGGAATTTCGACAGCAGCGCGTTGCCATGATCACCGTGCGGGTAAATGGCATTACGGCCGTAGGCGAACTGCGGCCACATGCTGTCGGCGAGGAATTCATATTGCGGGGTTTCGGGCCACGCGGGATGGCGCAAGGCGTGGTGCTCATGGCTGCCATGGACCTCCTGCAGGAACACAAGGTCGGCATCGGTGGCACGTACCGCCTCGCGCAATTCGGGCAGGATGAAACGCCGGTTCAGCGCGGTGAAGCCTTTGTGTACGTTGATGGTCAGTACATTGAGGCGATGTACCGTGGTGACTCGGTCGATGATGCTGGCGGGTGTTTGCAGTGTCTTGTTCACAATTGCACCTGCGGTGTGACACCCGGTTCTGTCACCAAGTGGCCATTCAGATCCATTTTGTCCAGTAGACGGCGTGCGTCGTATGGGGCATGTACCTTCTGGTCGTTATCGAAGTAGCAATAGATATCCCGTGAGGTACGCCGAGGTGGCGGCTGATCGATGATCAGGTGGGCATCGTCTGGTTGTGCGCCGCGGCTCCAGCATTCGATACGCTGCTTCCAGCGGCGCAATGCGCGGGCTGTATATCCGCTGCTGTAAAGCTCGACATCGCCGTGCAGACGCAGGTAGACGAAGTCGGCGGTCACATCTTCGACATAGGGCCACTTGCCCGCGCTGTCGGCGACCACGAGCGCCACCCGGTACTTGCGCAGCATCCGGACGAACGCCTCGCACAGAAAGCTCTCATTACGTATTTCCACTGCGTGGCGAATGCGTGCATTGCCGTCGATGGCCGTCCCGCCATTGCCCCGTAAACGCTCCGCGCAGTTGCGGGCACAGGCGTGCGCCGCCTCGCGGTCGTGCGGTAATAGCGCGAGGAAACGCTCGAAGCGATCCTCATCGAATTTCATGTTCGGCGGAAACTGCCACAGAATCGGCCCCAGCTTATCGCCCAGCAACAAAAGGCCTGATGCAAAGAAATTCGCCAGCGGCTCTTCGATGTCCTTGAGGCGCCGACCATGCGTGATATAGCGGGGCCCTTTGACTGAAAAGATGAAGTCCTCCGGCGTATCGTCCCGCCAGCGCTCATAGCGTTCCGGTGTCTGCAGGCTATAGAACGACCCGTTTATTTCTATGCTGTTCACGGCGCGCGAGGCAAATGCCAGTTCGTGATCCTGCCGTAGCCCCTTGGGGTAGAAGTCCTTGCGCCAGGGGCCATAGCGCCATCCGGATATGCCGATGCGGATCTCGCTCACACTGTGGTCCTCATTGCTGTCCCTTCACTAGCGACACGCAACGACCACAAACGGTTCAGGATGGTTGACCAGTGGCGACCTGGCCCTGCCCAGGGAACTTTGCACCCGCACACGTTTCCACCGAAAACCAGACCTGACCAATATGTTGCGATGGGAGGCCTGTTCGACATACGGCAATGACCCGCCAATCTGGAGGTAAGCATGGCCCGACACATCATTCACTTCACCGGCCCGATCAACTCATCCACCTGCGGCAACCTGATCAGTACCTGCTCCAAGGTGATGCAACAGGGGGCCGATGTGCTTCAGTTGAATATCGCTACGATGGGCGGCGAATGCAGTTATGGGTTTACCTTGTACAACTTCCTGCGCGCCTTGCCTGTACACGTGCACACGCACAACCTCGGTACTGTGGAATCGATGGGCAACATCCTGTTTCTGGCGGGTGAGCACCGTACCGCCTGCGCCATGAGCAAGTTCCTGTTTCACCCGTTTCACTGGACGCTGCATGGCGCGGTCGACCACGCGCGTATGGCCGAGTATGCGATGAGTCTTGATTATGATTTGCGGCTGTATGCCCAGATCGTTGCCGAAAGAACCGCTGGCAGCGCCGAAGTATTGGATGTGCAGCGCTACCTGATGGCTGACCCGCGAATACTGGATCCTCAGGAGGCGCTGGGGAGCGGCTTGATCCATGCCGTCGATGAAATGCCGATCGAGGCACAAGTCACACAGTGGAGTGTGCATGCGTAAAGCTCACAGCACCGGCATCAGGGAGCGCGCAAACATTTTCCCGGGCGGTTTTTCGTGCCACCGGTCGGCTGCCCACGATTGAATTGAGCATTCGTGCGCATCGGCGGCTCGGAAACAGGGCATGGCAAAGATTCATGCGTCCAACCATCCCATCGCAAGGAGAAACGACATGGCTCGTGATCAAGAGCGGACTGGACAACGAGGCGGCACCAAGGAAACCAACCCGGGCAACTTTGCCAATGACCGCGAACGGGCATCCCGTGCCGGCCAGAAGGGCGGGCAGGCGTCGGGTGGCAACTTTGCCAATGACAGAGAGCGTGCCTCGCAAGCTGGCCGCAAGGGCGGGCAGAACAGCCATGGTGGAGGCCGCCAGCCGAGTTGAACAGACGCGTTAGCCGAGGCCTGTCGGCATTGCCAGCGGCCTCGTCCCATGTCCTCGTAGGGAGACTCAAGCATGCGCGCTTTGACCTATCACGGCGCTGGCGATGTCCGTGTTGACAACGTGCCAGAACCGGACCTGCAGGAAGATGACGATATCCTTCTGCGTGTGACCGCCACGGCCATCTGCGGCTCGGACTTGCACTTGTATCGCGGCAAGATCCCTTTGGTCGAGACGGGCGATATCCTCGGCCACGAGTTCATGGGGATCGTCGAAGACGTTGGTAGCGCAGTGACAGCCGTGCGCCCCGGTGACCGGGTGGTGATCCCGTTCGTGATCGCGTGCGGCGGCTGTTTCTTCTGCCAGCACCAGCTGTTCGCGGCCTGTGAAACCACCAATACGGGCCACGGGGCGATTCTCAACAAGAAGGTGATCCCGCCGGGTGCAGCCTTGTTCGGCTACAGCCACCTGTACGGTGGGGTGCCAGGTGGCCAGGCCGACTACGTACGCGTTCCTAAAGGCAACACGGGGCCGTTCAAGGTACCGGGGCACCTGGCCGATGATCAGCTGCTGTTCCTGTCTGATATCCTGCCCACCGCCTGGCAGGCGGTGCTCAACGCAGAAGTCGGGCAGGGTGCATCGCTGGCTATCTATGGCGCAGGGCCGGTCGGGCTGCTGTCAGCGGCCTGTGCAAGAATGCTGGGGGTAGAGCAGATTTTCATGGTCGATGAATGCGGCTATCGCCTGGATTATGCCCATCAGGCCTACGGCGTAATTCCTATCGACTTTGCCCACGACGACGATCCTGCCGACACCATCATTCGCCAGACGCGCGGCATGCGGGGCGTCGATGCAGTGATCGATGCCGTGGGCTTCGAAGCCAAAGGCAGCACCACCGAAACCGTGCTGACTGCCCTTAAACTCGAAGGTAGCAGCGGTAAGGCTTTACGCCAGAGCATCGCTGCGGTCCGCCGTGGTGGCGTGGTAAGCGTGCCGGGGGTCTATGCCGGTTTCATTCACGGCTTCCTGTTCGGCGACGCATTCGACAAGGGCCTGACTTTCCGCATGGGCCAGACGCACGTCCATCGCTACCTGCCGGAGTTGCTCGAACACATCGAGGCAGGCCGGCTCAACCCGCAAGCGATCATCACTCACCGGCTGGCGCTGGAAGATGCCGCGCGAGGCTACGAAATGTTCGATGAGCAGCAGGAGCGCTGCCGCAAGGTGATCCTGGTACCTGGCGCTGCACCCGACCCGTTGCCTTGAGGGGTGTCGCAGAGGGGAATTGTTGGACAATTATTTTGAATCTTTCCTGGCGGGCATCACTCAATGAATGAGTCATCCATGGAGAAGAGGAGGGCCCCGTGATGCCTAACCCCCAGCTGTACATCATTGACTACCAACTGCATGGCGAGCCACGCAGTTTCATTATCCGCATGGAGCGGATGGATAACACCGAAGCCTGGCACTGGGCCAGTTGTGATGCGGGTATTGGCATCATTCCTAAGTTTGGCCGCGAAAAAATCAAGAAAGTCAGCAAGCCAATGGCTGAGCGCTATGGGATTACCGCAGTGAGTTGGCGGCTGTCCGGGGGAAAACCCCACCAGCCGGTCAGTGACTCTGCGATTAGCAGTTGAGGGAAAGGGAGCGGGCTTTCGCCCGCTCCCTATAGTCAAGCGCCTGACTCGGGATCGCTTGCTGGTACCCCTGGGCGATTCTCCTCATCG
This sequence comes from Lelliottia jeotgali, assembly GCF_977070485.1. Classification (NCBI taxonomy): domain Bacteria; kingdom Pseudomonadati; phylum Pseudomonadota; class Gammaproteobacteria; order Enterobacterales; family Enterobacteriaceae; genus Lelliottia; species Lelliottia jeotgali. The sequence continues at coordinate 327,300 of NZ_CDRVFO010000004.1, forward strand.
TCGGTGACATTCGGGTCAGCATCCGGGTCGTCCACCCGATCGTCGGGCTGGCCCGGATCCAGTTCAGGCCAGTCATCCTGGACGTTACCGCCACCCATTTTCATTAGTTGGCTCATCACGGTTCTCCTTGGCGTCAGATGCAGTTTGGAGTGTGATCGAGCTACGGATGATCAGCCTGCGTCCTGAAAATACCGACCAATGGGTCATTGCCCATGGGCGCGACCTGCCTTGTTGGCTGCGGAGCAATTGCCGGTGCAGTCAAAACCATCGCTCAAGGCTGCTTCAGCACCAAGGTCAGGATGTCGTAACTGGCCACCAGCTCCCCCAACTGGTTGGTGACTTCTACATCCCAAGCTACCACCCCCTGAGGCTGCCCCAACGGGCTGGTCTTGCCTTGGTCGATCTTGCGTTTGCAGGTCAGGCGCGCCTGAATGGTATCGCCAATGGCGACCGGGGTTATAAAACGCAGGGTATCCAGCCCGTAGTTGGCCAATACCGGGCCTTCGCCCGGGGAGACGAACAGCCCGGCCGCCGCCGAAAGCACGAAGTAACCATGTGCGATGCGCTTGCCGAACTGCGATTGCCTGGCGGCTATCTCGTCGAAATGCATGTAGAAGTGATCGCCCGACAGGCAACCGAAATTCACCAGATCGGCCTCGGTGACCGTGCGGCGGTGGGTCAGCAGCGACTCGCCGATGCGCAGCTCGTCGAAATGACGGCGGAAGGGATGTACCTCGCTCTCGATTACCTCGGCGCCGCGTACATATTCCCCGGTCACTGCCGTCAGCATACTCGGCGAGCCCTGTATCGCCGCACGTTGCAGGTAATGCTTGACCGCACGTAAGCCACCCAGCTCCTCGCCGCCCCCCGCGCGGCCGGGGCCGCCGTGCTTGAGTTGCGGCAGCGGCGAGCCGTGGCCGGTGGATTCTTGCGCAGCTTCACGGTCGAGTACCAACAGGCGGCCATGCCAGGCTGCAGCGGTCGGGATCGCCTTGGCGGCCACGGCGCGGTCGGCCGTTACCAGCGTCGCGACCAGGCTGCCCTTGCCACGAGCTGCCAAGACCAGAGCTTCGTCCAGGTCATCGTAGGCCATCAGCGTGCTGACCGGGCCAAAGGCCTCGATATCGTGGGCGCCGCCTTCGGCATGCGGGTCTCGTGCCTGAAGCAGGGTTGGGGCGAAGAACGCGCCCTCGGCAACGCTCTCGCCACGTGGGGCGAAACCGTCGCTGGCGCCGAACAGCTGATCGCAGCTTTGAAGCAGGGCACGTACACGCTCGCCGACATCGCGTTGCTGGTCATGAGAGGCCAGGGCCCCCATGCGAACGCCGTCCAATGAAGGGTCGCCGACCACCACCTTGCTCAGGCGCTCGCGCAGGCGTGTGGCCACGGCATCCAGGTGCTTGGCCGGAACGATGGCACGGCGGATGGCTGTGCATTTCTGCCCGGCCTTGGTGGTCATCTCGCGCACCACTTCCTTGAGGTAAAGCTCGAACTCTTCACTGTCCGGGCTCACGTCAGGGCCGAGGATGGCGCAATTGAGCGAGTCGGCCTCGGCGGTGAAGGGTACCGAATTGCGGATCAGGTTAGGCGTGACACGCAGTTTTGCCGCGGTGTCAGCAGAACCGGTGAAGGTCACCACATCCTGGCCCTGCAAGCGGTCGAGCAGGTCACCGGTGCTGCCGATCACCAATTGCAGACAGCCGGCGGGGAGCAGACCAGAGGCATCCATCAGGCGTACCACCGCTTCGGTCAGGTAGCTTGTGGAAGTCGCCGGCTTGACGATGCATGGCATGCCGGCAAGGAACGTTGGGGCGAACTTCTCCAGCATGCCCCAGATCGGGAAGTTGAAGGCATTGATGTGAACGGCAACACCGGCACGCGGCACAAGTATATGGCTACCGGAAAAGTGGCCCTTTTTTCCCAGCGGGATCGCCGGCCCTTCGTGTACCAGGTTGCCTGAAGGCAATTCGCGGCTGCCGATGCCAGCATAGGAGAACAGCGTGGCGTTGCCGCCTTCGATGTCGATCCAACTGTCAGCGCGGGTGGCGCCACTGTGGTGGGACAGGGCGTAAAGCTGTTCCTTGCGTTCAGCCAGGTACAGCGCCAGGGCTTTGAGCCGCGCGGCGCGCTGCTGGAAGTCCATGGCCATCAGTTCAGCCACGCCTCGGGCGCGGGCAAAGTCCACTGCCTCGGCGAAGTCCGGGCGTTCTTCATGGCTGTGTGCCAGGACATGACCGTCCAGGGCGCTGCGCAGGGCCTGGGCGCCGTGCTGGCCGATCCAGCGGCCGGCAATGAAGCTCTGCAGGGTTGGGGCGTCAGACATGCTGTTCTCCTTTGAAGGGCACTGTTACCACAGCGCCAGGGTGTAGCCGATGATCAGGCGGTTTTCGTCCACGGCATTGGTCAGGCCATTGCCGGAACGGAAGGTGACATTGCGCCAGCGCAGGCTGACGTCTTTGAACGGACCGCTCTGGATGACATAGGTGAGGTCGCTATCGCGCTCGCGCTCACGGCCGTTGCTGACGGTCGCGGTCTCGGCGTGGCGTCCGTCGGTGTAACGGGTCATGAAACTCAGGCCGGGAATGCCCATGGCAACGAAATCGTAGTCATAGCGCACCTGCCACGAATCGAGCCCGGCACGGGTGAAGGTGTTGTAGGTCACGAGGTTCACGGTGAACGGGTCGCCGCCGTTGACGAAGGGGAAGGCGCTGTCACCGGACATCTGTTGCCAGGTGGCGGTGAATTTGTGTGCCCTGACGCCGAGGGTGAACATGGCGTTGAAGTTGCGGTTGTCGATGTTGCCGGCACGTTCGGCGCCATCATTGCGGCTGTCGAAGTACCGCAGGTCGCTACGCAGGCTAAGGCCTTCGCCCAGCGGGCGGGTGTCGACCAGGCCGACAAACTGCTGGCGGTAGATGTCTTCGAGCTTGGCGTAGTAGTAGCTGACGCTGGTCTGTGGGGTAATGGCATAGCTGCCGCCACCGAAGTCCAGATGGTCGCTGCTGGCGGCGCCGTAGCCGATGTCGTCGCGGCCCGAAGAGTCGCGCAGGTTGGCCTTGGTCAAGCGTCCGGCGTTGACGGTCAGGCCGTCGAGTTCCTGGCTGGTCAGCAGCCCGCCCTGGAAGGTCGAGGCCAGCAGGCGTGTGTCGTTGTAAACCACTACCGGCAGAATCGGCTGCAAGGTGCCCAGGCGCAGGGTGCTCTTGGACACGCGCACTTTACCGGTCAGGCCCAACTCACTGTAGTCATCGACAGGCTCGTGGCTGTTCGGGCCAAACGGCAGCAGGCCGGTGTTGCGGCGGTCACGGCTGCTGTCGAGCTTGACGCCCAACTGGCCCATGGCATCCACGCCGACGCCTACCGGGCCTTCGGTGAAGCCCGATTCCAGGCGGGCAGTAAAGCCTTGGCCCCATTCCTCGGCCTTGGCCTGCGGCGCATTGCTCTGGCGGAAGTCGCGGTTGAGGTAGTGGTTGCGCAGTTCCAGGCGCGCATGGCTGTCGCCGACGAAGTCCGCCATGGCCGGCAAGGGCAGGGCGAGCGTGGCAAGCCAGGTGAGGCAAGAGAAGCGAGTGCGGTTCATTGTTGTTGTACCCGACATGGTTGTTCTCAAAATCAGTGCTTGCTGGCGCCGGCGGCGCCAATACCGGTCATGGAGCGAATGAACTGCGCCAGGTAGCGGCCACGTTCTTCGGTGGCCCGCGCCGAACTGTCGGTGACCGAGAACACCCAGGCGCCGAGGAACGCCAGGCTCATCGAGAACAACGCCGGATTGCTGTAGGGGAACAGTGCCTGTTCGTTGTGCAGCACGTTCACCCACACCGCCGGGCCCAGTACAACCAGTACGACCGCCGAAAGCAGCCCCGCCATGCTCCCGCACACCGCACCGCGGGTGGTCAGGCCCTTCCAGAACATCGAAAGCAGCAACACCGGGAAGTTGACCGACGCGGCGACGGCCAGCACCAGGCCGGAGAGGAAGGCGATGTTCTGCGACTCGAACACCAGCCCGAGCACCACTGCCAGCAGGCCGATCACCAGGGTGGCGATACGCGAAACCCGCATCTCTTGCTGCTCGGTGGCCTGGCCTTTGCGCATCACACAGGCATACAGGTCGTGGGACACCGCCGACGCACCGGATAGCGCCAGGCCAGCCACGACCGCCAGAATGGTGGCGAAGGCCACGGCAGAAATGAAACCGAGGAACAGGTTGCCACCCACCGCCTGCGCCAGGTGCACCGCGACCATGTTGCCGCCGCCGATGATCGCGCCCGCCGCATCGCGGTAAGAGGGCTCGGTGCCGACCATGACGATGGCGCCGAAGCCGATGACGATCAGCAGCAGGTAGAAGTAGCCGATGAAGCCGGTGGCGTAGAACACGCTCTTGCGCGCTTCCTTTGCATCGCTGACGGTGAAGAACCGCATCAGGATATGAGGCAGGCCCGCCGTGCCGAACATCATGCCCAGGCCCAAGGAAATCGCGTCCACCGGGTTCGACAGCAGGCCACCCGGCGCCATGATTGCCTGGCCCTTGGCGTGTACGGCCACGGCACTGGCAAACATCGCCTCGGTGCTGAAACCAAAGTGCTTGAGCACCATGAAGGCCATGAACGTGGTACCGCTGAGCAACATCACCGCCTTGATGATCTGCACCCAGGTGGTGGCGAGCATGCCGCCGAAGGTCACGTAGGCGACCATCAGCACCCCGACCAGCATCACCGCATACAGGTAGCTGATACCGAACAGCAGCTCGATCAGCTTGCCGGCACCGACCATCTGCGCCACCAGGTACATCAGCGCCACGACCAGGGTGCCGAACGCCGACGTCAGGCGCACGGGGGTTTGAGCCAGGCGGTAGGACACCACATCGGCAAAGGTGTACTTGCCCAGGTTGCGCAAGCGTTCGGCAATCAGGAACAGGATGATCGGCCAACCCGCGAGCACGCCCAGGGCGTACAGCAGCCCGTCGTAGCCGTTCATGAACATCATTGCCGAAATGCCCAGAAACGACGCGGCGCTGATCATGTCGCCTGCGATCGCCAGGCCATTCTGCATACCTGTCAGGCCGCCGCCGGCGGTATAGAAATCACTGGCCGAGCGGGTACGCAGGGCAGCCCAGCGGGTCACCAGGAGGGTGAAGCAGACGAACACCATGAACATCGAGATGGCGGTCCAGTTCATTGCGCGCACTCCTGCTTGACCTTGTCGTTGAGCGGGTCGAGTACGTTGTTGGCGCGGTGCACGTAAATGCCGGTGAGGGCGAACGACAACAGCACCATGAGCACGCCCACCAGCATGCCGACGGTGGTCACGCCACCGCTGAGCGACTGGCCGAGGGTGCTGGGCGAGAACGCCACCAGCAGGACGAAGCCGTAGTAGATCACCAGCATGGCCAGGGTCAGGCTGCCGTTGAGGCGGCGCTTGCGCCGGACCAGGTGCTGGAAGTCGGGGTGGTTGGCGATGCTTGCGATGCGTTCGGGGGTCATGGGTCAGCGATCTCTTGGTGTTGTAGTTGTTTTTTGTGAGGTCACACGGGTGTTGCATGCGGTGTTGAAAAGCGGCGCGGGTTTACAACTGGTCGAAGTCGAGCACCACCTTGTCGCTCACCGGGTACGTCTGGCACGACAGCACATAGCCCGCCGCCACTTCGTAGTCTTCCAGCGCGTGGTTGCTGTCCATCTCCACTTCGCCCTCGATCACCCGGCACTTGCAGGTGGAGCACACGCCCGCTTTGCACGAGTAGGGCAGCTCGGCGCCGATGGCATTACCGGCGTCCAGCACGTTCTGGCTGTTGCGCGGCAGGTCGAACGACAGGGCGCGGCCATCGCTGATCACGGTGATATGGCTGAGCGCCGAATCGACCTGGCGCGCCGCCTCACGGGCCTCGCGGCGTGCTTCGCTGCCAGCGGCGGCAAACAGTTCGAAATGGATGCGCTCCTTGCCCATGCCATTGGCCAGCAGGCCGTCGCGCACGGTTTCGGTCATCGCCTGGGGGCCGCAGATGAACGCCGCGTCCAGCGTGGCAACGTCCATCCATCGGGAAAACAGCTGGCCGCACTTGTCGGCGTCGATGCGGCCGTTGTACAGGTCGACGTCCTGCTGCTCGCGGCTGAACACGAAAATCAGGTTCAGACGGTCCAGGTAACGGTTTTTCAGGTCTTCGAGCTTGTCGCGGAACAACGCCCCCGAGCTGGACCGGTTGCCATACAGCAGGGTGAAGCGGCTGTGCGGCTCACTGGCCAAGGTGGTGGCGATGATCGACAGGATCGGTGTGATGCCGCTGCCTGCGGCTACGCCCAGGTAGTGGCCTTGGCGGGCAGGGTCCAGCGGTACGTAGAAGCTGCCGGACGGTGGCATCACCTCCAACTGCTGGCCAGCCTTGAGCACGTCATTGGCAAAGGCGGAAAACCGCCCGCCCGGCACTCGCTTGACGGCTACCCGCAGCTCGCCATCCTGTACCGCACTGCAGATGGAATAGGAGCGGCGTACTTCCTCGTTGTCCAATTGGGTACGCATGACCAGGTACTGGCCCTGGGTGAAGCTGAATTGCGCCTGCAAGTGCTCAGGCACCTCAAAGGCGATGGACACTGCGTCGCGGGTCTCGTTGCGCACTTGCTTGATGGTCAGGCTGTGAAACTGGCTCATGGTGTTCTCCACGGCTCAAATACATTTGAAATAGTCGAACGGCTCCAGGCACTCGCGGCAGCGGTACAGCGCCTTGCAGGCCGTGGAGCCGAACTGGCTGAGCATTTCGGTGTGTGTGCTGGCGCACTGCGGGCAGCACACCTGAGGAGCCTCACCGAGCAAACTGCGCTTGCTGGTGCTGCCCTCTGGCGGTGCGATGCCGTAGGCACGCAAGCGTTGCCGGCCCAGCTCGCTGATCCAGTCTGTGCTCCAGGCCGGAGTCAGCCGCCGCTCCAGCGCAGGTGCAGCGAAACCGGCCTGTTGCAGCGCGTCACGGATGTCGGCCTCGATGACCTCGGTCGCCGGGCAACCGGAGTAGGTCGGCGTGACTACAAGGTGCAGGTGGCCTGCGCGCCAGTCGAGGTCGCGGACGATGCCCAGGTCGACCACGCTGACTACCGGCACTTCCGGGTCCATGACCTGCTCCAGTACCGCCCAGGCCCGTGCCAGGTCATCGCCGCGGGCCGCACGGGCGCCGAGGTCGCTGGCAATCAGCTCACCAGGTTGCATCGGGATAGGCCCGTGGCAGGAACTGCATTTCGGCCAGCAACAGCCCCAAGTGCTCGGTGTGCAGGCCTTTGCGGCTGTCCAGGTAGAAATGGCTGGCCGCCTTGGGCAGTGGCAGTTGCACCGACTCGAAAATCGCTGTCACCTGCTTGAGCCAAGCCGCGCCGACGCTGCGTGGGTCGGCAGCGATACCAGCCTCGGCCAGGCGCACTTCGTTTTCGCAGCCTTGCGTCAGTTCGACGGTGAAGCGCCACAGCGCCGGGATCGCATCGAGCATGCGCCGACGGCTCTCGTCGGTACCGCCGCCCAGACGCTGCACCCATTCGCCGGAGCGACGCAGATGGTAGGTGACCTCCTTGAGCGCCTTGGCGGCAATGCCGGCGATTCGTTCGTCGCTGGACACGGCCAGGCCCTGTAGCACCGCGTAATGCCAGGCGTCATAGAAGAACTGCTTGGTCATGGTCACGGCGAAGTCGCCATTGGGTTGCTCGACCAGCAGCAGGTTGCGGTAGGCGCGTTCGTCGCGAAGCATGGCAAGGGCGTCGGCGTCTCGGCCGTCATCGAGCAGCTCGGCGGCGTACTCCAGCCAGTTGCGGGCCTGGCCGACCAGGTCGAGGCCGACGTTCATCAAGGCCAGCTCTTCTTCGATGGCCGGCGCATGGCCGCACCATTCACAAAGGCGCTGGCCCTGCACCAGGGCGGTGTCGCCCAGTAGCAGCAAATACGGGATAAGCGTTTCTGTATGCATGGCCAACCTCACATGTGTCCGACTTCGTCGGGCAGTTCGTAAAAGCTGGCGTGGCGGTAGACCTTGTCGTCCGAAGGGGCGAACAACGGGTCTTTCTCGTCAGGCGAGGAGGCGGTGATCAGCGCCGAAGGCACCACCCACAGGCTCACGCCTTCGCTGCGGCGGGTGTACAGCTCACGTGCATTCTCAATGGCCATGGCGGCGTCGGCGGCATGCACACTGCCGACATGCTTGTGGTTCAAGCCGTGCTTGCTGCGCACGAACACTTCGTAGAGGGTCCAGACAGACATTTTCGCTCTCCGCATCAATCGCCGCTCAGGCGGCGTTCTTGTTCTGTTGCTTGCGCGCATAGGCCACGGCGGCCTCGCGCACCCAGGCACCGTCCTCGATAGCCTTGCGCCGGGTGGCGACACGCTCCAGGTTGCACGGGCCGTTGCCCTTGATGACTTCGTAGAACTCGTCCCACTGGATTTCGCCGAAGTCGTAGTGGCCGCGGGCCTCGTTCCACTTCAGGTGCGGGTCGGGCGCGGTGCAGCCGAGCAGTTCGAGCTGTGGCACGGTCTGGTCGATGAAACGCTGGCGCAGTTCGTCGTTGGTCTGGCGCTTGATCTTCCAGGCCATCGACTGGGCGCTATTGGGGGAGTGCTCGTCGCTTGGGCCGAACATCATCAGCGACGGCCACCACAGGCGGTTGATGGCGTCCTGGACCATGTCCTTCTGTGCCTGGGTGCCGTGGCGCATCATGGTCAGCAGCAGCTCGTAGCCCTGGCGCTGGTGGAAGCTCTCTTCCTTGCAGATACGGATCATGGCGCGGGAGTAGGGGCCGTAGGAGGTGCGCTGCAGCACCACCTGGTTGACGATCGCGGCGCCATCGACCAGCCAGCCTACCGCGCCCATGTCGGCCCAGCTCAGGGTCGGGTAGTTGAAGATGCTCGAGTACTTGGCCTTGCCGCTGTGCAGCTTGGCGATTTCTCCGTCACGGTCGGCGCCGAGGGTTTCCATGGCGCTGTACAGGTACAGGCCGTGACCGGCTTCGTCCTGGATCTTGGCCATCAGCTGCAGCTTGCGCTTGAGGCTTGGCGCACGGGTGACCCAGTTGCCTTCGGGCAGCATACCGACGATTTCGGAATGGGCGTGTTGAGAGATCTGCCGGATGAGGGTCTGACGATAGGCCTCGGGCATCCAGTTCTTGGCTTCGATCTTGATTTCGGCGTCGATCTTTTCCTGGAAGTGACGCTCTTCAGGCGACATTTCGTCCAGCGACTTGACGCGTTTTACACCGGTATCGACTAGCTGTGCGTACATGTTCTGACTCCTGCCTCAGGGCTGGGTGGGGCATGAGTCATTTATAAGCGATACAAAACACAACATCAAACATATTATTAGGTATCGGATAATGTTTTTGTATCGGATTGCCGCGAAGAAGTGCCCACAGCGGCTGCTATGTGCTTGTCGCGAGATAGGGTGATGGCGGCTAGGTGCCTGTCTTGGGTTTGGAGGTGGGGCGGAAATCGAGCGCCGCCCGCGCGGCGCAAGGCCGCTCCTACATTTGTTTCGGGTCAGTGAGGCCTATGGCATTTGCGCGCGACCGCCTTGTTTGTCCGACGCGATATCGGGACAGGCACCAAGGGGCCGCGCGCCAATCCCTCAGGAATAACTGGCCCGAAACAAATGTAGGAGCGGCCTTGCGCCGCGCCGGCGGCGCTCGATCTGATAGGCGCTGAAAATGCCAAGCCAAGCACTTGGTGGCCCCGGAAAAAGGACTCAGCGCTGAGCGATCAGCCAGCCAAGCGCTTGTCGTAAACGTGGCATGCCTTGCCTTCGGAGCGCTTGAGTGTGCCGCAAGGCTGCAGCCGCACGTGGGTGCTGATGCCGATGTAGGTCTTGATTTGCCTGCTCAACTCAGCCACCACCAATTTGCGCTGCGCCTCGTCGAGTGCCTGGCACTCGCCACGCAACTCCACATGCACCTCGACACTGTCCAGGTTGCCATTGCGATACAGGTGTATCTCATACAGCTCTGAAAGCTGTTTTATTTTAAGCACCTGCTCTTCAATCTGCGTGGGGAATACGTTGACCCCGCGGATGATCAGCATGTCGTCACTGCGCCCGGTGATCTTGCCGATCCGCCGCATCGGCCGCGCCGTACCCGGCAACAGGCGTGTCAGGTCGCGGGTGCGGTAGCGGATCATTGGCAGCGCTTCCTTGCTCAACGAGGTGAACACCAGTTCGCCCAGCTGCCCGTCCGGTAGCACCTCACCGCTGACCGGGTCGATGATCTCGGGGTAGAAGTGGTCTTCCCAGATGGTCGGCCCGTCCTTGGTTTCCAGGCATTCCATCGCCACCCCTGGCCCCATGATCTCTGACAGCCCATAAATATCCAGGGCATTGATGCCCAGGCGCTGCTCGATCGAGCGGCGCAACTCATCTGTCCATGGCTCGGCGCCGAAGATCCCCAGGCGCAGCTTGAGGTCGTGCGGGTCAATGCCCTGGCGTTCGATCTCGTCAGCCAGGTTGAGCATGTACGAGGGCGTGACCATGATGATGTCAGGCTGGAAGTCGCGAATCAGCTGCACCTGCTTCTCGGTCTGGCCGCCCGACATGGGGATCACCGTGCAACCGAGCCGTTCGGCGCCATAGTGCGCGCCCAGGCCGCCAGTGAACAGGCCGTAGCCGTACGACACGTGCACCTTATCCCCCTTGCGCCCACCGGCCGCGCGGATCGAACGGGCGACCACGTTGGCCCAGGTATTGATGTCGTTCTGGGTGTAACCGACTACGGTCGGCTTGCCTGTGGTGCCGCTGGAGGCGTGCAGGCGCACCACTTCTTCCTGGGGCACGGCGAACATGCCATAGGGGTAGTTGTCGCGCAGGTCGTTCTTGCCGGTAAAGGGGAACCTGGCGAGGTCTTCCAGCGCGGTAAGGTCGTCAGGGTGGGCACCGCACTCGTCGAAACGCTGGCGGTACAGCGGTACATTGTCGTAGGCGTGCTTCAGGCTCCAGCGCAGGCGGTCCAGCTGGTGCTGGCGCAGCTCGTCGACACTGGCGGTCTCGATCGGGTCAAGCAGGGCGCGGTCGGCATCGTGGTACATGTTCATGGCTTCACTCGAATTGTTCTTGTACGTAGGCGCTAAGGCCTTGAGTGTCATGCGGGCAGCATACTGCCCGTGTCGTGTTCAGTCTCAGGCCATTGGTCTGATGTGCTCAGAGGCGCTCGATGACCAGGGCAATGCCTTGGCCAACGCCGATGCACATGGTGCACAAGGCGTAGCGGCCGCCGCGTTCTTCCAGCTCGTGCAGGGCGGTGGTCACCAGCCGTGCGCCGCTCATGCCCAGCGGATGCCCCAGTGCGATAGCACCGCCATTGGGGTTGACGCGCTTGTCGTCGTCAGCCAGGCCCAGCTCGCGCAGCACCGCCAGGCCTTGGGCCGCAAATGCCTCGTTCAACTCTATGACGTCCATGTCGGCCAGGCTCAGGCCGGCTTGCGCAAGTACCTTGCGGGTCGCCGGGACCGGGCCGATGCCCATGATGCGCGGTTCGACTCCAGCGGCGGCCATACCCAGGACCCGGCCGCGCGGCTTCAGGCCATGGCGGCGGGCCGCATTAGTGCTGGCCAGCAGCAGGGCGCAAGCGCCGTCGTTGACGCCCGAAGCGTTGCCTGCTGTCACGCTGCCGCCTTCACGGAACGGCGTGCCGAGCCTGGCCAACTGGTCCAGGGTGGTGTCAGCGCGGGGGTGCTCATCATGCTCGACAAGCTTGGCCGGGCCTTTGCGCTGTGGGATCTCGACCGGCACGATCTCCCGTGCCAGCCGGCCCCTTGCCTGGGCGGCAGCCGCCTTTTGCTGGCTGCGTAAGGCGAAGGCGTCCTGGGCTTCACGCGAAATACCGAACTGCGCGGCGACATTCTCGGCGGTCTCGGGCATCGAGTCGATGCCGTACTGCGCCTGCATCAGTTTATTGACGAAACGCCAGCCGATGGTGGTGTCGAACAGCTCGGCGCTGCGACCAAAGGCCTGCTCTGACTTGCCCATGACGAAAGGTGCTCGCGACATCGACTCGACGCCGCCGGCCAACATCAGCCCAGCCTCGCCGCAGCGCAGGGCGCGGGCGGCACTGCCGACGGCATCCAGCCCGGAACCGCACAGGCGATTGAGGGTGGTGCCCGGCACCACATCGGGCAGGCCGGCCAGCAGGGAAGCCATGCGAGCCACGTTACGGTTGTCTTCGCCCGCCTGGTTGGCGCAGCCGAGGATCACGTCATCGATGGCGGCCCAGTCGAGTTCGGGATGGCGGGCCATCAGCGCCCTGATCGGCACTGCCGCGAGGTCGTCGGCGCGCACGCTGCTTAAAGCGCCGCCATAACGGCCGATCGGCGTGCGCACGGCGTCGATGATCAACGCCTGTTCGAAAGTCTGGTCAGTCATCCTGGGTCTCCTGCGGCAACACCGTGCCGCGCACTTTGTAGGATTTTCCGTGGAACAGGGCAATCAGTTCGCCGCGCTGGTTTTCAAGGCGTACGTCATACAGCCCCGTGCGGCCCTTGCGGGTGATTTCGCTGGCGGTAGCGGTGAGCACGTCCTGCTCGAAAGCCGGTGCCACGTAGTCGATGCTGCAGTTCAAGGCCACGGTCGCTTCGTCGTAGCTGTTGCAGGCGAAGGCAAACGCCGAGTCCGCCAAGCTGAACAAGAAACCACCATGGCAACTGCCGTGGCCCTGAATCATGTCGGCGCGCACAGGCATGCTCAGGCGGGCCTGGCCGGGGCCGACGTCGAGCAGCCGAGCGCCCAGGGCCTGGGTGGCGCGGTCGCGGGACAACATTGCATCGGCGCAGGCGCGTGCCAGTTGCTCTGGGGTACGTTGGGCTTCAGTCATGCAGTCGGCCTCCTTGGGCATGTACGCGGCGCAGCAGCAGCGAAGGGCGGTAGCGGGTCTCGCCGTAGCAGCTCTGCAGGTTGTCCAGCACGCGCAGGGTGTAGCCGATGCCGATCTGCTCGGCCCAGGCCAACGGGCCGCGCGGGTAATTGACCCCAGCGCGCATGGCCAGGTCGATGTCGGCTGCCGAGCCGACGCCTTGCAGCACGGCATCGGCAGCTTCGTTGGCGAGTGTGGTGACGGTGCGCAACACCACCAGGGCCGGCAGGTCGGCTATCAGGCAAACCTTCAGGCCCGCCTGGCGCAACAACGCCACGGCGTGTTCGCACGCCTCTGGGGTGGTGTCGGGGCAAGTGCTGATGGCAATCCGTTCGCCCTTGCTGTAATCCAGCACGAGGTCCACCAGCACCAGGTTGCGCAGCCCATCTTCACGCGCGCGTTGGCTGGCGAGGCGGCCGTCAGACAACGCCAGGGTGGCATCACCTACCCGCAGCAGACCACTGCCCGGGCGCTCAGTGACCTGGACGCCGCTGGCCTGGATGCGCTGCAGCAAGGGCTGCATAACGCCCAGGCTGCCTTCGACCACGCAGCACTCGACACGCGCCGTGCTTTGCACCTCGGCGGGCTGCGGCCGCAGCGCACCTTCGCTGTAATCGTAGAAACCCTGGCCGCTCTTGCGCCCAAGACGCCCGGCATCCACCAGCTCTTTCTGTACAAGCGAGGGCTGGAAACGGAAGTCACCATAAAAGGCGTCGAATACCGAGCAGGTCACGGCGTAATTTACATCGTGGCCGATCAGGTCGGTCAGCTCGAAAGCGCCCATGCGGAAACCACCGGCGTCACGCATCAGCGCATCGAGGCTTGCGCAGTCGGCGGCGCCTTCCTGATACAGGCGCAGGCTCTCGGCATAAAACGGCCGCGCCACCCGGTTGACGATGAAGCCCGGCGTTGAACGCGCATGCACCGGCTGCTTGCCCCAGGCAGTGGCCGTGTCGTACAGCGTGGCGGCCAAAGCGGGGGCAGTGGCCAGGCCTGAAACGACCTCGACCAACGCCATCAGCGGCGCAGGGTTGAAAAAGTGCATGCCGACCACCCGTTCTGGCCGCCGCAGGCCGGCGGCCAGGCTGGTGATCGATAGCGATGAGGTGTTGCTGGCCAATATGCAGCTGTCGCTGCAAAGGGCTTCAAGCTGCTGCAAGAGTGCCTGTTTGATCTGCAGGTTTTCGACGATCGCTTCGATTACCAGCTGCGCATCGGCCAGTGCGTCGAGCGTTTCCACGGGCTGCAAGCGCGCACTGATCGCCTGGCGTGCGGCAGCGTCGAGCTTGCCTTTTTCGACCAGGCGGCCGAGTTGACGGTCGATGCCTTCCACGGCCAAGGCCGCAGCGCCTGGGCGATTGTCATACAGGCAAACCGGGTGCCCCGCCTGGGCGGCCACCTGGGCGATGCCGGCCCCCATCGCACCGGCGCCGATCACCGCGACCTGGGCGTTACTTTCAAGTGCACTCATGTCAGCACCCCTTGAAGGCCGGTGCGCGCTTGGCCATGAACGCTGCGACGCCTTCGCGGTAGTCTTCGCTGCGCCCGGCCAGGCGCTGCAGGTCACGCTCAAGTTCGAGCTGCTGGTCAAAGTGATTGTCGATGCTGGCGTTCAGCGCACGCTTGATCAGGGCCAGCCCGTAAGTCGGCTGGGTCGCCAGCTGGCGAGCGAGGGCCAGCGCCTCGTCACGCAGTGCGGCGTCGTCGACCACCCGGTGGATCAGGCCCCATTGCTCGGCTTTTTCCGCACTCAGGCGTTCACCGAGCATGGCTAGTGCCTTGGCCCGAGCCATGCCGACCAAGCGCGGCAGTTGCCAGGTACCACCCGAGTCCGGCACCAGGCCGATCTTGCAGAACGCCTGGATAAAGCTGGCAGAGCGGGCCGCAAGCACCAGGTCGCAGGCCAGCGGAATGTTCGCGCCCGCACCGGCCGCCACGCCGTTGACCGCGCAGATGACCGGCATCGGCAGCTCGCGAAGGGCGCGCACCAGCGGGTTGTAGAACGCCTCGATCGATTCGCCCAGATCGGGCACTTGCGCGCCAGGCGCGACGTTGCGGTCAGACAAGTCTTGCCCGGCGCAAAAGCCACGCCCTTCGCCGGTCAGCAGCAACACGCGCACCTGCGGGTCTTGGCGCACCTGCTTGAGCGCCTCGCGCACTTCCTTGTGCATCTGCGTGTTGAAGCTGTTCAGCTGGTCAGGCCGGTTCAGCGAGAGGAGGGCGACACCGTCCTCGATGGAAAACAGGATGTGCTCGAAAGCCATGACAGGCTCGCTCCGTCAGTCGGTGGGGAAGAGGGGGTTACTGGCCCAAGAAGTGCGCCGGGCGTTTTTCCTGGAAGGCGCGGATGCCTTCGTCGCGGTCGACGGTACCGGCCAGCAAGGTGAACGCGTGGCGTTCGAAGCGCAGGCCGGTGGCCAGGTCGGTGTCCCCGGCCTTGAGCAGGGCTTCTTTGGCAAGGCGCACGGCCAGCGGGGCCTTGCGGGCGATGCTGGCCGCCACTTGCAGGGCGCGCTCGACGGCAAGCTCAGGTTGCGTCAGCTCGCTGACCAGGCCGGCCTGCTGTGCCTGCCGGGCTGTGATCGGCTCGCCGGTCAGTACCATCTGCATGGCCAGCGGCTTGCCGACCGCGCGCACCAGGCGTTGTGTGCCGCCCGCGCCGGGGATGATGCCGAGGTTGATTTCGGGCTGGCCGAAGCGTGCGTCTTCGCCGGCGATGACGATATCGGCGCACATCACCAGCTCGCAGCCACCGCCCAGGGCGAAGCCGTTGACCGCTGCAATCAGCGGTTTGGCAAAGCCTGCGATGCGCTGCCAATAGGCGACGCGTGGGTCGTTGAGGATGCCGACCAGGTCGCGCTCGGCCATTTCACGGATGTCGGCGCCGGCAGCGAAGGCCTTGCGGCTGCCGGTGAGCACTATGGCGCGGGTTGCCGGGTCGCGCTCGGCACTTTCCAGCTCGGCCGCAAGCTCGGCGAGCAGTTCGGTACACAGCGCGTTGAGGGCTTCGGGCCGCTGCAGGGTGATTAGCCGGACGCCGTCCTCAGGCGCCTGCACAACGAGATAGCGAGGCATGTCGGTTTCCTCAGGCTGCACGCACGGCACATGGGCCGGCATTTATTGGAATTGACTGCAGGGGCAGGGGAAAACGCTGAGGCCTGCCCGTATGAGGTCCAGTATATGCCTTATGCGATACATGACTGCAACACATAAAATCGTATTGCGTGTCTCTTTGTGTGAAGATTACCTGCCAATTGAGCCCGGCTGATGCTGTGGAGGCCCAATAATTACGAGGAAAACGACAGGTTTTATAGGCTGAATGGTGTGCATCGCAAAGCGATACAAGGAATCAGTAATTGACGGTTACATTTATCGTGATACATGATCACCCCACTTACTGAATCATTTTGAGAGGTGTGACATGCCTTGCTATCGGCTGGACGGCCTGACCCCGGTGATCCACCCAACGGCGTACGTACACCCGACGGCCGTGCTGATCGGCGATGTAATCATCGGCCCGCAGTGTTACGTCGGCCCCCTGGCGTCGTTGCGTGGCGACTTTGGCCGGATCGTCCTGGAGGAGGGTGCCAACCTGCAGGACACCTGCGTGATGCACGGCTTCCCTGGCGGCGATACGGTGATAGAGCGCCATGGTCATGTGGGCCACGGCGCGGTTTTGCACGGCTGCCGGATTGGCGCCGATGCCTTGGTGGGCATGAATGCGGTAATCATGGACGGCGCACACATCGCGCCACGCTGCATCGTCGGCGCCACGGCCTTCGTCAAGGCTGGCTTCGAATGCCCCGAGCAGAGCCTGGTAATGGGCGCGCCGGCACAGGCCAAGCGTACCCTCAGCGATCAAGAGGTCGCCTGGAAGCAACGCGGCACAGCCGAATACCAGCGCCTGGCTCAGCGCTGCAGTGCCGCCCTGGTCGAATGCCCGCCCCTGAGCGAAGTCGAGGAGCAGCGCCCACGCATGGGTGATTGCGGCTTTCGCCCCAAAGGCGAGGCGCAGGCATGAGCCTGGTGGTGACTGGCAATGGCCAGGCGGCACGGCGGGCAGGTATAGTCGGGGCTCCATCGGCTTACAGTTCCCCCATGAGCAGCCTTGCCCCCCTCAATACCTTGATCACCCGCTTCCAGGAGCAGACGCCGATCCGCGCGAGCTCGCTGATCATCACCCTGTATGGCGACGCCATCGAGCCGCATGGTGGCACGGTCTGGCTGGGCAGCCTGATTAACCTGCTGGAGCCGATCGGCATCAACGAACGGCTGATCCGCACCTCGATCTTCCGCCTGACCAAGGAAGGCTGGCTGACCGCCGAGAAAGTCGGCCGGCGCAGCTATTACAGCCTCACCGGCACCGGCCGGCGCCGTTTCGAAAAAGCTTTCAAGCGTGTTTACAGCGCGAGCCTGCCAGCCTGGGACGGCGCCTGGACGCTGGTGTTGCTGTCGCAGCTGGAGGCCAGCAAGCGCAAGGCCGTGCGCGAGGAGCTGGAGTGGCAGGGCTACGGTGCCATCGCCCCGAACGTACTGGGGTGCCCGCGCGCTGATCGTGCCGACCTGGCGACCACCTTGCGCGAGCTGGACGCCACTGACGACAGCATCGTCTTCGAAACCCACACCCAGGAAGTACTGGCCTCAAAGGCCATGCGCGCCCAGGTTAGGGAAAGCTGGCGGATCGAGGAACTGGGCGAGCACTACAGCGAGTTCATCCGCTTGTTCCGACCGCTGTGGCAGGCACTCAAGGAGCAGAAGGAACTCGATGCCCAGGACTGCTTCCTGGCGCGCACCTTGTTGATTCATGAGTACCGTCGGCTGCTGCTGCGCGACCCGCAGTTGCCGGATGAGCTGCTGCCTGGGGACTGGGAAGGCAGGGCTGCTCGCCAATTGTGCCGTAACCTCTATCGTCTGGTGTGGGGCAGGGCGGAAGCGTGGCTGGGGAGCGCACTGGAGACGGCAGACGGGCCGTTGCCGGATGTTAACGAGAGCTTCTACAGGCGGTTTGGTGGTTTGGGCTGAAGCCGGGGCTTCCCCTCAATTTCCCCGTCGCCTGCGCCGATACAACCATGCAGTGATCTGGGTGGCCGGCGGGCGGCGTTTGTCGCCGATGTACGACGTACTGCCCATGCTCGAAAAAGGGCCGGCACAAACCTTGGCCATGGCTGTTGGCCGTGAGGGCAGCCAGATCAGCCGTGCAAACCTGCTCAGCCACCACGCCCACTTTGCCCTGACGCGGGATCAGGCCGAGCAAGTTCGGTGCGGATGCTCAGCTGAGCGAGTACGGACTGTTTAATCAATAAAGTCCCAGCACAAGTTAAGCTGGAATATAACTAAACTAAATGAATATTTAGTTTAGTTATTCCTTGGGGGCATATTATAAGGGCAGGGTAGCTTATGCGTGATCGCTAACGCTCAAGCCTGCCCGCTAGCGTTCGTGGATGCCTACCACTTGCTAGATTCTAATGAGTACGGGGGTTTGAGCTACAGCTGTCTCATCGCTACTATTGACGTCATTTTGCTGGCCACCCTGGCTGACAAGATGTCAATCAAGCCCCTGATGCAAGGAAGATGCGATGTACGTTTATAAGATGGTCCAGGTTCCCCCGAACATTGAGGTGCAAGCAAGCAAGCATCGTGGCAATGAAGCTGCGGTCTACCTGGAAAAGGTCGTCAACGAATATGCCGCTCAGGGCTGGGAGTTCTATCGGATCGACTCGATCGGTGTGTCTGTGAAAGCTGGCTGCTTCGATGCGTTGACTGGCAAAAAAGATTCGATGGCTAATTACTACGTCATTTCTTTCCGTAAGCCACGGTGATCGTCGGGCTATCCGTTGGTGTCATTCGTTTTTATCAACGGGTGGCACCGAATCGTCTCAGAAACGCTTGTAGATTCGAGCCTAGCTGCTCGAATTACGCGTTGCTGGCTATCGAGAAGCACGGTGCAGTGCGTGGTTGGAAGATGGCACTGAACCGTATCCATCGGTGCCAGTTTCCCAACGGCGGTGAAGACTATCCGTGATGGCTAGTCAGACTGGCCACTGACGTACCAGGTCGAAGCAACCGCTTTGGCCTGGCTTCCAATCTGGCCACCCACGGGCCCGGCAGCTCCATACGAAGATGCGCATAATGCATATTATGTTAAATGGTGTATGTTCGCTCTTCGGTTGCTGACCTTCACTTCTGTCGCTCGTGACAAAAAAAGATACGAATCCTGCTTAAAATTAATCCATAAAATTCAATACGTTACCTTGATGACTCAGGTTGTCGTACTCAGCGAGCGGCGTTTCGTAAAGCTTAAAAAAGATACTGACACCCCCGCATGTCCTGATAAAAAAAGATAAAAAAGATAAAAAATTCGCTCTGCTACACTGGATCAAAGCCGCTAGACCTCGCCGGTGGAGTTGCAGATGCCAGATCAGTTCAGAGCCCCTGAGCCCCTGTTCGGAACGCCTGAGTCCATGACTTGGCAGGAAGATTACTACTTCAGAACCTATCCTAGCGTTCGCTCGTATTTATATGAGTTTCCCGGACAAGTGGAGGCTCCCCGAGACTTTCGCAGCGCGCGATACTTTCTTTCGATGCATAGCAAGTCACAAGGCACCTTCGGAAATTACCGAGGGTTTATTGAACGCTTGCTACTGTGGAGCTGGATTTACCTTGAAAAGTCAGCAATGAGGCTCAACTGCCAAGAATTCTCACAATTCATCACCTTTTGTGAAGAACCGTCCTCTGACTGGGTCGGTGATGTCCCTAGAGCTCGTTTCCTGGCAACAGATGAGCTGTGGAGCGTAAACCCCGATTGGCGGCCCATGCATGAACGTCTGCAATCCCGATCGTGGAGCTCTGAAGCTGAATATGAAACGGACAAATCCATCCGACTCACAAGCACGCTTCGACAGTTAAGGAGCATTTGTAGCTCGTTTTATAATTTTCTACACAGAGAGGGCTTAGCGCTTGCGAATCCCGTTGTAGCGGCACGGCACTCTGATGCCCGTGGCGTTTCTGCTGATCATCCGACCCGTTTAGTGATTGGCTTGGAGTTAGTCAATCTAATTCTTCGCCATTTAGAGCTGAATGCAACGCGTCACCCGGAGGGTGAGCGAGCGTTGTTCATAGTGGCTACAGCTTTGTACCTTTACCTCAGACCTTCTGATTTAGCAAAAACAAGGGGCGCCTACCCTACCATGGATGATTTCCACTTCGATGGTACGCGCTGGTGGCTTGTATTAGAGGCGAGGGTTCCGCCAATTAAAGTCCCTGTGGATAGCGATTTCCTCGAATACTTGAGCCGGTATCGCAGCAGTCGAGGACTTTCTCCTCTACCGATCCTCGGCGAAGCAGAACCATTGTTAGAAACGACAAATGGTCGGCCAGGACTGAGTCATCGCCGGATCAAGGAAATCGTTCAGGCGGCAATGAGCGAGGTTGTTCAGAAATTAAGGGCTGAGGGACATGATGGAGCTGACTTAGCAGCATTAAGTGCGGTATCACTTCGATGGCTCAGGAACAGCGGCGCAAAACAGAAATCTCAGGATAAGTCTCCCAGCACCTTACAGAAACAGTTGGGCAGTGTCAGCTTGGCCTACGTATATGGGAGGTACTACCGGGAGTGATTTCGCCAGTTTATAGATCAATAGGCGGTCCGCTGAGGCCATGGTATCGAAAACGTTTCACAAAACCGCCTAGAATGGATTGCACCTAACCTATTTAGCGTCCACCAATGACAGAGTCAGCTAAATGATCCAAATGACTGCGTCAGCCCATGAGTCCGATGCTCGGAAGCCTACAGAGTATCTGACTCAGATCAGTAGCGGGCAGCTAAGCCAGCTCGACATTTTTTTGTTGGCAAAAGAAGGCTTTGCGCTGCAGGACGTGCTCGCCATGGTCTCCACTTCCAAGCTCTACACCTCGTCAAAGGTCATTCATCGAATTTTGGGCAAGTCGAAGCCAAAAAAGACTGATGACGGGACCTCAAGGCTCAACACCTCACAGAGCGCAATAGCCTTTCAATTCGCCAAGGTTCTTGAGCAGGCAACCACGGTTTTTGGCAGTCTACCGCTTGCCGAAGAATGGCTTCAAAAACCCTGCAGGTACTTGGCAGATCTCGTTCCACTCACTCTGGTGGATAACCCAATTGGATTTAGAGCAATTGAAAGCTACCTAGGGCGAGTTGAGTTGGGGGTCTACCAGTAGTCCTTTTCATGCTCTGTGACCCCTATCGCGTTACCTCGTTGTCAGCAGCTACATCCGGGCGTCATAGGTAGGCTTGTACGGGGAAGCTGATTTGCAATATTCGATAATTGTCAGAATCGAATATTGCAGTCGCCGGAGGTTCAGTTGTACGATTCACTAGCATCCACCCCAGGATTTCCAATGGCTACTGCAGTTTCACCATTTCCGCTTTTTGAAACCTACGACCGGTTCCAAGAGTTAAATCATAGCAATTTGAGTGCTGAGCAGCCTTCAGTCCTCGAATTCCTCAAGTCATTCCCTGAAGCCTTTAAGTCTCTTGAGGGCTATCTAGCGGTCCGCAGTTTTCTCCGATCGTACGGGGGTAACCAGGCTACTTACAATTCTTACCGCACCCATGTGGAGCGAATGCTTCTGTGGTGTCTCATCGTGGCAAAAAAACCGCTAATGGAGATGAAACGCCAGGATGGCGAACGTTTCATGGAGTTTTGCATCAAGCCTCCGGCTGAGTGGATCGGTCCAATCGTCAAGGCCCGATTTAAGCGCATCGGAGGCCGCAAAGCTAAAGACACAGACACCTATATTGCCAATCCTCAATGGCGTCCTTTTTTCTTTACCATCAGTAAAAGATCCGCGAAAATTGCAAAAGAGACACTCCGTGAGGTTGAGCCGCAGCCACGCAAGCTGGCTCAAGACTCCATCGCTCAAATATTTGCGGTATGCGGCAGCTTCTTCCAATTCTGTACTGATGAAGGCCTGACTGAAAGCGTCAACCCCATTCGAGCCATTAAGCAGAAATCCAGGTATAAGCAGCGTGTTTCCGGGACTCAAAAAGCTAAATCCTTGACCCCACTCCAATGGAGCTACGTTCTTGATACGGCTGAAGGCATGGCGAATGCTGATCCGAATAAGCATGAGCGTACCTTATTCATCGTCTCAACAATCTTTTCGATGTACCTCCGTATCTCTGACTTAGCTGGTCGTGATAACTGGCAACCTTTAATGAGTGATTTCCGGAAGGACTCATCCGGCGCCTGGTGGTTTCACGTGATTGGCAAGGGAAATAAAATTGCCAAGATCAGTGTTAAAAATGAATATATCGATGTCTGGATGCGTCGGTATCGTCTTTATCTAGGCTTAACTGTTACTCCCACCTCGGATGACGCAACCCCCCTCCTCCGCGCTCATCATGGTCGAGAAGGGTTGTCTGAAGGACACATTCGTGTTTTGGTGCAGAGTGTCTTTGATGAGGCCCTAAGTCGAATGAAGGAGGAGGATCGCACTGAGGACGAGATAGATGCCCTACGTTCTGCCTCGACCCATTGGCTCCGTCATACATCAGCAACCTTCGATGCAAAAGTTCGTAATGATAAAGACCTGCAGGCTGATTTGCGTCACGAAAGCTTGTCCACTACGGTGAACAATTACTACCACAGCATTGACGAACAACGCCACCGGTCTAACAAAGACCTGAGCATTGTAGATCGTGATCTCTGAATAGATGGCGTTTACCGTAGACGCCTACCTCTTCAGTGGCCACTCGATCCACGCCCACCGGTATGTGGCTACGACGATCGTGAGCAGGTGTACATGCCCGCGGGGATTTCAACTCCATCGCCAGCATGATCATGACCCGCAGTAAACGACTATGGGCACGACAACGGCTGACCTACGCTCCGTCCCGGTGGCTGTATGCTGTAAGCGGGAGATCGAGATATTTTTAGGAGTCAGCGATGAAAATAACCGGAACAGTGCAAGTGGAGGCCGTTACAGATGTCCTGTGCGATGTATGCCGATGCTCCACCCGCTTGGATACTGGCGTGCATCAGTTCGGCACCTTACAAGCACATTGGGGCTATGGCACTGCTCATGATGGAGAGCGCTATGAACTGCATCTGTGTGAGGATTGCTTTTTCCAAGCGTTGGCTTACCTCAAGCAGGAGCGGCGAACTCAACATCTGTTCAGCGAGGACGGTGAAAATCTTACCGATAATCTCGGTCTGGTCGCAAAGGATGAATATTTCGGTGACGCCGGGAGCCGATAGATACCCTCTGCAAATGGCAAGCGGCCGGAAGCGATACCCAACGCTTCAGACTGCAGTCCAGGGTTTTGGCCGGGGCTGAGCCGTGGGTAACAGGTCACGGCCAGCATCCGCTGCGCCGGCTTCGCAGTCTTATAACTCAAGTGGAGCATCGCCTGTTCTACCCTACCCCGCTTGATCACGTTGAACCCACAACCACACTCCAGAAAAGACTCAACACCAGCCATAGCCGGACTGCTGGGTGCGCTGGAGCATCACTTCGATAGGTCGTCGAGAGAGCTCATCCCAGCCAATTCATCTTTGATTGTCTGAAAAAGTCCCTCAACGTCCAGGTTGGCGTCCCGCGCGACGTATGTGGCTACGAGGATGGTGAGCGGGTGCACGTCGAGCGTACCTGCTAGCTGTGATTTTCTCCAGCGTAGGGCTTTTCAGGCCTCGTTCCAGCGAGCTGAGATACGTGCGGCTGCTCACGGTAGAGAAATCCTCTTGCGTGAGATTTCTACTGTTTCGTACCTTTTTGAGCGCAAGGCCGAACGCGATGCTGAGTTCCAATTTTACGTTCCCACAAAAGGAACGATGAAGCGCTATCGAATCCTATAGGGCTACAATCTATAGTGTTCATTTTAGGGGGGTTGCCATGTTCACTACCTATCCGCGTGCGGAAATTGCGTTCGACCTGCCAGATGAGCCCGTGTCACCCGCCGGGCAAAGGGTGTGGAGCTTCGTTGAGCAGGAGCTGATAATGCCTTGGTTTTATATGCAGGTTGTGCATAGGTCGGGGCGTGAAAATTTTGCCAGCATGCTAATGATGTACCATGCACATGAACTGAAACAGTTCATCGATGCGCAGTCTGATCGGGTGTGGGTTGAAGAGGTTCAACTGGTAACTCCTCCCCACGTCAATAAACAATCAACCTGGCTTATGGAGCCACTGACGATGGCAGGGATCGCTACCGCCCCCCAGGACGGATCAAACGTTCTCGTCTATCAAGTGGCAAGCGGGACCATTTATTCGCTGAGGGACGATCTTGATAAGAATTTGGCGCCCTATAGCATTCTGTTTTCGGCTGAGCGTGACCTCCAGCGCTAGTCAGTCCTTGGAGACGAGATAGCAGGACAAAGTGTGTTCCATCATTTTGTGGAACCTGTGCCGGGATCTGCGATGACGGAGATATTATGAAAGGGCGCCGTAAGATCAAAACCTCGAAATGGAAGCTCCAAGCGCAATTTATTCAAGAGGCCAAATCTATCTTAGAATCTGAATCCTATACGTGCCGGAGTGGAAGATTTCTCTCGAAAGCAGTAGCTGCTGGTCGGGATGCTGAACCACTAGGATTATTGGCAGGGCCCACAGAAAAGATGCGGTGAGCAAAGCCTGGTAAGTGCACAGAAGCGCTGTGACCGCTTCAGTGGCTGATCATTCCCGTGAGAACCCGGCCAATACCTTCCGCATCCACTTGGGCATCTTGCAGGCCATGAGCTTGCTGTATTCCTCAGCGCTAAGCGAGCAAAGGATCTTACCGGTGACTTGGTCAGTCATTCCTTCTTTTCCAAGATAAAACAGCGCAGACAAGGCTAAACCCGCTTGGGTCCCAGCTTGCTGGAGACGTTGCCAAGACGAATGACGCAACCGAACTACCGCGTTACCCATTTTAATTTCTCGTGTCGACCCGCTGGTGTAGTAAGTTGGTAGAACCTGCATCTGGGTGCTAAGTCCCAGAATTCGTACAGCTTCCACGCCATGAATCTGAATTGTCTCGCCGCTGGCCTTTGCAACCGTTTCCATGACTGTTATCGGATTAGCTCGAACACTCCTACCAGTATACTCACTTACTTTAGGCCGCATGTAAATGCCGCGAGCCACGCGCTCCAACAAGCCGCTGCGCGCCATCCGAGACAGTGCTTTATTAACCGAAGTGCGAGAGCCCTCATCTGCAAAAATAGCTTTGGTAAAAGGTTTCCCCTTCCTCATGTGCTTGACCCGTTTAGCAATAGACTCAGCGACAGACATAGATGACTCCAACTCCCGATTTTCTGTATGGACACGCTAAGCGATATGCAGGCTACTGTTTGGGCTAGGCACGATTCCATCAGACCATTAGCTGCAGTTTAGGTGGACGGGTACACCGACCACTTGTTGCAACTGGATGACCTTGAACCGCTGTTCTTCTATCCTAAAACCGAACGACGAGAACCAGCAGCTTAAGCCAAGTGTGGGCGCGCGCTCAGGCGTGCAGTGGCATGGCTCCAACATGACGTGTCGATAGCCAGCATCGCACTGCGCCATGGCATCAATGCCAACCTGGTGCGCAAATGGATACCGCTCTATCGTGACCGTCAACCGGACGCGTTACCGGCATTCGTACCGCTGACGATGAAGCCCGAATCTGCACCTGCCCAGCCAACGTTGGCGCTTATTGAAATTCCTTTCAAACAACAAACGCTTACGGTGACCTGGCCCAATGTCGATCCTGATGGCTGCGCACGCTTGATTCGCGGTCTCATCAAATGATCCGCATCGATACCATCTGGCTGGCCACCGAGCCCGTGTCGTCGCAGTCTTCGGTGTGGCGAAGCCGCACTGCGCTTATATCTTCGCCAATCGCCGCGCCAGCCGGATAAAGGTGCTGGTACCTGACGGCGTTGGCGTGTTGCTGGCCTGTCACTGATTTCGCCCGGAATTGTGCATTTGAGCAACTTCACCAGCCTTTAGCGTATCGCCGCGAAAAACCATCACCCCTTCGGTACAGTAGCAGGCGGGCAAGTCTGTGACGGAACTCTACTGGGTGTGACTTTCTGCCTACTCTGCAGTCGAGGCAAAACGACTTCTTCGCGGTAGCGATCCAGCGGCCAGTTGAAAAATGTGTCCTGGCCGCCGAAGAGCTCATCATGGAGCACACGCTCGATACGAGAAACACGGTTGAATGCGCGGTCGACTTTCCAGATGTCGGGTTTAAGTTCTCGGGACTCGGCAACGCGAGCCATTTGCCCGGGCAGCATGTTGGCCGCATGTTTTCGGCTAGTAGCAAACTTATTGGTGTAGGCCCTGCCGCAGTTTTTGGCAGCCTGCCACCCTATGGCGCAAATATCTGCCAAAGGTAATGTTTCAATCATGCAACGCAACACCTTCCGCGTGGCCGCCACAGAGCTGATATCGAGCTTCTCTTTACCCATCTGCTGTTCCAGGTAGGCAAAGCCAGCGTGTTCTGCCAATTCCTTGATCAGGGCAATCAGCTCCGGTTCATCAGAAAGCTGCAGATTGGTATCGAAGTCTCTACGCAGGCGCTCAATGATCTCCCTTGCGGTCAGCGCTTTTTCTTCTGCAGTGTTCGCGCTGACATTACTCGACCAACCGTACGCTTCTGGCACATACATCCATTCTGAGCGGTAGTTCGAGGTTACCCATTCGGGGGCACGGGTCAGCACAATGGCTCCGGCACTCCACAACTCACCGATGAAACCCTCGGTGCTGCTGAAGCCTGGCGCAAAAGGGCCGATCGAGTTGATTTCACTTACGCCCGCAATGTCGTCCTGTTGGGTCAAAAGCAGTGCCATAAGTAGTATTTTGTGTTTGAGGCAAAGCTGTGAGTACGGCACTCGCTCATCAGACCACTCTCGGTTTGCACGCTTGAGTCGCTTGCGCAGGCAGTACCGACAGGTGCAAATATTGAGCTGTTGATGGCCACATGGCTTGCAGAATGCCGGAGGTAAACCGTATGTTTTTGTTGCCCATTTCTGTTGTAAGGGGGCGCCGCAACCCGGGCATGGTTGGTCATTCAAGATCCGCAGAGGTAGCAGCGGCTGAAGCTGCTTTTGCGTGGTTTTAATTCCGTACTCAGCCAGCAGGCTCTTCACGGTGGCACCCTTCATGAAAAGGGCGTGCATCTCACAAATCTGATCGATCGAGAGGTGAGAGAGTGCTGGATGTGGCGCGGCGTATGATATCGATGCTGACATGTGTGCGGATGTTCTAATTGTCGTTGGGCATTCGCCATGATAACCAGGAGTGCCCCGGTTGGCCCATCAGCGAGACGCAACCTGCGGAGCTCTGCTTGTCGAGGCGCTTGCAGCCAAAGACTTGTACACTGGTGCGCTAGCTACACGGGCGATTTGACCGCCACGATTCAAGATGACGCTGTGGGTACGCACATAAAGCCACGTGGTCCATCACTAGCGCGTTACGGACCACGTGGCTAAGCCTCTGAACTAGGCTTTTAAAAGCGCCTGAACTCTCAACTGGGCGGTCGCGAGATCCGAGCGTAGCAGGTACTCATTCAAGCCGATTACCGTATGGGCGCCTGCGGTGCCTGCCCTGGCTTGCTGGCGCTCAAGGCTATCGATCAGCCCCGGGTAGCAGCCCACCGCCACAATTTTACCCTGATACTCAACCAGCAATGGTGCAGACGGAATAGAGCCAACCCTACAGGCATATCCCGCCAATTCGAGGCTGGCTCGAAGCTGAGCGAGCTTCATCAACTGGCCGTTGGCCGACGAACAGGTTGGAACCTCTCCACGTACCGCGTAACGCAAGAGCATTGCCGCCAAATGCCGATCAAGGCGGTGCTGAAGGTGTTGGTTATGGAAGTGATTAAGGCATTCTGTGCAGGAAGTCTCGCATGTGCAGCTTTCCAACAGCTCAAGCGTCGAGTCCAAAATCTCGACCATGTGCCGCGCCACGATCTCTGCATACCCAGCGCCCCCCGATAAAGTGTCGTACAAAAAGATATCCAGGATACGGGCTTCATCCTGCAGCGCTGGCTCAATCCTGAAGCCAGAGCCGAACTCGGCAGGATCCAGATCCAACTGCCGGTGCCGACTGGCCGCTAGCCGCAGTGCCTCGGCAAGTGAATGCAAAGCATCTTCGAGAATATGCAGCACCACCCTGTCTACCGTATCGATCACGATGGGCTCTGCGATTCTGAGACGTAACAGTAAGAGGTCCGTGTTAAAGTGATGGCCGAGCAAAACACGTGCGAACTGGCCAGAACACTTCTCCGGCGTTCCTTTAGGACCGAGTTGCCTGTAGGGGCGGTCATGTGCTCCCGCTTTCGACTCTTGATCAAAGACCGAGGCATGACCGCAGTCCATGCAGACTGAAAAGCCTCCTTCCCCTGCCCCCTCCTTGCCTCGGTTGACGGTAACAAGCGTACGGTCGACCGCATGGGTGAAGCTTGCAGACGGGCCGCAGCCAGAAAAGCTGAAAATCTCCGGGTCTACAGGTTGAGGCAACTGGGCCATCGTCGCGTAGGTAATTTCCTGCTCGCGGTCATTTTCCGGCAAGTCGGCAGCGCCCTCCGGCCCGAACACGTGAGGCACGATCATCTGTTCAGTCACCAACTGTTGGCCGCAGACGGGGCAGGTCATCTGGTCTTTAGCTGACCGGTTTGGGTCACGGACGAAGGAACAGGCTTTGCAGTGTGTGTGCGGTTTTTTATTCTCGAAGAGAGGGCCTGCACGATTTACGACACCCGCTGGTAGATCTGCAAAGACGCCGCCCGAGCGATAGGTCTTCTTGTCAATAACGATCAGGCGCCCCGGGGCATATTCGCTCAAGGCCTTGATGATGGACTGTTGAGGGCGTTGCACCGTGCGTACTTCCCATCGATTCCGCGTGTTCTTGCTGAGCTTTTCCACGAGGAAACTGCAAAGACTGGTCGGGAACGCGTAGCTGGGAAGCAAGCCGTGGAAAAACAGGAACTCCAGAAGCTCCGCCTGTTCGACACTCGGACGGAGGTCTTCACCCTCCACAATCTCTTGTTCAGCGAGATCATCAGGCTGCATAGTCGCTACGACGGTCGTGCCCAGTTGCTTAAGTTCCACCAGCAACGCCTGACTGATCTCAACCAACCAGTCCATCAATGAAAGGCCGCGAGTATCCAACCCCGGCGGTAGCCAAGCGACAATGGACTCGCGCAGATCGCCATCACCGGCCAGCACCCGGCGAGTCACCCAGGCCTCGAAGCTGTACAACGTCGGCCCGGTTCGCTCGATACTGCAAAAGAAATCCTCAGTCGGTCCCAGCGCTTTTAGCAGTGACGAGGTTTTCTCGGTCAGCGGACCATTGCATTGCGCCATGATTTCATGAAAAAAGGTCTGGATCAGATAGGCGTGAATATGCCGGCGGGCAATTTTCGCATTATCGATCTTCACCTCCGGTGTTCGAGGTGGACCGGCCACGATACGTTCCGGGTCCAAGAAGTAGTGGCTGTCATGCGGGCCGTTCTGGGAGTAGGTGACTACAGTTGAAACCGAGGAACCGCGCCGCCCTGCCCGACCGGCGCGCTGCTGGTAGTTTTCCCGTTGGGGAGGGACGTTTCGCAGCGCTACGGCAACCAGCGAGCCGATGTCGACTCCTACCTCCATCGTCGTTGTGCAACTGAGGACGTCGATCGGGCGATCTCGATCTTCAATCAGCACGTCTTGGAAACGCATCTCATAGAGTTCTGTGGTCGCATGCACGCGGCTACGGTCACGGTTCGACAATTGCGCGGTGTGTTCTTCGACGCTCATGTTGGACAGCTCTGCGCCTGGCATTAGCGCCCTGGCCACTGGAAGCCGCCAGAAGTCTTTACGCGCCGTGACATAATCACTGTTCTTCGGATCGAGGGGTGACGCTGCGTCGCTACCACACGCCAGGCATACCTTGCCCGCTAAAGCGAAGGGTGTCAGCGCAGTACAGTCAGCGCATTGCGCCCAGCAGTGGGCTAAATCGACGACCACAGCTAAGGAATCAGGCACCAGGAACCATGCACCTTCGAATTCTTCCGCCAGTTGATCGCGGAAGATCGCTTCCACACGCTGCACCACTTCACTTGACCAGCCGAAGTGGTTGACCAGACTCTCCTTCAAAGCTTTGCCAAACTGACCGCTACTGCCCCAGGCCGAATTGGCATAACCGGCGGCTTTCCAGCGGTACACGGACTCAATGGATTTGTCGAAGGCGTACTCCTGCAACATCGAGTCAATCCACCCTACCGCCAATTCCCGAAGGTTAGTTTCGCCGATAGTGAGCCCGGCCGTGGACAAGTGCTGGCCGAGTTTTCGCAGTTTGGGGGCGGTAGGCTCAAC
Organism: Lelliottia jeotgali; assembly: GCF_977070485.1. Classification (NCBI taxonomy): domain Bacteria; kingdom Pseudomonadati; phylum Pseudomonadota; class Gammaproteobacteria; order Enterobacterales; family Enterobacteriaceae; genus Lelliottia; species Lelliottia jeotgali. Next base: position 357,448 of record NZ_CDRVFO010000004.1, read on the forward strand.
GAAGCCGACCATTGTCCCCGTCAGCGAGTAATAGCTGCCACAAAGCAGTTTAAGGAGAGCAATCTGGTAACGCGCAGGGATTTCCTGGGGCGTAAAATTTTCCTCAATAGCTTCGACCAGGTCGGAATCATAATTATCATCAAATAGTTTGCGCGCATTCTCGACCCTTCTCGAATCACCTCCATCGAACATCGGTAGGTCGTGGTCGGTCAAGACGCTGAGGAAGGCTAGATAGAGTAAGGCCGTGGGTTTGGCGGGTTTTCCTATTCTCCTGAGTTTTTCACAAGCCAAAGCGACAGCCTGTCGAAACACGTCGAGTTCAATGTCGCGTGGAATATCGCGTGCTAGCCGAGCAGCCTTTTGTCGACCGTCAGAGAAAATCAGCACTTTACGACCGGCGTTCGGGTACCGTTTATCCTTGGCTCGACTGGCAGGTTGCTTCGCCATTTGCGTCCGCACAAGCGCAGTAAACGGCGCTTCACCCTTGGTAAGGTGATCCATGATCTTTGAAGGGGCGTTTTTGGCGTTTTTTAGCTTGCGAGTACAGACCGGGCAGTGGTCAAACGTCATGTCACCAGCGTCCGCCGGTTTATCCGGCACGCGGACTCTGCGGAACCCAGTTTCGTCGCTCGGCTGTTCATCCGAGAGCTTGCCACTGGCCATGTGCAGCCATTTCTCGATATGTCGACTGCGAGGATGGATGGTGTCCTCCACGCACAGCTCGATCGGCATCAGCCTTGATACCGCACCGTCGGATAACGGGCCGCTGGGCTGATGCCAAACGAAGTCCACGTCTTCGTTTACAAAACCGCGCAGAAAAGCGGCACCACAATCACGATGAGTGAGCAGTTCATATACCCGGCCATTGGCCGCGCAGCCGCACTGAGTTGACGGTTTCGTATACAGTCGGCCCAAGATGGTCGGCCCATCATGCTGGCCCAAGCGCTTGGAACAGGCAGGGTCCACGCAAGCGAACAGACCTGGCAACCCGCGATGAAAGAGGTGGAGGCGTGTCGGCAGTAATACCCGGCCATCCGTGCTCCGCTGTGCGTAGCTGCCCAGTGCCAGGAGCGCGTCGGTGGCTTTTTCCGCATCGATCGATGGATGATTGCCAAACAGCTGGTCACTCAAATCGTCGAGACGGACCGCGCGCCCCGATACCGCGGTGATCAAGTTTTCCAGCGGTTCAAATCCCGTAAGCTGTTCGAACAGCCAATTGCGCAATGCAGCTTGATTCCCGCGCGGCGGCTGGCTCCAGCCCAGCCGCTGGGCGAGATCCGCCGCAGCTTCAGTCGCAACATTGAGATTTTCGGCCGAGCGTTGAAAATCGGCCAGATTGAAATCTGCCAATGCCTCAAGCTGTGCGGATGGCGCTGCCTGAGCGACACCACGTTGCTCCGGGGTTCCCTGAATTACCCTGACGCGTCTCGGCGATGTGTCGGCCAGGCCCGTCAGATCCCGTGCAAAACGCTCACCGTCCACTGCGGCGGTGTCTGCGGGGCCCAGGCTCGCACTGGTCATGATGCATCGCATACGTTCTCGGGAAATGTCCAGTCGCGCGCAGAGGCGCCGGATCAACAATGCCACCTCGGCTCCCCCGGCTCCCCTGTACATGTGGGCCTCATCCAGAACAAGGATGAATTCGTTGCGCGGGTCCGCTTTGAGCCAAGCCTTCGTTTGTTCGAACATATCGCGCTCGATCGGTCGCATGAGCATGTATTCGAGCATGGAGTAGTTGGTAATCAGTAGCTCAGGACAGCGAGCCTGCATTTCATGGCGCGTCATCATCTCGCGATCAGTGGGTTGGGTCTGAAGTCGGCCGTCCCAATGCTTTTTGGTGTAGTTGTCGCCCTGCTTCTTCCCTGAGGAATAGGTCTTAGTCTCAATGGCCGAGGCACCATAGAACCCTCCCAGGTCCTTACTCGGCCAGCGTCCGATTCTGACCAATTCAGCTTTCACAGCTGGCTTAACGGCTACTTTGTTATAGAACTCTTCAAACAGCGGCTCTATGAAGCGCACGTCGCGTTTATCGGAGCGTTCTCCTGGATACGGGGTGCGCCCGGTATAGCTTCCGAAACGGATCGGCTGGGAACGACTTTGCGTCAAAATCGACGAGGCCTGAGTATTGCCTATGAGGCGTCGAATCCGTGCCAGTTGATCATTTACCAAGGCGTTCATGGGGTAGAGCAACAGGGCCCGGCAACCCGGCATTTGCGCTGACTGGGGCCGTTGCTCCCCCTCGATGGCCAATTGACCAATGATTGGCATGAGGAAACTTTCGGTTTTGCCGGAGCCCGTACCCGTTGCCACCACTAGGTCTGCTGCCTCGGCACCTAAAAATGCGGTGAGCGCCTGCGATTGATGCTCGTAGGGGCGAGGGTACAGCCCCAGCCCCATGAGCGACAATTGAGTGAGCGTATCGGAGGCGACCTGCGGAATGGGGAGTTGATCAAACGGATCGCCTACTTTGTAGACCGCCGTCGCTTCTACATAAGGTGTCTGGACGATAGTTTTAGGCCGCATTAGCAGAGCATGGCGCTCTCTGACGAGCCCTTCATCACGGATGTGATACTGCGCTTCGATGTATTGTCGAAGACTCGCAGCCAAACTTTTTGCTGTCTCGTGGACACCCAATGCTTCATTCATCGAAATCCCTCCCATTATGGTCTTCCCTCGGCAAGCTCACGCTCAATCAGGTCCACGCTCAGACCTGTAAGCGCTTGGCGCACAAGCGGAAACATCTCTCGCGGTATCACATAGCTTGTCGCGGTTGAGCCGCCGCCGTCAGGCGGAGGTAGCTGCCAGCCCAGCAGCAGCGCACGTGCCTCTTCCCGCGGCAGATGACGATTCAGACGCAGTCGAACCTCTGATTGCGACACATCTGTTCGAACTTTCAGAGGATGTCCAGCTTCTGCGTCGAGGTAAAACTGCAAGCGTTTCGACTCTTCCCGTCGCAATTCCTTCATCTGCTGTAGATGCCCTTGCGACACCTGAACCACGCTGTATTCAAACCGTGGACCTGTGCGGCACCTGGCAAGGAACAGCCCCTCGGCCGTCGGGCAGGCACACAGTGACATCCACTTACCACTGCAACGGATTGAAACGTCCGTTAGCTCACTCGAAACAGGTTTCAGTTGTGCCTTGGCATTCGTCAATAACTGGGTCGACCATTTCTGCAGCCCCTCGAGCGGTGCGCCAATCCACTCCTGTGGTTCCCAGAGGTCGATGCGTCCTGCGCAAGCATCCACGTCAATCAGCCTGAGCCGCCCTGCCCCCCGCATCGTGATTGACCAGGGAAAGGTTTGTGCAGGCCCACCGCCGGTGATCACAGCTACTGCTCCTTCGGTCCTAATCGCCCGTGGCGGAGGCGTTAGCCAACGTCCGCCATCAAGTCGCACCAGATCCCCTAGCTCTCCGAGGTTTTCAAGAATCGTTTTGACGCCCGGCTCAACAGATTGCTCATCGTCGAGCGTCGGCCACAGAGGGAGCAAACGCTGGCGAACCAGGCTCGTCAAACTGAGCGTGTTCGCCGGCACCCAAGCTTGCCGATCCGTACTGGGAGCAGAACACAGATAGGATGCGGCTCTAAGGCACTCAGCTACCGCCGCGATCCTCAATCCTTCACCTTCATTTCTACAGCCCAAACCTGCTGCAAGGATTTTTCGAGCGGTATCGCGATCGCTCCCTAGCCACTTCACTCAACACGCTCCGCCTGATCCGCCAGCGCATTAATTTCACTCAGTAGCTCGGTGGCGCTGCGTGTGAGTGCCTCGACCGGACCACCGAGGGTTTGCACCCATGGCAACGCCCACTGCGTCAGCACCGCATGAAGCGTCCGCTCCGCAGGGCCTGGTGATAGCAGTCGCAGTTGGGCGTACGCGCGATCTGCGACTCGTAGCCACAGTTTCCCTGGAACAAAGTTTACCTGTGCAAGATGCTCCCTCAACATGCTTGGTAAGGCTAAACGGGTGTTCTCAGCGGTTTCGTGCAGGGCTATCCAGTCCTCCACAATTCGCTGACCAAACTGCATCAGCGGCACCTGGGCGGATAGCCCCCGCATATCAAATTCATCCGTATCAAATACAGGGCCGAGTTCAGGCAACGTACCGCCGTCCGGAAATGCCGCAGGGCCGTGAGTCCAGGTTGCAATCAGAACCAAACGCGTATCGACCGTCAGGGAGAATTGACGACGGGCTACTAGATCGCGGATGGCACTGCCATATACCTCAAACGCAGACCGGTTGGCCCCCTTGAGCAGCAGACATCCAGACGAGTCGCGCACCACTTCGAGGCAGTCGGTCGCGGCATCCTCCGACAGAAGCCCGACGGGAACCCGCCACTCGTGGAAGATTGCCCCGCCTAGAGCCGCTGCCACAGCATCTGCAATTAAGTCCGCCGTTGATCCTTTGAACTGAATCAACTGGCCGGCAATGACTGCTGCAAGAATCTGCCGTGCGTAACGATTGGCATGGCTCTTCACGACCCCGCACGCCTGCAAGTTGTTGGCAATCACCTTCCAGGCGACGTCTACGGAGCCAACTTCAACAAACGGGCCGGGCGCTTCGTTCTCGATCAAGCGAACACGTGCGGGTTCACTGCTATCGTGACGCGGCCTGCTGTCACGAAGATCATGGTCGTTCAGACGTTCGCGTAACGCCGCCATGTTGGTTGCCGTGCCCTCCCAGTCAGGCACGCGTGCACTGAGGCTGTCCAGTGCCTCCGCAAGCACTTGAACCTGTGCGCGCTCAGCGACCAGGTTGGCAACCTGAGTCGCGAGAGAGTCCAGTACCGCCGAGACCTGCTCATCGTGGAGCTCTGAACGTACCAACCCTTGCGATAGTGATTGCTGAGCTTCGGCCGTCGCCTGAGCCAGGTCGCTCAGGTGCTGCATGCGGTCAGTGGCGCTGTGCAGCGCTGTACGCAAGTCCTCGATGTCAGGGACCACGCCAGCCAAACTACCCGTCAGTTGTTTGATCGCTTTACCAGTTGCAGTGGCAGTGTTTTCCAGTTGGTCGATGCGCTCAGCAGTTTCCTCTGCCGCTGTTTCGGCCAGCTCAAAATAACCCTCGATTTTATCCAAACGCCCCGGTAAGCCATCGATCATCCGATCCCTGGCCAGCGTGGACGCAGGATGAAAGCTGTTCAAGACGGCCTGCATCCCCGGGTCATCAGTGAAGCCGCTGTACACGGCCAGCCGCTCGACGGTTTCCCTAGGGACATCAGGGTACAGTTCAGCTAATCGCTTGAAAAAGCTGACCCCTGTGTCCGCTGTGTCTGGCACTGGAAATGCGCTGTCCATGCGGCTCCTTGCCCACGCTACCCACAGGTTAGCGAAAGCTTTCCAGTCGGCCTCCCCTTTCTGTCCCGGCTGGGGATGCACCAGGTGCCCAATCAACCGGCGTTGTTTCTCCTTGAATTCTGGTGGAGACCCTCGCCTGAACCCGGGGATTGAGGCCTGACGGTCAAAAACCGGCTTGCGAAGGGTATGGGGTACCTCTTCGATGAACTCGGTGATCAGCGTGACCCCAAGCGCTGAAATCTGCTCTCGTGCCTCTCGGCTGTACAGGTAGCTCATCGCGAGACCCCATCTCCTGAATAACGAATATCAAATCCACAGGCGCGCACATCTGCCACCAGTTGACGATAATGAGGAAGCAGTTCCGGCCGAGGCACGGATGCGCTAAACGCACTGACCAGCATCTGGTCACTGCCAGTTAGTGTGGTTACGCCACCGACATGAAGCTGGGATAGAAAGCTCTGCAAGCGCAAGCGCAAGGGCCGGCTGAGTGACAGCAACGCGGGTGTAGGATCGGCCAGCGGCTGAGACGCACTGATGACCAACCGGCCAAATCCTTCGAAATCTAAAGACACCTGGTATTGCGGGTCGGTGAGGTGTTGTTTGAGCAGGCTGTTCATTGCGGGCGGCAATTGGCATGGCTGTGCAGCGCCATTTGCCGACGCTTCGCTCGACACCAGTCGGCGGTATTCTTTGCGCCCACAGGGTGAAACTACCTCAAGCCTGCCGATGGCACCTCTCGGCATTATGAGGGAGTCAAAATGCAACTTCCGCGCTCGCGTGGCCATCACATAGGATTGGGTTTGCCTACGGTTTAATGAGGCAACCAGACATTCGCCACGCTCGTCAGTGAACACCAGATCCACCGTCGGGTGTTGAAAGCTGCGTCCCAGCGACGTGCTCCGGTTGTAAAACTTGTCGACGTCCGGGTGACCCGTTTTGCCGACCCTGAATTCTTCGCTTCCCCCGCGAATCAGGGTGAAGAGCGCGGGTGATCGATCAGGGGCGGATGCAGAACAGCGATCATACTGATTCACAGCTTGTAAGGTCGGCCCGCCGTCGTTTGCCCCTCCCGGCATCCGGTGAGCGGCCAGGATGACCGCGACGGTCTCGATGTACTCGACCGTATTGATGCTGGTATTGCGACTCAGGAATGGCCAGATGGTGGTGATGGCTGGTACCGCCGGCATCACACTCAGTTGGGTAAAATCTTCCAGCCATCTGGTGCAGTTGTCTGAAGGGGATTCCGGCACGGTGACCAAGGCCAAATTCCAGCCCTGGCGCGGTTTGAGCCTCTCCACCAACAGTTCTTCAGGAAACTCCGGGGCTACTGGTGCCAGCCATAACAGGGCATAGGTGTCGCAGCGATTGAGTGCTTGTGCACGGGGAAATCCGCTTTCGGTGCCCCGCCCCATGGCAGTAAATGCGGCTGCGCCCCATGCAGGTAAGCCCGCGCACGTCCGCGCAACGCCTGCAACGAACGAAGGGTCCGGTTTGCCTTCGAAGGACAGGATCTTGTAATCGCTCGCCGACGGCTCGGCCATGACTCTGAAGCCTGAGCTCATCCCGCGCATGTCGAGCTTTTGTACCCTGCCACCGACATCAAGCTTGAGGTAGGCATGACACGCTTTGCAGGGTGGCAGGACCAGTTCAAGCGACCACGATCCGGCGTTCTGACCTTTTTTGATCAGCAGGCGAAGGTCTATCTGCCGAGTTGACGGGATCTGAACCTTGTCATCACTGCCATGACTCAGTGGTCCCGACATGAAATAGGCACAGGCGTTGGAGGACACGCCAGGCCAATGGGCGAAGTAGTTTTTTCGCGTTGTCCCCGAACGGAGCCCGACCCGCCTTCGGCAGTAGGAACAAATGTAATAGCCAGTGCTTGACGCGATATCGGCGGTAATTGACTTATTCGTAACCGGATCTATGGCGCAATCCATCGCTCATACCCTTCGCAGTTAACCGCGCAAACCGACAATTAAGCGCGACGTCGTGGCAACGTGGCTGCGCGCTGAAAAAAGGCTCGCCTGGCTGCCGTAGAGGTGAACGAGATCCATCGGCTGCCAATCGCGAAATTCGGGCCTGCTTCTTGAGCGTGGAATCATCCAACGATTGAGCGCCAAATCACCGATCTCAGCCACCGACAACAGCGATTGGGTGTGCGGTATTCCAGTGCCGCCCTGCAAGAGCTTTGCGGCGTTGCCGGCCAGTTGACAGATGAAGACTTCGCGCTGAATGCCGTGACGCATCAGGTCGTCCTTGAAGCCCAGCGCCTTGAGTGCCGCGCGCGTGGTGCGCAACCGCCAATTAGGCCCCTGGCCGAAGGCGTGTTGGTCGGCATATTGATGGTCAAGCTCGCGAAGATAGTCGCGCAGTTCAATGAACAACCAGTCGGGTATATGGAAATGTCCCCAGCCTCCGGTAAAGCCAATGGACTTGAGGTACTCCGTACCATCCAGCTTCAATCGGTTATAGACCGCTGAGCGTCCCATCGACGAGGTCGTCACTACAGCCAGCAGGCGCGCATTTTTCTCGGTTTGCGAGATGATGCCCGTCGAGCCGCCGTAGGCGGCGGCGAAGTCATCATAAATGTCCCGACTGCGAAGCAGGCACGCGACCAATTTACCGCCTAGCAAAGCGTTGTATGGAGGGACCGCGCCCAGGACATAGGCATCCATCAAGTTGACCAGCCGCGCTGCCCTGTCCGCGGTATCCCAGCCAATGAATTTGTCTCTGACGCCAAGATTGAAAACCGGATCACCGATGGCAATCAATCCCATCAGTTTGCCATTTGCCTGGTCCCAGACTAGATAACGCAAGCGCCTACCAAAGCCATTGGACACTGGAACTGACCAAGACAACGACGCCAGCCGAAAGAGGTCACTTTGCCATGTGCCGGACGCCACACGCTCAAGCACCGGAGAGATTTTTTCCGGTACAACCTCGCCGCCACTGGCAAAATATGGCATCAGTTTCGCGGTGTTGCGCGCGATAAAGCGCTCGCTGGCGCTGAGCCGTTCTTCGCGCTGGGCACCGTGCAAAGCACGGATCGCGTCCTTGCCATTTCCAGGCGGACACAGAGCCCCTTCTTGGGTCCTCGTGAAACCTAGCTGATGCAAATGCTCGCGCACTTTTCGCTTGAGATTTGCTTCTCTCGGATTAACCCCAATAATAATTGCGCTGCCGGTTGGCATCTTGCTGCATCCCTGCTTGGAGTTCACTTCAACGAGCTAGGCGAAACACATGCCTTGCTGCTTCGCTTTTGACGCCCTAGCTGTGTACTCGGGCCACAAAAGCACCACACATCAAGGGCATGCGGTAGCAACCGCAAAGGTTCGATCCTACACCGACCCCAATGTTTTATGAAGTACCGAACCGGCAAAATGACATCATTGCTCAGGCGCACGCTCAGTGACCTGAGAGAGCGACTGGTTTCAGGCTTTATCAACCGTGAATGTTAGGTCGGCTGAAGTCGGTCGAAAGACTTGATCAGGGCCGCCGGTCCTCCCTCATCCCGCAGTCACGCATTTTTCGGCGTTTTTTTGCGAGGACGACGCGAGGCATCCGTCGCAGGAGAGCCTTGAGCGGCAAGCGTCTCAGCGAGTGTCTCAGCACGCGCATTGGCGGCAGCATGCTGCTCACGTGCGAGCGCCAGGTGTGCTTCCCGCTGCTGCAAACGCTGCTGCAACTCGTCGTGGTGTTCGCTCGCCTTCACTCTGGCTGAGCGGTGCTCTTCCAGCTGTTCCGATAGCGTATGCAGTTCACTCAGCGCAGTGGCCCGTTGCTCGCGTGCGTTACTCAGCTCAACCTGTATGGCCTGCAGGGATTGCTGCAAGGTGTATACATGGTTTTGGCTCGTTTTGAACTGGGTGGTCAAAGCCTTGCTCTCTTCGCGCACCCGATCAATTTCGCGATAGGCACGTTCCTCGACGTCACGCGTGTAGCGCTGCTCTTCGCTGCGCGCTTGCTCGGCCTGTGCACGGCTCTCCTGCAATAGCAGGTGGGCTTCGGTCAATTGCAGACGCACCTCGTCACGCTGCGCCTGGAGTTCGTCGCGCTGGCTGCGCAGGTCGTCGATCTGCGCCAGGCGTTGGGTCAGCAACTGTTCAAGATCGGCTAGGCGGGTTTCTGCGCTCTGCCGCCCTGTCACTGCGTCCGCCGTCTGCTGACGGGCCTGAGCAACGTCTAGGCGCGAGCGCGCCTCCAGCGCCCCCAGCGCTTCGCGCTCCTCAGCCAGGACCTGACGCTGGCTGGCCAACGCCTGCTCTGTCACGCCTTGAGCCAGAGTGATGGCCTGCTGCCAGATGGCCACGAAGGCCTGTGCGACTTCCGTCGGCAGGCCCGGCAGGCGCGTTTCGCCGCGTAGGCGCCCGGCCAGATGCTCCCACCATTGATCGAGCAAAGCGCCAACCCGCGCCGGGCTGCCGCGCCCGAGCTCTAAGCGCACTCGCTCCACCGTCGGCCGCTCGCCACGGGCCAGCACCGCATCGGCCGCAGCAAACACCTCGTTTTCCGGTACGCCTACCGCCATGCCCCGCCCTCCGCCATATTAGGTCTGATCCCGCATGGAGATAATTCTCGGAGAATTCAGCAGGTTTTGGGGCGGATTTTAACCGGGCGGGAGGTAAATCGTGGAGTTTAAGTCGTGGAAGATGGTAATTCTTGGAGAAAAGGTCATCCAGCGTGCGCACTCTTGGAGAAAAAATCGTCAGCGATTGATGAGTTCACGAAACGAAACTTCAAAACTCTACTTGATCGATATTCTCTGTCATCGCTTGCTGCGGCCCTAGCAGCCCGTGCCGGGACCAGCCCAGGCGAAGATAAGCTCGGATAGAGCTCAGGACTGAGTCGCTAGGTGCCTTTCTCTTGCTCCGGACGGGTCAGGCTTGCGAAGAAGCTACACCCCTCGCTGTTTTCTCTTTGATGCTGATTCAGCAGAGCTTACTTCAATCAGCTCGCTTCTGATTTTCTGGAAGAGACGATCAACGTCCTGATGCTCTTCCCTGTCAACGTAGGCGGCCACGAGGATGGTTAGGGGGTGCACGCCCAACGCTCCCGCAATCTGATCAATTTTCTCCAGAGTTGGGCTTTTCAGGCCCCGCTCCAGAGAGCTGAGGTACGTGCGGCTGCTTACTGTAGAGAAATCTTCTTGCGTGAGATTTCTACTGCTACGGACCTTTTTGAGCGCCTGACCGAACGCGATGCTGAGTTCCAATTTGCCGTTCCCACAAAAGGAACGATGAAGCGCTATCGAATCCTATAGGGCTACAATCTATAGTGTTCATTTTTGGGGGCTGCTATGTTCACAACCTACCCGCGTGCCGAAATTGCCTTTGACCTGCCCGATGAGCCAGCGTCTCCCGCAGGGCAGCGACTGTGGAGCTACGTTGAGCAGGAGCTGTTGATGCCTTGGTTTTATATGCAGGTCGTGCATAGGTCTAGACGTGAGAATTTTGCCAGCATGTTCATGATGTACCACGCACACGAGCTCAAGCAGTTCATCGATGCGCAGTCCGACCGTGTGTGGGTAGAGCAGGTTCAGTTGGTCACACCACCTCATGTCAATGGGCAGCCCATCTGGCTTATGGAGCCGCTTGTAAAGGTGGCAATCGTCGCAGATCCGATGGACGGATCGCATTGCCTCGTCTATCAAGTGGCAAGTGGAGCCACCTATTCATTGAGAGACGATCTTGATAAAAATTTGGCTCCAATCTGCACGTTGTTCTCGGAAGCACGCGACCTTCGGCGATAGGTAGCTCATCGGCATGAGAAATGCGAAAGCCAACGAGCAAAGCACCACGATTCGTTTATGGGCCTTATCTGAAGCATCAATAGCGGAGTAGTTATGAAGGGACGACGCAAAGTGAAGACCGAGAAATGGAAGGCTATAGAGCAGTTGACTCAAGAAGCCAGGGCTACTTTGGAATCCAATCCTCGTGCTCAATTCCAGGGAAGGTTTCTTGCCAAAGCCGAAGCTGCTGGTCGGTATCACGAGCCAGAAGGCATTCTCGCAGGGAGCGCTGAATGTACCAGGAAGACGGTGACTGAGCCGGATGGGTGAAAACTATAGAGCTCGCAAGGATAGACGCGGTGACCAGCACGGTTATGAAACCTCCAAAAACTCCTCACACCGCAAACCGTGTTTCACGCGTCCGCCCGCCTAACCAATGGGCTTCAAGGCGGACCGGCTCAGCCATGTCTGTCGCAGAGTTCATCTTCAACTGTATCAAACACATGCCCAAAGGTAAGCCGTTTGCTGGCGCTGTTTTTGCGCATGCGGGCTCCCGCGCTTTGGTAGGCCAGGCGCTGTCTCGAAAAACAATGCCGGAGATCACAGATCCCGATGTGCTGGCCACTAGCGGTGAGCGTTATCATCCAATTGTGGCTGTAAGCGGCGACAGTGATGATTTTGTGCCTGGCACCGTGTTTCGGGTCACGGCTGTCGAGCTGGCGGGAGCAGATCGTTACGAAGTTGCGGACTATGAGCGCCAAGAGGTAACTCTTGCATCTGGAAAAAGAGCTTGGGTTTACGTCAAGACCACTCAATTGCTCCCTACTCGCAGCACTGATGCTCACTTCAATACCGGTCAATTTACTATCCGGCAAGCTCAAGCTTGGGATGCTGAGAGCATTAGCGCATTGCTTCACCAGACCTTTGCTTTGGCATGTCCGCCCCGAACTCGTCAGGAAGACATCAATGCCTATGTGACTGCTACGCTGCAGCCCGGCCATATCGCCGCGATGCTCGAAGATACGAGCTACCGCTGCTGGGTAGTGGAGTCCGATTCCAAGGTGCAAGGCATCGCGATGTTGGATCTGCATCCGGAGCCTATTGGCGTTGAAGCAGCCGACGCCGCTCAGACAGCTGAGCTTAAGCGATGCTATATCTACCCAGCCCTTCATGGCACAGGCGCAGCAAGTGCTTTGGTCGAGCAAGCCATTGCCAGCTATCACGGAGCGTTCAGGTTAACAGTTGCTGATCAGAACCTTCGGGCACAGGCGTTCTATAAAAAGCATGGTTTTGTCGTGGTGGGTGAAACGCAATTTTTATGTGGAACTGACGTACACCGAGACCTGGTAATGCTACGCCTACCGCCCAAGCAATAGTCTATGGTCGCGCCATTCGATCGTTTGCTCCCAACGCAATCCCGACGAGGGCATAATGACATTTCTACTTAGCCGCCATAGCGACATCTCTACTTAGCCTTGACAAATGAACATGGGGAGCCGTGCGAGTCTCAATTCGCACGAGGTGCCGTCTATGTGTCGTTTCGACAGCATGTCCAACGACTGCGCGTGAGAACCATCGATCAGGTCGCCGATGGGGTAAAACATATCGAGCGGCTGATGCCTGCAAATCTCTCAGAAATCCTGGCAAGTTGCCGGGATGGTTCAGTGACGTGCCATGCAGCAACCCCAAGATGGCCCAACTGCAGGCAGTGAAACTCATTTCGCAGGGGTACACACCGGAACACTGCCTGGACATCAGTACCATCTGGTAGCGCAAAAGGTTGTAGCCCAGCAGCACACCCCATAGCTCTTGAGCGATCATCTCTGGCGTCTTGCTTCTCAGGGTATATTCGCCGCCCAGCAGTCTCTGCTTGATCGCCCGATAGCCCAGCTCAATTTCCCAGCGTTGACTGTAAAGGTCGACGATCTCCCCACCCGGAAAGCGCAGCGGGTCGACCATCGAAGTCAGTACGCTTACCATTTTTCCCTTGATCATCTTGCGCAACAACCGCGCTCGCATTTCGAGCGGACGACAGGTGGTATGTGGTCGGTAAATACATAGCGGCCATACTGTAAGCGCGAGTAGGCGGGTCTTTGGGCTGACGCCCGGCGATATCGTCAGGGCGTCAGATCCATACAGCCGTTCGATCAGGCTGCCGGCTTCAGAATGACCTTTGTCCAACCCTCATCTCGCGCATCGAAATGCTTGTACGCATCGGGCCCTTCCGCCAATTTCAGGCTGTGAGAGATGATCTGCGAAGGCTTGGCGCGGTCGTGATGGATCAGCTCCGCAAGCCTGCGGTTATAGGCTTTGACGTTGGCTTGCCCGGTGCGTATCTGCTGGCCCTTGAACCAGAACGCGCCGAAATCGAAGGCCATTTTGCCTTCCTTCGCCAGTTCATTTTTCGCGCCTGGATCCTGAGGAACAAACACCCCGACGACGCCGATGCCACCCGTGGCCTTGGTGGAAGCTACCAGGTTGTTCATCGTCAGGTGATTGACCTCATGGCCGTGTTTGTCACAGCACTGGTACCCCACACACTCACAACCTCGATCAGTGCCTTTGCCGTGAGTCAGGTTGAGGATCTGATCAACCGCCTCGTTCTCCAGGGAGTTGATTGGCGTGGCCCCCATCTGCGCGGCCAATTTCAATCGATCCGGATGGTTGTCGACCACGAACACTTGCGAGGCGCCTTTGATCATCGCGGCATGAGCTGCCATCAGGCCCACTGGCCCTGCACCGTAAATGGCGATGCTTTCACCTGGCATCAGGCCAGCCAGTTCAGTGGCATGCCATCCGGTGGGGAATATGTCTGACAGCATGACGTAGTCGTTTTCTTTCTCTTGCGCATCCTCTGGCAGCACCAGGCAATTGAAGTCCGCATATGGCACACGCAGCAGTTCTGCTTGACCACCCTGGTATGAGCCCATATCGGCAAACCCGTAAGCAGCACCAGCACTGCCGGGGTTGGCCGTGAGGCAGAAACCGGTCAAACCTTTTTCACAGTTTTCGCAGAAACCGCAGCCGATATTAAATGGCAAACAGACGCGATCACCTACCTTGATGCGATCTACGCCGGCGCCGACTTCGATGACTTCTCCGAGGTTCTCGTGACCGAAAACACGTCCCGTCTCCATCGAGGTGCGGCCCTCGTACATATGCAGGTCAGAGCCGCAGATATTGGTAGTGGTGATGCGCACTACGGCGTCGGTAGGTTTTTCGATCTTGGCGTCTGGGACATTTTGCACGCTGACGTCGCGTGGCCCGTTGTAAACGATGGCCTTCATTAGACTCTCCTGTTCAAGCGACGATGAGGGGGGGTCGTCTGCTTACAGGACATCTGTCTAGTTCTACGAACGTATGTTCCACAAATCGAGCTATGACCAGACGAGTGGTGATGCCGTCGCCCGCGCGTGGCGGCCCTTGAATTTGCAGCTCGTGACGAAATTAGACAGTTGAACGCCATAGGAGCAATATGGCTACGACCCCCCTGTCAATCAGCGCCTCACGTCCCTCATGAGCTCCCTGATGCACTGGCCAATTACCGCTCGCGTTTCATCAACAGCTTTGAGGGAATATCGGACAGTTTCTGCAACTTCAGCACCATTTGCGCCCTCTAAGGATGGTCTGAAGTAGTCAGGTATTTCTGGCTGACTCCAGCCCTTGCCGATTTCAAAACGGTGATTCGGCTAAAAAACGATCAAATCATCCCCTCTTTCCGGATTTATAGCCGGCGCG